>JAFULL010000094.1 GCA_017473345.1 Clostridia bacterium | reverse complement strand
TCCAGCCGGTTTTCGTCCAGCACGATGCGGCCCTCGTCCGCGTCCATGGTGAGGATCACGGTTTTGAGCGCGGGCATCATCAGGGTGCCCTTTTTGGTTTTGAAAACGAACACATCCACGCCGCCGGGGGTGAGCACATCCTTGAGCACGCCAATCTCGTTGCCCTTGGTATCGTAGGCCTTCGCGCCCAGGATATCGGCGATGAACACCTCATCCTCGCCCAGCTCCACAGCGTTGTCGCGATCCACCCACAGCTGCACGCCGCGCAGCTTTTCGGCCTCGTTGCGGTCGTTCACGCCTTCGATGGAAAGGAACACATCGTCGCCGTTGACGCGGGCACCCGTGACCACGGCGGGCTCGTACTTGTCGCCGCGCTTGAGAAACACATCCTCCAGATCAAAGAAACGCTCCGGGTCGTCGGTGTAGTGCTTCACCTTCACCTCGCCGCGGATGCCCTGCGGACGAACAATTTCGCCCAGCAGCAGGTATTCCTGTTTCATGGCTTTCTCCTTTTTCTCCACAAAGAATGGGCGCAGGAAGCGCTTCAATCGCGCCCCATGCGCCCACAGGGTTTCAATTACTGGATTTCCACAAAGACGGGCTTCTGGTTTTTGGCAGTGGCAGCGCGCACCACAGCGCGGATCGCCTTGGCGATACGACCCTGCTTGCCGATCACCTTGCCCATATCCTCGGGCGCAACATGCAGCTCGAGAATGGTGGCTTCCGGCCCGACAGTTTCTTCCACAGTCACGGCGTCCTTATTGTCCACCAGAGACTTGGCCACGTATTACACCAGTTCTTTCATCGATCTTAGCCCTCGATGACGCCGCTCTTCTTCAGCAGGGTGCGGGCAGTGTCGGTGGGCTGAGCGCCGTTCTTCAGCCACTGCTGGGCCTTCTCAGCGTCGATCTTGATGGTGGCGGGCTCGGTCATGGGGTTGTAGTAGCCGATCTCCTCGATGAAGCGGCCATCGCGGGGGCTGCGCTCGTCAGCGACGACAACACGGTAGAAAGGCATCTTCTTCATACCCATTCTCTTCAGGCGAATCTTAACAGACATTGGTTTTTCCTCCTATACTTTTGAGCAATCAATAATTGTATATCTGAAATCACAGCGGTGATTGTCAGTCAGGTAAAATCAGAACGGCAGCCTCATGCGGCCGCGCTTGCCGCGTCCGCGGCTCATCATCTGCTTCATCATCTGCTTGGACTGTTCAAACTGACGGATGAGCTGGTTGACGTCCTGCACGGTGGTGCCGCTGCCAGCGGCGATGCGCTTGCGGCGGCTGGCATTGAGAATGCCGGGGTTGCGCCTCTCGCGCGGGGTCATGCTGCGGATGATGGCTTCGGGCTTCTTCATGGCGTCGTCGTCGATTTCGACGTCCTGCAGCTTTGCGCCTACGCCGGGCAGCATGCTCAGCATGCTCTGAAGGCCGCCCATCTTTTTCATCTGCTGCATCTGGGTGAGGAAGTCCTCCAGGTTGAAATCCTGAGGGCCCTTCTTGCCCATCTTTTCGACCAGGTCGACGTCGATGTTTTCCTGCGCCATTTCAGCCAGGGTCATCAGGTCACCCATGCCGAGGATTCGGCTGGCCATGCGGTCGGGGTGGAACAGTTCGATATCGCTGAGCTTTTCGCCCGTACCGGAGAACTTGATGGGCTTGCCCACCACAGCCTTGATGGACAGCGCCGCACCGCCGCGGGTGTCGCCGTCCAGCTTGGTGAGGATCACGCCGTCGATGCCGAGGTTCTCGTCGAAGCTCTTGGCGACGGTCACCGCATCCTGACCGGTCATGGCGTCGACCACGAACAGGATCTCCTGCGGCTTGACGGCACTCTTCACACGGCGAAGTTCTTCCATGAGGGCGTCGTCGATGTGCAGACGGCCGGCGGTGTCGATGATCAGCACGTCGCGGCCGTAGTCGCGTGCGTACTCGATGGCTTCCTGCGCGGTCTTGACGGGGTCCTGCGTGCCGTGCTCGTAAACCGGCACATCCACCTGCTTGCCCACAACCTGCAGCTGCGTGATGGCAGCCGGGCGGTAAATGTCGCAGGCAGCCAGCATGGGCTTCTTGCCGTCCTTTTTGAGGTGGTTGGCAAGCTTGGCGGCCATAGTGGTCTTACCGGCGCCCTGCAAGCCGCACAGCATGTAAATGGTGGGCACGCTGCTGGACCAGGTAAGGCGGGCGTTTTCGGTGCCCATGAGCGCGGTCATCTCTTCGGCAACGATACGGATGATCTGGTTGGAAGGCGTCATGCTGTCCAGCACCTGCTGGCCGACGCAGCGCTCAGTGACCTTTTTGCAGAAATCCTTGACGACGAGGTAGTTGACGTCGGCTTCCAGCAGGGCCATGCGCACTTCGCGCATAACTTCCTTTACAGCCTGTTCCGTCAGCTTTCCGCGGCCCGTCAGTTTGGAGAGCGCGCCGGAAAGCTTTTGACTCAGTCCTTCAAAGGCCATAGGTCTTACTCTCCTTCCTGCTGGCGGATGATCTGGCCGATCAGTGCACGGGCCTCCTCCAGCTTTGCGTCCGCCCCGTCCATCAGTTCAAGCGCCTGACGAAGCGTTTTGGCGGTCTGTTCCGCTCTTTGTGCAGCGCCCAGCGCCTGTTCATAGCGGCGCAGCTTCTGTACAGAGCGTGTGATCAGTTCGTGTACATTCTGGCGGCTTACGCCAAGCTCCTCGGCGATCTCTCCCAGGGAAAGATCCTCTTCATAATGAAGCCTGAGCGCATCCAGCTGCCTGTCGGTCAGCAAGCCGCCGTAAAAGGCGCACAGCGTACCGATCTCCACGCTTTGTTCCAGCCTCTGCGGCCCTTCGTTTCCGATCGGTTTCACGCGGCTTCCCTCCTGCTATCAAGTCTTTTCGCTTGACAGCCTGATTATGATACACCATCATGCTCTCGCTGTCAAGCATTTTTGCTTGATTCCCAAAAGAAAATAAGGCAGGAGCCGTCCTGCCTCATTCCTTCAGCGCCTGTGCGATGGCGTCCGCCAGATAGGGCATGGCCGAAAGCACCTCATCCAGCGTGTTTTTGTTGTTGCCTGCCTCCACCAGAATGCACCCGGTGGCCACATGCTGATTGAAACGTCCCGATTTCAGGCACACATCGCGGCAAAGGCCGTTTTTCTGCTCATTGAGTGCATCCGTCACCTGCTGCGCGACGGCCAGATTGGCCTGCCAGTCGGGTTTGACGTCAAAGCCCTGTCCAGTCTGCCCTTCGCCCTTGCCGATGAGCAGCATCAGCTTTGCCACTTCCGTACCGCCAACGTTTACGGTGTTTGTACCTTTATAGGACGCCGCGTACGCGTCGCGGTGCAGGTCGATGTACAAATCATACTGTTCTCCTGCGGCTTTGCGGCTTTCCAGCATTTCAAGCGACCGTACATAGGCGCCGGACAGATCGGGCGGTTCAAAGGCCGTGGCATCATGCACCACCTCCAGCCCCAGTGCACGCAGAAGCGACGCAAGTTCCTCGCCCACGCGCACCATGTTGTGCCGATTGTCTGCCGTACGCCATTTTTCGGTTTCCTGATAACGCTCGTCCGCCTGTTCAAATGCTTCATAGGTATGCGTATGATAGATCAGCACACGCCTGCGTGGCTGCTGCGTCCCTGTGCTGATCACCTCGATGGAAAAGCCGTCCGGCGGCGCTGGCGTTGAAAGCACAAACATATTTTCCTGCGTCGTCTCGGCAAATACGGCCGCCGCCTGCTGCGGCACAGCGTCCGGCATGGACGCGCCTACGCAGATCCCCGTTGCCAGCGCCGCCATCATGCCCGCCAGCCATCGCACTCCTGAATCCATTGCTGTCACCTGCCTTGTGTCAAACCATATGCTAGATATGCAGGTAACTATGCAGCGTGTCTGTATCAATCGACGGCTGCAGCGCCTGATTGATGCCGTCTGACAAAAGCCCGGCGATATTGAGCACCAGCTCATCAATTTCGCGCGGCGTGACGACCATATCGCCCATCAGTCCCTCTGTCATCTGTCCGGCCAGCTGCTCGCTTTCTTCCTGTTTGATAATGCCGTAACGGCGGATCAGCTCCGTCATGGCATCGCGTGCGATGGTGGATGCGTACACCACCATCGGTACCCCCACGGCGATAACCTTTACGCCCAGCGTTTCCTCTGTCAGGCCCAGCCGGTGATTGCCCACGCCGCTGCCGGGCTGGATGCCCGTATCGGTGATCTGCACCGTTGTGCAGATGCGCTGGCTTTCATAGGCAGCCAGCGCGTCGATGGCCACCACCGCCGCAGGCTTCACATGACGCACCAGTCCCCGGCAAAGTTCCGCCGTTTCAATGCCTGTAAGCCCCAGCACGCCGGGAGCGATGGCGCTCACGCCTCGCAGCTTGCCCCTGAGTTCCTCCGCGATGGTCTGCTGCAGATGACGCGTGACCAGCATGCGCTCCACCACGCGCGTGCCCAGTGCATCGGCAGTGACGTTGCGGTTGCCAAGGCCCACCACCAGCACTTCCCCCTCCGGCGGCAGCATGCCGCGCACGCTCATGGCCACCATGCGTGCCAAAAGCTCGCGCGTACGTGCATCGCAGTTGGGCAGGTCGCGGCATTCCACGGTGATATATTCGCCCTTACGTCTGCCCAGCCTGTCAGCCGCCCGTTCATCCTCAATGCGTATGCGCGTGTGCGTCAC
Source organism: Clostridia bacterium (assembly GCA_017473345.1). GTDB lineage: Bacteria > Bacillota > Clostridia > Christensenellales > Aristaeellaceae > Limiplasma. The sequence continues at coordinate 21,879 of JAFULL010000094.1, read as the reverse complement.
CCCGCCGATGGTGCGCGTGTTCATGCGCACGCCCTTGAGTTCCCCATTCTTCTGATCCAGGCATTCCATGGCAAGGTCTGTACGGTATCCGCGCACCACGCCTCATCCTTTCACTTCTGTCTGCGGCTATCATGCGCGCCGCGCCGACATTTGATGCGTGTGCGAACTGGCAAAAACTTGTGTAAACCATGGGTTTCGTGATATAATAAACTGTTGTTTTGTGTGCTTGCACACGTTTGAAGTAATCAAGGAGTGAACCGGATGACCAAGCAGTATAATGCACAGAGCATACAGGTGCTGGAGGGACTGGACGCAGTGCGCATGCGCCCGGGCATGTATATCGGCTCCACGGGTTCGAGGGGCCTGCACCATATGCTGTGGGAAATTGTTGATAACGCCATCGATGAAGCCATGGCCGGCTATGCCAGCCAGGTGGATGTAACGCTGCACAGCGACGGATCGGCCAGCGTACGCGACAACGGCCGCGGCCTGCCGGTGGACATCCATCCTACCATGGGCGTCAGCGGTGTGGAGGTCATCTATACCAAGCTGCACGCCGGCGGCAAGTTCAACAACGACAACTATGCCTATTCCGGCGGTCTGCACGGCGTGGGCGCGAGCGTCGTCAACGCCCTGTCGAAGTGGGTGTCCATCGACGTTTATCTGCAGTTCAAGCACTACCAGATGCGCTTTGAAAGCGGCTGGGACGAAACCGAGCAGAAGGTCGTGGCCGGCCGTGCCGTGGCGCCGCTGGCCTGTGTGGGCAACACCCGCCAGCGCGGTTCCCTCATCCGTTTCATGCCGGATGACGAGATTTTTGAAACCGTGCAGTTCAACGGCGACACTGTCTCCCGCCGTCTGCGCGAGCTGGCCTACCTCAACAAGGGAGTGACCATCACCTTCCTTGATGAGCGCAAGCCCAAAAAGGCAGTCGACGAGGACGCTGAAGAGGCCGAGCAGCAGCCGCAGGGCCGCCAGACCTACTATTATGAAGGCGGCATCATCGACTACGTCAAGTACCTCAACGCCGACAAAACGCCCCTGCACGACGAACCCATCTATCTGGAAGGCATGAAGGACGACATCATCTTCCGTACGGCCATTCAGTACACCGACAGCTATACCGAAAACGTATTCAGCTATGTCAACAACATCCCCACTGGCGAGGGCGGAACGCACGAAACCGGCTTCAAGGCTGCCTACACCAAGGTGATGAACGACTTTGCCCGCCGTTTGGGCGCACTGAAGGAAAAGGACGCCAACTTAAGCGGCGACGACTTCCGCGAGGGCATGACCGCCGTGATGATCGCCATGGTCAAAAACCCCCAATTTGAGGGCCAAACCAAGGGCAAGCTGGGCAATACCGAGGTACGCCCGGCGGTTGAAGCCATTCTTGTGCAGCAGCTGACCGCCTATTTTGAGGACCTCAGGCATCAGGAGCTGGCCACCCAGCTGATTGAAAAAGCCGTGCGCGCCGCCAAGGTGCGCGAAGCCGCCCGCGAGGCCCGCGACGTCGCCCGCACCAAGAGCGCGCTGGAGGCTGCGCCGCTGGTGGGCAAGCTGGCCAGCTGCACCGGCCGCAAGGCGGAACAGAATGAGCTGTTTCTGGTCGAGGGCGACAGCGCCGGCGGCAGCGCCAAGCAGGGCCGTGATCGCCGTTTCCAGGCCATTCTGCCGCTGCGCGGCAAGCCCCTCAACGCCGAAAAGAAGCGTCTGGATCAGGTGCTGAGCAACGAGGAATTCCGTTCCATCATCACCGCGCTGGGCACCAACATCGACGAGAGCTTCGACCTGAGCAACCTCAAGTATCACAAGGTCATCATTCTCTCCGATGCCGACCAGGACGGCGCGCATATCCGCGCCATCCTGCTCACCTTCTTCTACCGTTATATGAAGGAGCTCATCACCGCCGGACACGTCTACATCGGCATGCCGCCGCTTTACAAGGTACAGCGCGGAAACAAGGTGCAGTACGCCTACGACGACAACGAGCTGCGCAAGATCACCAAGGGTTCCACCAAGGGCTATCAGCTGCAGCGCTACAAAGGCCTTGGCGAAATGAACCCCGAACAGCTGTGGGAAACCACCATGGATCCCAGCGAGCGAAAGCTGATGCAGGTCAGCATTGAAGACGCTGCCCAGGCCGAGCGCCTTGTTACCATCCTCATGGGCGACAAGGTCGATCCGCGCCGCGAATACATCAGCCAGCATGCCAACTTTAACCGCGAGGACAGTTTCATGGCCCTCAGCGACAAGCTCAACGAAGGGAGGAATGACTGATGGCGCCCCGCAAACCCAAGGATGACCGTCCGCCGATCGGCGTGGATCAGAACATCATCATTTCTCCCATGGAAGAGGTCATGCACAACAGCATGATCCCCTATGCCGAGCACGTCATCATGGAGCGTGCCATTCCCCGCGTGGAGGACGGCCTCAAGCCTGTGCAGCGCCGCATCCTCTACACCATGAACGAACTGGCCATCCATCCCGATACACCCCACCGCAAGTGCGCGCGTATCGTGGGCGACTGTCTGGGTAAATATCACCCCCACGGCGACAGCAGCGTGTATGATGCGCTGGTGCGCCTTGCGCAGGACTTTTCCATGCGCGGAAAGCTCGTCGACGGCCACGGCAACTTTGGCTCCGTCGACGGCGACGGCGCTGCCGCCATGCGTTACACTGAGGCCCGCATGGCCCCGCTGGCTACCGAAATGCTGCGCGATCTGGACAAGGACACCGTGCCTTTCCGCCTCAACTTCGACGATACCCTCAAAGAGCCGGATATGCTGCCCGCCAGCTTCCCCAACCTGCTGGTCAACGGCGCCAGCGGCATCGCGGTCGGTCTGGCCACCAACATTCCGCCCCATAACCTGAAGGAAACCATCAGCGCCGTCATCGCGCAGATCGACAACCCCGACATCACGCTGGATGAACTGATGCAGATCGTGCCCGCGCCGGACTTTCCCACCGGCGGCGTGCTGCTCAAAACTCCTGAGATCCGCACAGCCTACGAGACCGGCAAGGGCAAGCTGACCCTTCGCGCCCGCACCCATATCGAGGACGGCAGCGCCGGCCGCAAGCTCATCGTCATCACCGAAATCCCCTATCAGGTCAACAAAGCCGCCATGCTTGAAAAGATTCTCAAGCTCAGTGAGGAAAAGAAGGCTGCGCTCAGCTGCATCTACGACATCCGCGACGAGAGCGACCGCATGGGCATGCGTGCCGTGATTGAGCTGCGCAAGGATACCGACGTGGACAAGGTGCTGGCCTACCTGTTCAAATATTCCGACCTGCAGGTGACCTTCGGCGTCAACATGTTCGCCATTGCCGACAGCAAGCCGCGTCTGCTGTCACTGAAGCGCGCTATCAAATATTACATCCGCCACCGCAAAAACGTGGTCACCGCGCGCACGCAGTATGATCTGGACAAGGCGAAGGCCCGCGCTCACATTCTGGAAGGCCTCATGATTGCCGTTGACAATCTGGATGAGGTCATCAAAATCATCCGCGGCAGCGAAAACCCCAAGACCGCCAAGGCCGCGCTGATGGCACGCTTTGAACTGACCGACGTGCAGGCGCAGGCCATCCTCGACATGCGTCTGCAGAGGCTTACCAATCTCGAAATTCTCACGCTTCGCAAGGAATACGCAGAACTTTGCAAGCTGATCGCCGAGCTGGAAGCCGTCCTCGCCAGCGAAAAGAAGCTGATGAACGTCATCAAGAAGGAGCTCAAGGCCGTTGCGGACAAGTATGGCGACGACCGCCGCACCGAGCTGGTGGATACCTCCGACGTGGTGGAAGCCGCCCAGAAGGAAGAGATCATCGCCGAGGAAGCCGTGGTCACCTTCTCCAGAGCAGGCCTTTTGCGCCGCATGTATCCCGCCCGTGCGCGTAAGCTGTTTGCAGACGGTGAATTCAATGAGGATCCGCCTGCCTACAAGTTTGAAACCCTTACCGACCACACGCTGTATTTCTTCACAAACCACGGCAACTGCTACGCGCTGAGCGTATCCGCCCTGCCGGAGACGAACAAGCCCAAGGACCGCGGCTCGCTTCTCTCAAGCGTGCTGGCAGGACTTGAAGAAAACGAAGTGCCGGTCAACATTCTGTGCGTGAAGCCCTCCGACATGGCCGCGCAGCCCGATCTGCTGTTTGTGACCAAAAATGGTCAGGTCAAGCGCACGCCCTGCAGCGAATATGACGTGCGTCGCGCGAAGTTTGCAGCCGTCACCCTCAAGGACGGCGACGAGCTGCATGCCGTTTTCGCCATGGATCCCGAAAAGGATATCCTGCTGTTTTCCGAAACCGGTATGTGCATCCGCTTCCACAGCGACTCCATCCCTGCGCAGGGCCGTACCGCCGGCGGCGTAAAGGGCATGAACCTTGAATTGGGCGATCACATTCTGTGGTGCGGTCAGCCGCAGGCCACCGACCAGCTGGTGCTTTTCAGCGACCGCGGCTATGCCAAGCGCATTCTGTATATGGACTTTGAGCCCCAGGCCCGCGCCGGCAAGGGCGTCAAGAGCTTCTACTTCAACAAGAACGGTTCCAACGGCACCTGTCTGGCTGCCGTTGCGCTTGCCCCCGACGCCGGATGCACCGTACGCATTGCGCAAAAGCTGAGTCTGCCCACGGAGCTGCACACCAATGAAGTGATGATGCAGAACAAAACCGCCAAGGGCATGCCCATGGTGATGGCGCTGCTGGACGACGTGGTCACCGGCGTGGAGATCGTGAATACCCCGGAGGCTCAGGCATGATCATCCGCGAAAACGTCGTGCAGCACATGGTGGACCTGAAAGCATGGCTTGAGCAGACCGAAGCTGACCCGCTGGAAGGCATGGCAGACTTCTTTTCTGCCCGTCTGGACGGATATGAAGATCACATGTCCGTATGGCATGACGCCTATCTGGAAATGGAACGCCTGCTGCCCGCCGATGTGCATACCCTGCTGGACCTTGGCTGCGGCACAGGTCTGGAACTGGACGCCATCCTTGCCGAACGCCCGCAGGTTGAAGTCACCGGCATTGATCTGTCGGAGGACATGCTTGCAAAGCTTCGTCAAAAGCATCCGCAGGTACACACCGTCTGCGCCGATTACTTTCAGCACGATTTGGGCGAAAGCGTTTTTGATGCCGTCATCCATTTTGAAACGCTGCATCATTTCACGCCGGAAAAGAAGGCAGCGCTGTACAGCCGCATCCGCCGTGCGCTCAAACCCGGCAGCATGTATCTGCAGGCTGAGTACGTGGCCTGCTGCGCCGAAGAGGAAGTGCTGCTGTGGCAGACCTTCACCCGCAAGCGCCTGCGCGACGGCATCCCGGATGATCAGTTCGTCCACTTTGACGCGCCGCTGACGCTCGAGCACGAGCTGGCGCTTCTGCGCGGCGCGGGCTTCCGCCAGCTTTCCGTCCCCTGCTGTATCAACGGCGCATGTTTCATTGCCGCCGTAAAGGAGAACCAATGAAAAAACTGCTTTGTGTGTTTCTGCTCCTTGCCATGCTCACGGGCAGTTCCATGGCTGAAACGCTGGAACTGCCCAGCCGCGACGTGCGCGAGATCGACAAGCTGATCGAAACCATCGCCGCCACGACTGCCGACCACATCGTGTTCGACACCGGCTCCATCTCGGTAAGCAATCTGGAAAAGCTGCACGCAGCCTTCCCGGACAGGACGTTTGAGTACAGCATGACTCTGCTTGGCGAAAAGGTACGCTCCACCGCCGAGCACCTGACCATCTATCCCGAAAAGGTGAACAGCCAGCAGACGTTTGATAAGCTGTATGCGGGGCTGAAATTCCTGCCCAACCTCAAAAGCCTGCGCTCGCTCAACTCCATGTTCACCTACGACCAGCTGGAAATGATGTATGCACTCATTCCCGATCTGCAGCTGGAAGCCAGCATCCGTGTCAACAAGCATACGCTGCGCATGGCCAACACCGCCTTCAGCACCCTGCACAGCGAAAGCTCCACCCGCTATTCCAGCGCCGACATGCGGGCGCTGAAGTACATGCACAACCTGCTGGCGCTGGATATCGGCCACAATGCGGTGGACGATCTGAGCTTCCTGTACGACCTGCCGGAGCTGCGCGTGCTGATCCTGGCCGACAACCAGATCACTGATCTCACGCCCATCGCATCGCTTGAGCATCTGGAATATCTGGAGCTGTTTCTGAACCCCCTGACGGATATTTCTCCGCTGGCGGAGTGCAAGAACCTGATCGACCTGCACATCGGCTTTTGCCAGATTGAGGACTTCTCGCCGCTGGTGGGCCTTTCCAAGCTCGACCGCCTGTGGATGAGCGACAATCCCTTCACCGAAGAAGACGTCGTCATGCTGAAGGAAGCCCTGCCCAACTGCACCATCAACACCACCGCCGGGCAGATCGCCATCACGGCGGAAGGCTGGCGGCAGGGGCATCCGCGCTATCTGCAAATCGTGGAAATGTTCAAAAACGGCCGCTATCAGCCGTTTAAAGAGATCAAGAAGAAATAAGGGAGCCTGCCAAAGATGATGAAGAAACTGCTGTGCGTGCTGACGGCCCTCCTGCTGTTTTGCCTGCCCTGCCTGAGCTTCGCCGAAGAAGCGGCGTTCAAAACCCTTGTCAAGGGCAGCAAGGGCAGCGACGTTGCCGCGATGAAGCTGCGCCTGTTTGAACTGGGCTATTTTCATACGCCCAAGCTTGGCAACAACTTTAACGACGACACCGTCAAAAAGGTGAAGGCTTTTCAGGAAAACAACGGCCTGCCCGTGACCGGCGAGGCGGATGAAGCTACCTACAACGCCATCCTGAGCGAAACGGCCGTCAGCGCCTATCCCAGCGTGGAGGTTCCTGCGGTGCTTCCGCAGATCGACTGGCCTGAACGTGACGCCGAAGGCTATCTCGTCGGCAAAGAACCCTTCCTGTACGAGGATGACGAGGGCGGTTTCTGGGCCTATCTGACGCAGGATCTGCAGATCACCATCATCAAGTGTGCCGATGAGAGCATCCCGCTGGAATGGTTTGAGACCGACATCAGGCTGCGCGGCGACGAGCGCCTGATGACCGTTGAAAATAATCCCGCCCGCCCCGGCACGCGGTTCAAGCATCCCTTTGACATCGCCACCGAAAACGGCTATGTGCTGGGCATCACCGACGACTTCTACGGCCACCGGCTGGATCGCAAGGACACCGTGGGCCCCGTCATCCGCGACGGCGAGGTGCTGTCGTCCAAAACGTACAGCAAGCGCCTGCACAATCTGCCCAACCTCGACATCATGGCGCAGTACCCCGACGGCACCCTCAAATGCTATTACAGCAACGAAAAGAAGGCCGACGAGCTGATCGCTGAAGGCGTGGTGAACGTGTTCTGCTTTGGCCCTGTGCTGGTGCGCGAGGGCGAGATCGACCCGATGGTGCTGGAAGGCTGGTACGAAACCAAGTCGCCCCGTCAGGCGCTTGCGATGTACGAGCCCAACCATTATCTGGTGCTGTCGGTACTGGGCCGCATGGACACCAGCGAAGGTACCGGTCTCATCCGCTTCGCCCGCATGCTGAAGGCGCGCGGGGTCGAAGAGGCCTTCAACCTTGACGGCGGCAACACGCTTGCCCTCATTTTCAACGGCCGCATGCTCAACAAGCTGGCCACATGGGAAAACAAGCAGTTTGTGCGTACCGTCACTTCTCTCATCGGCGTAGGCACCAAAACCTACCCGGCCGAAACGGAAGAATAAGCAAATTCATCCCAACCAAAAACAATCAAATCCGTGGAAGAATCCGCGGATTTTTTTCTTTGAAAAAGTTAGTCAAAATACATTGTTTTTCACATTCGCTTGTGCTATCATTCTCCGAAGCTAATGAATGCAAAACGCATTCTCTCCCCCCGTGATGACTGATTGGAGTGGTTTGGCAAATGCTTCAGCAAATCAAATGGCTCTGGGAGAACATGGACGAAAAGTATCACAAACGACATATCTTCGCCATCGCACTGAGCGTGTTTACCACCGCGCTCACGCTGATCAACCCTGCCCTGATGCAGCGCGTGATCGACGAGGTGATCATGGCACAGAACCCCGACCCGCTGCTTGGGCTGCTGGCCATGATGCTTGCCGCCAAGTTTGTGCGTGAGGGTCTGCGTTACCTGATGGTGATCACGCTGGAAAAGAATGCCCAAAACGTGGTGTATAACCTGAGACTGAAGCTGTTCCGCAAGCTGCAGTACAACGACATGCGCTACTTTGACAAGCACCGCGCCGGCGACCTGATGACCCGTATGTCTGCCGATCTGGACTGGTGCCGGCACTTTGTGTCCTACATTGACTACCGCATCATCGACAGCGCGTGCCTGTTTCTGTTCACCTGCGTATACCTGTTCACCGTCAACTGGAAGCTGACGGGGCTTCTCATCTTCGTTACGCCGGTGCTGATGCTCATCACCAAGCTGTATTCCTCCAAGGTGCGCCCGCGCTTTGTGGCCATGCGCGACAGGCTGAGCGAAATGAACGCCGCCGCGCAGGAAAACATCGCCGGCAACCGCGTGGTGAAGGCATTTGCCCGTGAAGAATACGAAAAAGAGCGCTTTGACGAACGCAACGAAGCCTTCCGCCAGAGCCATCTGCGCATCAACAAGCTGTGGCTGAGCTTCTATCCCTTTATTGAAATACTGGCCAATGCCATGATGCTCATCACCGTTTTCGTGGGCGGTTTGTTCATCATCTGGGGCCAGCTGACTCCCGGCGAACTGGCCATCTTCACCAGCCTGAGCTGGGCGCTTTCCAACCCCATGCGCGAGCTTGGCAACCTGCTCAACGAGCTGCAGCGCTTTTCCACCTCCGCCACCAAGGTACAGGAGCTGTACTACGCCAACCCCAGCATCGTCGACGCGCCCGATGCTGTGGAGCATGGCCGCATGAAGGGCAAGATCGAGTTCCGCAACGTAAGCTTCAAGTTTGACAACAAAAAAGTCATCGACGACGTCAGCTTCGTGGTGCAGCCCGGCCAGACCGTGGCCGTTATGGGTCCCACCGGCGGCGGCAAAACCACGCTGATCAACCTGCTCAGCCGCTTCTATGAAGTGACCGAAGGCGAAGTGCTGGTGGACGACGTCAATGTAAAGAAGTGGAAGCTGCAGCAGCTGCGTGGCGGCATCGGCACAGCCACGCAGGACGTGTTCCTCTTCTCCGACACCGTCGAAGGCAATGTAGCCTTCGGCAATCAGGACCTGACCATCGATGAGGTGAAGGACTTTGCCAACCGTGCTGCCGCCCACGACTTTGTGGAAAAGCTGGCCGACGGCTACGACACCATCATCGGCGAGCGCGGCGTGGGCCTCAGCGGCGGTCAGCGTCAGCGCATTGCGCTTTCCCGCGCGCTGGCCATCCGGCCCAGCATTCTGGTGATGGACGACACCACCTCCGCCGTAGACAGTGAAACCGAGCGCTACATACAGCAGCAGCTGCGCCAGCTGCCTTTTGAATGCACCAAATTCATCATCGCCCAGCGCATTTCTTCCATGCGCGACGCCGATCTGATCCTGGTCATCAAGGACGGCCGCATCACCGAGCGCGGCACGCATGAGGAACTGGTGAAGCTGCGCGGCTACTACTATCAGACCTACGCCCTGCAAAACGACCTTCCCCAAGAGGAGGCGATGTGAAATGGCACGCAACAAGTTTGACGTTGACGAGCGGCTTGAGACCCCATTTCAATTGAAGCACCTGAAACGCGCAGGCGTTTACATCGGCAAGCACAAGTACAAAATGCTCATGGCGCTGCTGCTGAGTTCGATGGCCAGCATCGCGTCGCTGTTCATTCCCAAGATCACCCAATGGGTGCTGGACGTTGCCGTACCTAACAAGGACGTTGGCATGATCATCAAAATGGCGGCGGCGTTCGTGGGCATCATTATGCTCAGCATTGTGTTCAACACCATCCGCTCCCGCACGATGGTGCACGTGAGCCAGTCCATCATTTATGACATCCGCAAGGACCTGTTCGCCCACCTGCAGAAGCTGCCCTTCAGCTACTACGACAGCCGTCCTGCAGGCAAGATCCTGGTGCGCGTCATCAACTACGTCAACTCCGTTTCCGACATTCTTTCCAACGGCATCATCAACATGATCCTGGAAATCATCAACCTGGTCTTCATCGTCATTTTCATGTATGCCACCAACGCCACACTGGCCACGGTCATCCTGTCGGGCCTGCCGGTGTTCCTGGCCATCATCCTCATCATCAAGCCCCGCCAGCGCAAGGCATGGCAGGCGCAAAGCAACAAAAACTCCAACTACAACGCCTACCTTGCCGAATCCATCGACGGTGTGCGCGTCAGCCAGCTGTTTGACCGTCAGGAGGTCAACCTCAGCATCATGGAAAAGCTGGCCTCTGCCTGCCGCGCTGCATGGACGCGCGCCATCTACTTCAGCAACGCCGTGTGGCTGAGCAGTGAAACGCTCACGCAGATCGTGACCGCGCTTCTGTTCATTGCCGGTGTATACTGGATGGACGGCGGCGAAATGGTATCCTTCGGCGTGATTCTTGCCATGACGCAGTATGTAAGCCGCTTCTGGCAGCCCATTACGAATCTGGCAAACATCTACAACTCCTTTGTCAACAACATCGCCTATCTGGAGCGCATTTTTGAAACCATGGACGAGCCCGTTGTGGTGGACGACGCGCCCGGCGCAAAGGATCTGCCGCCCATCACCGGCGAGGTGGATTTTGAAGATGTGACCTTCGCCTATGAAGAGGGCATCAATATTCTGGAGCATGTGAACCTTCACGTGAAGGCCGGTGAGAGCATCGCTCTGGTCGGTCCCACGGGTGCCGGCAAGAGCACCGTCATCAACCTGCTGTGCCGCTTCTATAACCTCAACGGTGGCAGGATCCTGCTGCACGGCGAGGACGGCAGCACGCACGACATCAGCCAGACCACGCTGCACAGCCTGCGCAGTCAGCTTGGCATCATGCTGCAGGACAGCTTCATCTTCAGCGGCACGCTGATGGACAACATCCGCTACGGCAGGCTTGACGCCACCGATGAAGAGGTGCGTGCCGCTGCAAAACGCGTGCGCGCGGATGACTTCATCAGCCAGATGAAGCAGGGCTACAACACCGAGGTCAAGGAGCGCGGCGGCAACCTGTCGCAGGGCCAGAAGCAGCTGGTCGCCTTTGCCCGCACATTGCTGAGCGACCCGGCCATCCTTATTCTGGACGAGGCCACCTCCTCCATCGACACACAGACCGAAAAGCTTCTGCAGGAGGGCATTCAGGAAATGCTCAAGGGCCGCACCAGCTTCATCATCGCCCACCGCCTGAGCACCATCAAAAACTGCGACCGCATCCTTTACATCGGCAATAAGGGCATCATGGAAGCGGGCAGCCACGATGAGCTGATGGAAAAGAAGGGCCTGTATTATCAACTGTATACCACGCAGGCACAGGAACAGGGACTGATCGCCTGAACCAAAAAGAGAGAAGCACATGCTTCTCTCTTTTTATTTTATTCTTCAATGGCCGCCTTCTGACGGTTGATGGCTGCAATGACCTCCGGCGGAAACTTGGCCACGCGATGATAGGTGTACAGGCCGTTCTGTTCCTGCTCCACGTCGGTCAGCTGGGTGTAGCAGAAGCCCATGTGCTCGGGGTTGCCAAGCAGTGCCTCGGTCAGGCCCCTGTAGCGGGACAGGAACTCTTCGGCGGTCTTGGGGCCTTCTCCGTATCCCCAGCCGCTTTCATCATCCGTCCAGCGGATGCCGCCGTACTCGCTGACAAACATGGGCTGCCTGCCGTCATAGTGCTGTCTGCCCTCGAATCGGTCATACAGAGCTGCACCGGGCTTGTAGCGTTCAGCATAAACGGCGGTGTTCTGCTCGTAGTCATGCGTGTCGTAGATGTCCGTTTCTGCATGGAAGCCGCCGCTGGTGTCGATGACCGGACGGGTGGGATCAGCCGCCTTGGTGGCGCGGTAGGTCATCTGCAAAGTCAGTTCGCGCAGACCTTCGTTGCTTTCCTTCCACACTTCATTGTACGGGCACCAGCCCACGATGCACGGCGCGCTGAAGTCGCGGTCGACCACTTCCAGCCACTCGCGCAGGAAGATGTTCATGGTGTGCGGGTGTGCAGGCTCAATGCCCCAGCTGGCCATTTCGCCCCAGCAGATATAGCCGAGCCTGTCCGCCCAGTACAGGAAGCGCTGCTCAAACACCTTCTGGTGCAGCCTTGCGCCGTTGAAGCCCATAGCCATGGACATTTCAATGTCGTGCTTCAGTGCCTCATCCGTGGGCGCGGTGTAAATGCCGTCCGGGTAGAAGCCCTGGTCCAGGATCAGGCGTTGGAAAACCGGCTTGCCGTTGATGAGGCACTTCTTGCCGTCGAAGGAAATGGTGCGCAGCGCAAAGTAACTGCTGAGGACGTCCTCGCCCAGCGTAAGCGTCAGGTCGTACAGATTGGGCTGGCCAGCCGTCCACAGGTGGATATCCTGCACCTTCAGCGTCAGCTTGGCGTGATTGCCGTCCACCGCGCATTCAGCCTGAGCCTGAAGCTTTCCGTCAAAACAGGCCTGTGCCTTCAACGTCATGCCACAGGCGTTTCCGCTGATGAGCGCATCCATGTACAGCGTGCCGTTGGCGGCGTCCGGGTAATATTTCACAGACTGAATGTAGGTTTGCGGCACCCACTCCAGCCACACCGTCTGCCAGATGCCCGTGGTGCGGGTGTAGCTGCAGCCATAGGAATGATACCGGTTCGACTGTTTGCCATACGGCTGAAACCCATGGCGCTGATCGTCATCGGCACAGATGACCAGCGTGTTTTCGCCGGGCTTCACCGCATGGGTGATCTCAAATGTGAAGGAGGCATAGCCGCCCTCGTGCACGCCGACGGACTGGCCGTTGACCCATGCTTCACACTTGTAATCCACTGCGCCGAAGTGCAGCAGAATGCGCTGTCCCTCCGCCTCTTCGGGCAGCACAAAACTGCGGCGGTACCATACGGCCGCCATAAAATCCTTGTAGCCCACGCCGGACAGTTCGCTTTCCGGGCAGAAGGGCACCAGAATGGTCTGGTCAAGCGGGGTCTTTTCCACCAGTCCGCGTGCACGGCCGGACGCACCGTGGTCGATTTCAAACTGCCAGCAGCCGTTCAAATTTATCCAGCCGGGGCGTACAAACTGCGGACGGGGATATTCCGGACGGGGAATGGAATGCATGAATACCATCTCCTGTATATGAAATTGGACTTTTCTGTATTGTACAGAAAAACCCTGTGGTATGCAAGCTGCATGCTGTGGCAATTACGTTAAAAATGTGGTATAACGTTTACAGTGCCAAAGAAAGGTCGTATGAAGAATGAAAAGACTGTTCCCGTTGTTTCTGGCTTGCCTGCTGCTGATCGCTCCGGCCTGTGCCGAGGGTTTCCGCTACTCCACCCAATCCGTTACCGACAGTGCAAACACCAACGCGCTGTATGATGTTTTCTATGCAAGCGGCGAACTGGCCGAATCCATCCCTGGCTGTGCTGAAGACGTGGTGCCGCAGGGCGTGGGATATCTGCCGCAGGAGGATTGGCTGCTGTTCAGCGGTTACAGCTCTGGCGGCGACCGCAGCAGCATCATCGCGGTCGACCGTGCGACCGATGCGATTGTGAAGGAAATCTACTTAAGCAATGTGGACGGCACGCCCTACACCGGTCATGCCGGCGGTGTATGCGCCACCGAAAACAACATCTACGTTGCCAACGCCGGCACCCTGTACCGCATTTCGCTGGACGCCTACCGCGCGCTGCCTGCTGCCTCCGAATGCAGCTTTGAAGAGGCCGTTCCCGTGCCTGTCACCGCGTCCTACTGCAACTATTCCGACGGCATTCTGTGGGTAGGCGAATTCCAATACGGCGGCGAATACAAAACCGACGCCAGCCACAAGGTGAAAAGCGACGACGGCCGCTACAAGGCCTGGTGCTGCGGCTATGTGCTCGACCCTGTTGCTGAAAAGGAGCTGGACGTCTCCGCGCCGAATTACATTCTGTCCACCACCGAGCGCATTCAGGGCATGACGGTCAAAAACGGCGAGATCTATCTGAGCCAGTCCTATGGCCGGCGCAATCTGTCCATGATCTACCGTTACAGCAACGTGCTACCCAATGAACCCGACGCCACCGCAGAGCTGAACGGCCAGACCGTGCCTATCTGGTGTCTGGACAGCGGCGTGCAGCTGGGCGCCATCGTGGCTCCGCCCATGACGGAGGGACTGTGCACCGTGGGCGACGCTGTATGCGTGCTGTTTGAATCCGCCGCCGCCAAATATATGGACCCGGAAAAACCTTCCGCCAACCCCATCGACCAGGTGTTCATGCTCACCGCATTCTGAGGAGGTCATTCCAATGAAGTATCTGATTTCTCCCCATAAAAAACAGTACAAGGCCAATCTGCACTGCCACAGTATTCTCAGCGACGGCAAAAAGACCCCCGAAGAGCTGAAAGCCATGTACCGCGATCACGGCTACAGCATTCTGTCCATCACCGACCACGAGCGTCCGCACTGCCACAGCGCCATGGATGAGGACGATTTTCTGCTGCTTACCGGCTACGAATGCTACATTCGGCCTGACCCCAACGCTCGCTACAACCGTTACGCCAAGGAAGTACACCTGAACCTGTTTGCGCGCGATCCGCAAAACACCACGATGATCTGCCCCAACAAGCCGTACATGAAGTACATTCTGCGCGACAACGCCATGGACGAGATCACCGCATGGACGGGGTCAGACCGCACGCGCGAATTCACCCGCGAATACATCAACGAATACATCCAGACAGCGCGCGATGCCGGTTATCTGGTAGCGTTCAACCACTTTTACTGGTCCATGGTGGATGAAAACGACGTGCTGGGCTACGACGGCCTTTTCAGCATGGAGATGTGCAACTACAGCTCCTATGTGACCAATCACCTGGAATACAACGGCATGCTGTATGACAAGCTGCTCACCCACGGCCAGCGCATCTTCTGCCACAGCACCGACGACAACCACAATGTCTATCCCATTGATCACGTTGAAAACGACTCCTTCGGTGCTTTCACCATGATCCTGCCGGAGAAGTTCGCCTACGCGTCGGTCATCGACGCCATGGAAAAGGGCGAAATGTACTCTTCAATGGGGCCGCTGTTCCACGAGGTTTCCATTGAGGATGGACGGCTGCACATCGAATGCTCGCCCGTGGCGCATGCCTTTGTGTTCACCGGCAGCAAAAAGCCTTCCTACTTCCACGCTCTGCCCGGCCAGACGGCGACCAGCATTGATCTGGCTGTAGATCCCGAAGCGCGCTACGTTCGCGTGTGTATTGAAGACGCTGAGGGCCGCAAGGCTGATACGCGCGGCTATTTCCCGGATGAACTGGTGTAAATTTCCCTTTATAACAAAACGCACCCACTGCCATACAGGAGGCGGGTGCGTTTTGTTGCGTATGGGCTTTGTTGTTCAGCAGATTGGACGCGGTTACTTCACCCGATAATAGCTGATTTCGCAGGTGCCATCTTCATAAAACATCTCAATTTCATACTGAAGCCTGCCCTTTTGATATATTTCATCATACAGAGCTTTCAGGCAATCGGTTTGACCTTTCACAGTTTCCCATCCATCATCAGGCAACGTGATACACACATTGCCGTTTTCAATCTCTCCGTCTTTCAGCCCGATAGCATAAGACATGGCATTCCCCTGCCATGCATAGCCCAGGCCCCTTACATTTTCCAATCCATACAGCGCGGCCATCTCATCCCAAAACTGACCGATGGTTTCATACTGCTGCTCATCCGTCAAATTAAAAATCCTTGAAACGCCTTTAAATATCATTCTTTCACCGCCTTGTCATTCGCCAGACGCAACCTTGCAGCATGCATGTTCCACATCCGCAAACGACACCCGCATCCCCTCCGGCGCTGTGACCTTTACGTTTTTTTCATCCAGTTCAACCGTCAGCCGTCCCAGCGGCGTCAGCAGGCTGCCCTTCACCCTTTGGCCTGCGGGCAGCTGGCAGGGGCGGATGATCACATCCTGATATCCAGCCGTACCCCGTCGCTGGCGAATGCCCAGAATACCCGTGAACAGCTGTCTGGCGCCTGCTGCAAACATGGGGTGATTGTGTGACTCCGCACCGTTCCAATTTTCCCAGATGGTGGTCGCGCCTCGGTCCTTCATATACAGGAACGACCCCAGTTCGCGGCTTTGCAGCAGCTTCAGCGCCGTATCTGCATGCCCGCAGTCAAACAGCACCTCCAGCAGGATATCCGTGCAGACAAAACCGGTATCAAAGTGCCCCAGTTCATCGTAGAACTTTGCCACCTGCTGTGCCATTGCCTCACCCTCAAGGCCGCACCATACAGCGTAGGCGTCCGCGCCCTGACGGCCGCCGTCATAATGACCGACAGCCGGATCCCAAAACTGGCGGCGGATGGCGTTTTCCGTTTCTTTGCGGACCGCTTCCAGTCGCGCGGCATCCTCCTCACGGCCAAGGCGGCAAGCAATCTCCTCAACGATCAAAAGAATCTTCACAAAGCAGCAGCTGTTCACATACGTCGGCGAAATGACGATAGGCTCCAGCGTGCACCAGTCGCCCAGACACCATCCGCCCTCTTCCTCATGTGTGATCAGCCCGTCCTCGCAGCGGGTGGTAAGGTAGCGGATCCATTCAAGCATGGGCTCATAACACTTTTCAAGCATCGCCACGTCACCGTACTGCCTGTAACAGGCCCATGGCACCTGCACGATCGCCGATCCCCACACGCCCGGGCCGCCGCCACCGCCCATCAGGGGCGCAGTGTGCTGCACATGCCCGCTCGTTTGGTCCTGACAGTCCAGGATATCCTGAATCCATTTTTCATAAAACGCGCGCGAATCCAGCATCATCATGGCTGCAGGCGCGCACACCTGCCCGTCGCCGGTATATCCCAGCCGTTCACGATGCGGGCAGTCCGACGGATGGCTGCCGTGCATATTGCCCAGCTGTGTGCGCAGGAAAGCATCATACAAAAACTGCGGACCTTCAAGGGTGGATTCATAGGTGGCCGTCACAGGCGTATCGCTGTGGATAACGCAGATCTCCACATCATCAAAGGGGCCTTCCACCTCAAAATAGCGGAATGCATGCCACACGAAGCGCGGCTGGAACACGCGGGGCAGGCCGTCTGTGATGAACACATCCTCCATGATCTGCGGCTGACCGCTTGCGCCGATGTGCCCCGCACCAGTGGAGGCAAAATCCAGCGTCAGCTCGTCGCGGCATTCTTCCGCAAAGCGCAGCACATTGCGCGCCCCCTTGGACGCGCTGGTTTTCAGCCGCACGACGCCAGTGATGTTCTCACCCGCATCAAATACCTTTTTGCCTTCCCGTTCGCCCAGCAGCACAGGCCGTATGGTTCGGATGACTCTGTCCGGCGTGCCAATGGCCGGCGACAGCTGCGTGCTCAGCGGTGCAATCTCCCTGACTGGCTTTTCGTTTTGCAGTTCACAGGTGAAGTCGATGAACTCGCCTCGAAACAAATTGCTTGATTGTATCTCGCTGTCGCGCTGCATTTCGCTGCCGTCGCTTACGATGGCAAAAGTACCTTTTTCACTTTCACCGTCGATACGATAAATGGTTTTGAGACTTGTGCCAAAGCTCACCGGCCCCTCGCAGCAGCGTTCAGTCTGTCGGTAGAAGCCGTTGCCCAGCCGAATTTCCAGCAGGTTTTCGCCATCATGCAGAAGATGCGCGATATCAAAATCATAATAATAGACACGGTTGGTTGTATGGTCAAACAGCGGATAGAGAAACTTCGTCAGATCGCGCGGTTCATAGTCGCTGACAACCGGCAGAAAGCAGGCGTCTGTAACAGGAATACCGTTGACACGCGCCTCAAAATAGCCAAGGCCGGTAATGAAAAGCGTTGCCTTTCTGATGCCCGAAACCCAAAACCGCCTTGTCACCACAGGCGAATCATAGTTTTCATCCGTGCCGATCCAGCGGCATGCATCCATGATACTTGCCATCGTATTCTCTCCGTTCCTTTGAAGCGTTTCTTCAATTATATCTGAATCAGCAAAAAATCACAATCACCCGTTATAACCTGCAAATGTTCTTGCAATTGCTTTTTGATACAGTTATAATGCAGATAACAAGCCATCTTCTCTTACGCACGGAGGAAAACTACAATGTATCAACTTCAAAACGGAAACACCTTTCTGCGCCTGAGCGACGATCTTCAGCTGCTGGAATACGGCCGCGGCGCGCTGTGCCGCAGTGCCAGATCCCCCTTCCAGTTCTCCTGGACCGGCATTCCCATCACCGTGGACAACATTTCGCAAAAAAACGTAACGGCGACTGAAAGTGAAATCTGCATCGTTTTTGCAGGCTTCCGCTTTGCCGCCCGTTTCCCCGGCAACACCTACTGCCGCCCCAACCCTGAATACACGCCGGATCTTCGCATCCGCATCACCCTGCGGCTGGACGGCGGTGACCTGGTCATCACCTCCTCCCCCATCGAAAACATCGACAAGGGCGAGTGCAGGCTGCAGGTGCTGCTGGCACAGGGCCTGATGCAGTCCTCCACCCAGTCGGAGGCCCAGCTGTACCTGCCCATCCACTACGGCATGCGCTTCGACTGCCCCCGCAATGACATTTTCACCCACACCTACGCAGCCTCTGCAGGCTGGACGCTGCCCATCCATGGCCTGTTCACTCCGGAAGGCGGCATTGGCCTGTGGTGCGACGATCCCGACCGCGACTATGTGGTGAGCTGCAATACCGACCGCGCCGGCACCATCGGCGTGCAGTGCCGTGAACTGTACGAGGAAATGGCCAACGAGCCCCGTCAGATGCGCTTCATGCTGTTCGAAGCGGGCGCTGATTTCCGTCAGCTGGCGCTGCGCTGCCGCGAGCTGCGCATTGCCTCCGGCCGTTTCAAGACCCTCAAACAGAAGGCCGAGACCCATCCCGTGGTGGCCGAGCTGCCCGGCACTGTGTTCTGGAAGCACAATGTGTTCTTCCACGCCCGTCCCGAAGGCATTGAAAAGACCTACAGCCTCTATGTAGGCCGCGGCGAGTGGAACGAAAACGAGGGCCAGCCCAACAACTGGACGGCTGAAGAAGTGTTCAGCACCGCCAAGGAACGCGGCTTTGACCGTGTAGCCGTGTGCAACACCGGTTGGAACCGCTATGGCTTTGACGCCGGCTATCCCACCCGCCTGCCCGTCAACCCCGAGCGCGGCACTGCTGAGGAGTTCCACGCAGCCGCTGACGCCGCGCGCGAAATGTCGCCGGGCTACTTCCTCAACGTGCATGACAACTACATTGACGCCTATCAGGGCGAAGAATACCGCGACGACGAAATGCTGCAGAAGCTGGCCGGCACGCCCGATATTGCCGGCATTTGGCGCGGCGGTCAGGCGCACACCATGTGCCCCACCTGCGGCCTGAAGTACGCCAGGCGCGACATTCCGCGCATTGCTGAAATGTCCGGTCCCAGCTGCATGTACATCGACGTTTCCGCCACGTGGCCGCTGAACATCTGCCGCTCCAAGGATCATCCTCTCACCCGTCGCCAGTTCTGCGAAACCAACCGCGAGCTGTTCTCCTTTGCCCGCGATCAGGTGGGCGCGCTTGCTGTTGAGGCCTGCGGCACCGATCACTACGCCGACGTTATTGACATCGGCGCTTACGGCGGACTGCACTTCACCGGCTTCCCGGCCCGTGCGGACGGCCCCGTGCCGGTGCCCGTTCCCATGTGGCAAATCGTTTATCACGACTGCGTGCTCAACTACTTCGGCGAGGGCTACTCGCCGGTGCACGGTTCTGAGTATCGCCTGTATCAGGCGCTGTTCACGCTGCTGCCCACCTCCTTTGACGATCACGCCAAGCGCATCAGCTTTGAACTGCGCTCCGCCTATACCGCTGCCATGACCGATTTTGAGGAGGTCACGCCCCGCACCGTCACCATTGACGAGGATGGCTCCTTCCACACCCACGGCATTGTGCGCAGCACATACGACGACGGCACCGAGGTCGTCGCCAACTTCAACGAAGAGCCTTATGAATTCGAAGGCGAAACCATTCCCGCCCGCGACTTCATCGTTCGCAAGCACTGATCAAAAAAGGGCACCGGAACTTCGGTTCCGGTGCCCTTTTTTTGTCAGTCTTTCCAAACAAAATGATAATTGATGGCCTCGCCGCCGTCCACCAGAATATTCTGGCCCGTGCAAAAGCCGTTGACCACCGTCAGGAAATACGCCCACTGGGCAATTTCCTCCGGCGTGGCCCAGCGCTTCAGAGGCGTTTCATCCATGATCTGCGCCCACAGCTCGGGGTCGTTCATCACGCATTCATTCAGCGGAGTCAGCACGCCGCCGGGGTCGAGGCTGTTGCAGGTAGCTCCGAACGGTGCAATACGCATGGCCACATTCTTGGTATAGGCCAGCACGCCGCCCTTGCTGGCGCAGTATTCCGGGAACTCTGCGCCCGTGTGTCCGCTGGCGGACCCAATATTCAGCACCGATTTGATCTGTGGATGAATGCCGTATTTTTCGGTAATGTGGATGAGCGCCTTGAGGTTGATGTTAATATCATCCTCATTCTGCGTGCCTGCGTTGTTGATGAGGATCTGCACGCCATCCACCTGCGGCAGATGCTCGGCATCACGCACATCGCACACATAGTGCGTGTAGGCAGGGTGATCGATGCTCTTTTCCTGACGGTCGATGCCGCTCACATGGTGGCCTTCCCTCAAAAACAGCTCAGCGATGGCCTTGCCGATGCCCTGCGTGGTGCCGGTGATCAGTACGTTCATGCGTTTTTTCCTTTCTCAAGCGCGGCCAGATACTCCCGGCCCACGGCTTCCGCCTGCCATTTTTTTGTGATTCTGTAACCGATGGGAGAAAAAGCGATCTCCATGATGAGTTCTGCCACCGCGCCGGTCAGCGCGCACATGAAGCACTGCAGTACCGTCCAGTGAAAGCCGTTCCAGAACACCGGCGCAAAAAGCACAAAAACGATGACCGAAAACAGAAAGTTGTCCAGAAACTGGCCGATAAAGGTGGAAATATAGGTTCTGGCAGCAAAGGCCAGCCGCCCGTCCGGATGTTTGCGGAAGCATTGCCCAATCAGCCAGTTGAGCATATTGTTGACCATGCCCGACGTCAGAAACGCCAGCGTACTTCCCAACAGCACAAACCACGTTGCGCCAAAGATGCCGTCAAACGCGCTGAAGTCGCCCGCATTGGACGGGATGGCACTGGCCACAAAAAAGATGAGACAGGTCAGCAGGTTGATGCCTGCCGCCAGCAGCGTGATGTGATTGGCTGCTCTGGGGCCGAAGTGCTTGGTGATGATATCCATGCACATAAACGACAGCCACGAAATGAGAATGCCGCCGTCCAGCGCGATCCATTCCAACTGCAGAAGCGTTTTGTTGGCCAGCAGGTTCATGCAGATCACGCTGACCACAAACAGCGTGACCACCGTTGCCGGGATCGACCTGAGAAGCAGGCCGATCTCATCGGTCTGACGACGAATGCGGGCGCGTATGCCGCTTTTTTGTTTCAAAATCTTCCCCCCTGTATGGCTATGCAAAAGAAAAGGGCTCTGCCAAATGCAGAGCCACTATCATTCTCCTGAATAGCAGTCCTGGTTTTGTTTAACGACAGGATGGCACAAATGAACTGTCGGCAGTATAGATACCGCAAACCGGTATGGTTTGCGGCATTGTGGCACGCCCGGCGGGATTCGAACCCACGGCCTACCGCTTAGGAGCACTAAAAATCGTCTGATCCATGCTATGCTGCGATGTTATGCCATGTCCCTGAATCCCTTGAAATACAAGGCTTTCAGGCGAATTTCGTGTTTTTTGGTATCGCTCGGTTTTGTCCTGTTTTTC
>JAFULL010000019.1 GCA_017473345.1 Clostridia bacterium | reverse complement strand
CTGCCTCAGGCTCCCCAGCAGTTCAAGCAGCTGCTGATGACCTCTGGCTTTGACCGTTATTTCCAGATTGCACCCTGCTTCCGCGATGAGGATGCCCGCGGCGACCGCAGCCCCGGTGAGTTCTATCAGCTGGATATGGAGATGGCCTTCGCTTCCCAGGAGGATGTGTTTGCTGTTCTGGAGGATGTCCTGCCGCCCATCTTTGCGAAGTACGGCCTGTACAACCGCGCCTCGGGTGCTCCCTTCAAGCGCATTCCCTACACCGAGGCTATGGAAAAGTACGGCTCCGACAAGCCTGACCTGCGTATCGACCTGACTGTGCAGGATGTGACTGAGCTGATTGGTGGCTGTGGCTTTGGTCCCTTCGAAGGCCAGACCGTCAAGGCTATTGTTGTGAGCGATATGACTGCCACCCGCAAGCAGATCGATAAGCTGTGCGCTGATGTAGAAGTCATCACCGGCAATAAGGCTTTCTGGTTTAAGCTGGACGAGAAGGGCGAGATCGCCGGCGGCATCGCCAAGTTTGTCAAGGAGCAGAAGGACGAGCTGGTTGAGAAGCTGGGTCTGAAGCCCAACACGTTCGTTGGCCTGACCTGCGGTGCAAAGCTGGCTGCCCAGAAGACCGCCGGCGCTATGCGCAAGCTGCTGGGCGAACTGTGCCCCAGCCATATGGACAAGGAACAATACGAGTTCTGTTGGATCGTTGATTTCCCGATGTACGAGATCGGCGAGGAAAGCGGCGAACTGGAATTCTGCCACAACCCCTTCTCCATGCCAAATGGCGGCGCTGAGATCCTTGAAAAGGCTGCCCGCGGCGAGGTAGATCCGCTGAGCATTACTGCCTTCCAGTACGACCTGGTCTGCAACGGCGTAGAACTTTCCTCTGGCGCTGTGCGTAACCATGATCCCGAGATCATGATCAAGGCGTTCAAGATGGTTCGTCTGGGTGAAGAGGACGTTAAGGCCAAATTCCCGGCCATGTATAACGCCTTCTGCTATGGTGCGCCGCCTCATGCCGGCATCGCTCCCGGTGTCGACCGTATGGTCATGCTGTTGGCTGGCGAAGACGCCATCCGCGAAGTGATCGCCTTCCCCATGAACAAGAACGCTCAGGACCTGATGATGGGCGCCCCCGGAACGGTGGAGCAGCGTCAGCTTGATGAACTCCATATCGCGCTGGTTCAGGACGAAGACGAATAATTTACGTTGCTTCGATTGTCAAGCGCGGCATTATCTGATATACTTATGTCAGGCATTGCCGCGCCGCTTCAAGCGGCCCCAATCCGTAGGAGGTGTGGAATATGGCCACCAAAAAGGATAATCTTCCTTTGACCCTGGATCAGGAGAATGATTCCACGGGCACCATTACATATGCGAATGAAGTAATCGCCATCATTGCCGGCGTTGCTGCCAATGAGGTCGAGGGCGTTGCCGGCATGTGTTCCGGCGGCGGTATTACCGAGGTGTTCGGCCGCAACAAGAACATCACCAAGGGCGTGAAGGTGGAGCTTGGCACTGAAGAAGCTGCTGTGGATATCTACCTGATCGTCGAATATGGCACGCCTATTCAGACCTGTGCTGGCGCCGTGCAGGAGAATGTACGCAAGTCCATCGAGTCTATGACGGGTCTGCATGTGGTCCGTGTTGACGTGCATGTTCAGGGCGTCAGCTTTGAAAAGGAGCAGAAGGTTGCTCTGGAAGGTCTCGAGAGCCTGACGGCACTGGGCGAGCAGAAGGCTGAAGAAGTTCCTGCGAAGCCTGCCAAGCCCGTGCGTGTTGAGTTTGAAGGCGAACCCACGCCTGCTGAAGAGCATGAGCCGACCGCAGTCGACCTGGAAATGGAAGCCGAGAAGGTCGATCAGGAAGAATAAAATCCAATATGCGATACCTGTTTTGGCTGCGGGCTGTTCTGCGGCCAGAACAGGCATTGCTTTTCGCTTCAGCTTTTGGCTGAGGAAGGGAGGATAACGCATGAAGCTTCGTATTCGTGACCGTATTCTTTCTGCGGTCATGGGCCTGCTGATCGCTGCTGCCGGTGTTGGCCTGCTTCTTGAAACCTTTGATCTTTTTAAAATCCAAACGCTGCTGGAAGCGTTCTCTGACAAAATCCAGCGTGCGATCGTGATTGGTCTGGGTGTGCTGCTTGTGATCATTGGCCTTTGCGGCGTTGCGCTGCTGTTCCGCAAGCGCAAGGACAAGGGCGTTGTTGTGCAGCATACTGAGTACGGCGATATGAGCATTTCCATGAAAGCCATGGAAAACATGGTCAAGAAGTGCGTGGATGCTCATCCTGAACTGCATGTGAACCAGACCAAGATTTACCACAGCCGTGGTGGCATTTGTGTTGATATCAAGATCACGCTTCTCAATGGCGTCAATATTCCGTTGACTGTCAATGCACTGCAAAAGCAGATCAAGCAGTACATCACGTCCTGCAGTGGTGTGGATGTCGAAGAAGTGCGCGTGATGGTGGAGACCGAAGCACTGAAGCTGACGGCCCCTACTGCTGAACCTACCTTTATTCCGGTTGAGGATGAAGTGGAGGTTAAGCCGGTAGAAAAAGCTACCGAATGCCTGTGTCAGCATCAGGAAGAACCTGCTACCTATGCCGAGGCTGCTGTTCAGCCTGCGGAAGAGGTTATGCAGATGGTTGAGGAAGCTGCAGAGGAAACTGTTGAGACAGTAACGGTTGATGAGCCTGAAGCAGCGGAGGAACCGGTTGCTGTGGAAGCTGATGCTGTTGAAGAAGAGCAGAAAACTGCCGATGAAGAAACTGATAGCGTGGAGGCACAGATCTGATGGATAAAAAGTTCTTCCAGATCGGTACTCCTCAGTGTGGTTTTGTGCTTGGAATCGCAGGCGTAATTGTTGCATTCATGCTGCTGTTCCTTGGCTTCTGGCGTACGTTGTTTGTTGCAGTCCTGTTTGGTGCAGGCTACTTTATGGGCGCATCTGCCAATAAAGCGGAAACCATCAAAAAAACAATCAACAGATTCTTTCCTCCCAAAAATCAGTGATTTACGAATGACCTTTGTGAAACGGAGTGTATGATCCATGGCGCATTCGCGTTCTATTTCCCGTCAGGCTGCCATGCAGTTGCTTTACGAACGCATGTCCGGCGGTAATGCTGACAGCGATTCTTTGGACCTTGTTTATGAACAGCTGTCTGAGCAGCAGGAGGAAGGGGCAAAAGCCCTAAAGCCTGACGAGGCAGCCCGCACCTATATCAATGACGTGCTCAGTGGTGTAGAGGAGCATGAGAGTGAGCTCGATGAAAGCATCGAAAAGCACAGCACCGGTTCCTGGACGCTGGAACGCGTTCCCCATGTGGACCTGAGCATCCTGCGCCTTGCTGCGTACGAACTTTATCATCGCGACGATGTTCCTGACAACGTTGCGATCAGCGAAGCTATGTCCATGGCAAACCGCTACAGCGAGCCCAAGAGCAGCCGTTACATCAACGGCGTGCTTGGCGCCATGGAACGCGATAAGCGTGAACCCGAAGCCTGAGGAGCGATACAGGATGCGTGTTACTCTGGGGTTTGATACCAGCTGTTATACAACATCTGCTGCGGCTGTGAATGAGCGCGGAGAGGTGGTTGCCTTTTCGCGCATGCTCCTTCCTGTCGAGCAGGGACAACGCGGCCTTCGCCAAAGCGAGGCCGTTTTTGCGCATGTAAGGCAAATGCCTATTGTGATGGATGGAATGCGAGAAGCATTGAAGGATGCACAGATCGTTGCGGTTTGCGCGTCTTCCAAGCCACGCGATGAGAAAAACAGCTATATGCCTGTTTTCACAGTAGGGTTGGGCCATGCACACGTTGTGGCGGATACACTCAACGTGCCGCTGTTTGAAACATCACATCAGCAGGGACATGTGGCAGCGGGTTTGATAGGCGGTCGAATGCCCGACGAGCCGTTTGTTGCGCTCCATTTGAGCGGTGGAACAACAGAATTGCTGCACTGCGAAGGAGAAAAGCTGACACTGTTGGGTGGATCTGCCGATCTGCATGCCGGTCAGCTTGTTGACCGCATTGGTGTTGCGCTGGGTTTGGCGTTTCCCGCTGGTCCCTCGCTTGAAAAGCTGGCTATGGCATATGAGGGTCAAGTTGAGAGCCTGCTGCCTGTCAGCATGGAAAAGGATGGTCTCAATTGCCATCTGTCGGGCGTTGAAACCAAGGCGCAGCAGTGGATCAGGGAAGGTAAAATGAGTCCTGAGCAAATTGCTGCTGAAGTGTTCGATTTGCTTTCGCGCACGGTTGCAAGGCTGCTTGCTGCTGCTTGTGAAAAAACAGGATGCAGGTGCGCGCTTGTTGTTGGCGGCGTAGCTTCATCCACTTTACTGCGTCGGCAGTTGGTCAGGCGTTTGAACAAGCAGCGCAAACGCATTGCAGTTTATTTTGGCGAACCGAAATATAGTGCCGACAATGCTGCGGGTGTAGCTGCAATTGGTATGAAAAAGTATCTGATGGAACAAGCGAGAGGAGAATAACAATGGCTGCACAGCTTCTGGATGGAAAAATTATGGCTGCAGAACTGGAAGAGGAACTGAAACTCCGCGTTGAAAAAATGGCTGCCAGCGGCACTGTGCCCGGTTTGACCGTGATTCTCGTGGGTGAAGATCCTGCCAGTCAGACCTATGTGAGCAATAAGGAAAAAGCCTGCGCACGCCTTGGAATCAAGTCCAACACTTTGCGTATGCCTGAAGATACTACGCAGGAAGTGCTGGAAGCTGCCATCATGGAAGCAAACGCCGATCCTTCCGTGCATGGTATTCTGGTCCAGTTGCCACTGCCGCGCCACCTGGACAGCGATCGTGCGCTTTCTCTTATTTTGCCCGAAAAAGACGTTGATGGTTTCCATGACATCAATGCCGGCAGACTTTCCCGCGGTTTGGACTGTGTGGTTGCCTGCACGCCCAAGGGTGCGCTGCACATGCTGAAAAAGGCGGGCATCTCTATTGCTGGAAAAGAAGCGGTTGTTGTCGGCCGCAGCAATATTGTAGGAAAGCCCATGGCACTTCTCTTGCTGCAGGAGAATGCAACGGTTACAGTATGTCACAGCCGTACCGTAGATCTTGCCGAGCATACCCGTCGTGCCGATATTCTGGTGGCCGCAATTGGCAAACCTCGTTTTATCACGGCGGATATGGTCAAGGAAGGCGCTGTTGTCGTTGATGTTGGCATCAATCGTGTTGATGGCAAGCTCTGCGGCGATGTTGATTTTGAACCCGTTTCTCAGAAAGTTTCATGGATTACACCGGTGCCTGGCGGCGTAGGCAAGATGACGATTGCCATGCTGATGGACAATACGGTTGCCGCTGCTGAGAAGGCCGCTGAAAAGTGAGAACCGCTGCATTGACGGTCACACAACTCAATGAGTATGTGCGACGGACGCTTGCATCAGATCCTATGCTGCGCGGCGTATATGTTACAGGGGAAATCAGCAATTTTAAACGTCATTTTTCCGGACACTGGTATTTCACGCTGAAAGATGAAGACGCTGCCATAAACTGCGCCATGTTTCGCCAGTCGGCAGTGAGTGTGCGTTTCCGCCCTGAAAACGGGCAGCGTGTACGTGTTTTTGGCAGTGTTGGATTGTATGCAAAAACGGGTTCTTATCAGTTTTACGCTGATGCTATGGAACCAGATGGTGTAGGCGATCTGTATTTACAGTTTGAGGCATTAAAGCAAAAACTGGCAGCGGAAGGTCTTTTTGATCCAGCGCTGAAAAAACAGATTCCCTTTCTGCCCAAAGGCATTGGCATTGTTACCAGCAAAACAGGCGCGGTTATACATGACATCTGTCGTGTGACATGGCGGCGCTTTCGCGGAATGCCGGTGTACCTGTGTCCTGTGAAAGTCCAGGGGGAGGGCGCGGCAAAAGAGATTGCGCATGCACTTATGCTGCTTGATTCCATGCCGGAAGTCGACGTGATCATTGTTGGACGCGGCGGCGGAAGCATGGAGGATTTGTGGGCTTTTAACGAGGAGAGCGTTGCACGTGCGATTGCGCTGTGCCAAACACCTGTCATCAGTGCTGTTGGCCACGAAACCGATTTTACCATCGCGGATTTTGTGGCAGATCTACGAGCTGCTACTCCGTCTGCTGCGGCAGAACTGGCGGTTCCTGAGAAAGAAACACTGCGTGGAGCTGTCGGGTTAATGGATGAAAAGCTGAAAATGGCTTTTGCACAGGCGATCAACCAAAAACGTTTGGCACTTGGTCAGCTTAAAAACCGTCTGGCAGATACGTCGCCTGTTCAAAAGCGGGAACGAATGAAGAATTCGCTGGAAACAATGTGTCTGCGTATGTCGGCCGCTGTTGCGCATAAAATCAATGCTCATCGAATGAAACTTGAGCGTGCAGTTGAAAAGCTGGATCCTGCGGCTGTATCTGTATTGATGGTCGACAGAAATCGTTTGGAGCAGGCGCTGGTGAGACTGCGTGCTTCCGGGCCGCTTGAAACAATGAAACGTGGCTATACAGTGGTGATGCGAAATGGGAAACTTATCCGAAGTGTCCACGAACTGAACTCCGGTGACAGGATTTCATTACGCATGGCAGACGGCATTGCTTCGGCGGTCGTTGAGGACGATCATCAAAATGAATGAGAGGGTGAGGGACGTGGCTGCAAAAAAATCAACCAAATCTCTTTCCTTTGAAGAGGGTTTGAGTAGGCTTGAAAATATTGCCGAACAGATGGAGAAAGGCGAAGTGCCGCTCGAGGAACTGCTCAAACTCTATGAAGAGGGGATAAAGCTTTCTGAAGAACTGACACAGAAGCTGAATGCTGCTGAAGGACGTATGCTGGAAGTACGCGCAGCTGCAAATGGACTGCCGGTGCTCACACCAACGGATGTTGTGAAGCAGGAAAATATGCTGGATCAATTGAATGAAATGGGGGACGAAGCATGAATCAGTATCAGCTTGCAGTAGAAGAAGCGTTGAAGAATTATGCGCTGCTTCTTCAGGAAAACGAGACCCCTGTTACAGAAGTAACCGAAAGAGCGCCGCAGGAGGATCTTCCGCCGCAGCCGCTTCGCAGCGCGATGCGCTATAGCCTGCTTTTGCCAGGCAAACGCATTCGTCCGGTGCTGCTTCTGGCAGCATATCATCTTATCAGGGATGACTGGCAAAGCGTGCTGCCGTTTGCCTGTGCGCTTGAAATGATCCACACTTATTCACTGGTGCACGATGATCTGCCCGCTATGGACAATGATGATCTTCGGCGCGGCAAGCCGACTAATCACCGCGTTTTTGGTGAGAACATGGCGATTCTTGCCGGTGATGGCCTGCTTAATATGGCCTATGAGACCATGCTGAATGCTCCATTTACGGCTGAACATCCTGCACAGGCGGTTGCTGCTATGCGCGAGATTGCCAAACGAGCCGGCGTAACGGGCATGATTGCCGGACAGACGCTGGACGTTAAGCTGGAAGGACATGAACCCTGCAGGGAAAGCGTCCGTTACATCCATCTGCACAAGACGGCTGATTTGCTGACTGCGCCGGTTACAGCGGGTTTGATGCTGGCAGGGGCGACCGATGAGCAAATTGCTGCCGGTCAGGCATATGGCTGCGGACTGGGTCTGTCTTTCCAGATTCAAGATGATTTGCTGGATTTGGAGGGCGATGTTGCTTTGCTCGGCAAACAGACGGGCATGGATGCACAGCGCGGTAAAATGACATGGCCTGCTGTATGTGGTGTGGAAAAAGCACGCGAAGATGCTGCGCAGGCTGTACAGTCAGCCGTGAATGCAATGGCTGTTTTCGGTGAACGTGCAGATTTTCTGACCACTCTTGCGCGCAATACTCTTGCACGTAAGATGTAAATCATGTATCATTAACAGAAGGAACTGTTAAGGGGTTGGATTGGATTGCTCGGAGTGAAGGAAATTGCGTATAATCACACGCTGTTTGTTGCACTTTTAAGCTGGTTTGTTGCTCAGGGGCTCAAAATACCGATTCATTTTATCGTTGAGCACAAATGGGATCTGACCCGTTTCTTCGGTTCGGGCGGCATGCCGAGTTCC
Organism: Clostridia bacterium; assembly: GCA_017473345.1. Taxonomy (GTDB): domain Bacteria; phylum Bacillota; class Clostridia; order Christensenellales; family Aristaeellaceae; genus Limiplasma. Next base: position 4,528 of record JAFULL010000019.1, on the reverse strand, counting down.
CACACAGCCATGGTCATCTCCACTGCAATTATGGTTGGTTCGCTCTACGGTTTTGAAGAGCCCGTCTTTGCTCTGGCCGTTGTGTTGGCGTTTATCGTTATGTATGACGCTACGGGTGTCAGGCGTGAAACGGGACGTCAGGCAACGATTATCAACCAGATTCTGCGCGACGTTCTGATTAATGGTCAGCCTATCTCAGACCGCCAGCTAAAGGAACTGGTTGGCCATAAGCCTATTGAAGTTTTTGGTGGCGTTCTTGTGGGAATAGCGGTATCCGGTATTTATCTTCTTATTTTACTCGTTCATTAAGGCAGGAGGAAAACATTATGGATCATTTTATGGAAGAAGTCGTTGTGAAGCGGAATCGTACGATGCAGAACATCGCACATATGTTTGCCACCATCACCATGTTTGTGGCGGCGGTTCTGGGTGTGTTTATGCTGCAGGTTCTTCTGATGGATTTTTCCATCATGGGACTGATTGAGACTGCGGTGATGATCGGTATTGCGGTGCTGCTGTTCCTGCGCCGCGACCGTCTGAAGACAGAGTATGAATACACGTTTACCAATGGTGATCTCGATTTTGCCCAGGTGTTCAACAACCAGAAGCGCAAGTCGCTGGGTACAATGCGTGTTAAGAATGTGGAAGTATTTGGACCGGTTGATTCCAACAACTTCCGCAAGCTGATCAACATGCCCGGTGTGAAGAAACGCAATTGGTTCCTCAACCGTGACGCCAAGCTGTATTTCTTCTATTATCAGAAGGAAAGCAACAAGAATATCATCATTCTCGAGCCCTCTGAAGAACTGGTTAGCATGATCCGTAAATATTTGCCGCAGGGCGCTTATCAGGAGTAAAAAAATGCAGGTTTATCTGGATAACAGCGCCACAACAAAGTCCTGTGGAGCCTGTGTGGATGCCATGCTGGAAAGCATGGCATCCAACTTCTACAATCCTTCGGCTCTCTATACGCCTGCCATGCATGCTGAACGCGCTGTCACTGATGCAAGACGCGTCATCGCGGCGTCCGTGCAGGCAAATGAAAAAAATGTTCTGTTTACATCCGGCGGAACTGAAAGTGATAATCTGGCCATCTGGGGCTGGCTTCAAAACCAGAGACTTCCGGGTGAGGTGCTGTACACAGCAGCAGAACACGCGGCCGTCAAAAATGCATGCCTTGAAGCTGAAGCACGTTTTGGATGCAAAGCGCGTGAAATTCCACTTTTGGAAAACGGAAGCGTTGACCTGGCTGCCCTTGAACAGATGCTTGGCGAGCAGACCCAGTTGATTTGCGTGATGCATGTCTGCAATGAAACAGGCGTCATTATGCCACTGGAGGAAATTTGCAGGCTGCGCGATCACCTTGCGCCTAAAGCAGCTATCCATGTTGACGGCGTGCAGGGGTATCTGCGTGTGCCGTTTTCCTTCCGCAAATATGCTGTTCAGTCTTATGCACTGAGCGGTCACAAGATCCACGGTCCCAAGGGCGTTGGCGCTCTTGTACTGCGCGATGGCTTCCGCATCAAGCCGCAGACGGCCGGCGGCGGACAGCAGAATAACCTGCGCAGCGGCACAGAGAATACGGTTGGTATCGCCGGACTGAAGGCGGCTGTTGAAGCTTATCCCGCAAATGGAACAGAATATATGCTGCAGCTTAAGACGGAGCTTGTGCGTCTGCTTCGGGAAGGTTTGCCGGAAATGCAGATTGCCGGTCTGCCGGAAAGTGATCCGATGAGCGCGGCTCATATTTTGAACATTGCGTTCCCGCCTGTGCGTGCGGAGACACTGCTGCATGCGCTGGAGGATGACGGTATCTATGTGGGTACAGGTTCCGCCTGTTCGTCCAAAAAAGGCAAACACTCCAGCGTGCTTACAGCCATGAAGTGCAGCAATGCTGTTATGGACGGCGCTATTCGCATCAGTCTGTGCCATGAAAACACGATGGAAGAGATGCGCTTTACAGCTGAAAAGATCATCGAAAAGGTTGCTTTGCTGCGTCGTTTTACACGCCGCTGAGTACCCGGGAGGAAAGAAAACATGAGAGAAGTATTGCAGGTTCGTTTTGGCGAGATTTTTTTGAAGGGCCTGAACCGGCCTGTTTTTCTGCGTAAGCTTGTTGCGCGTGTGCGCAGTGCAGTGCAGAATGTGGGAGGCCATGTGTGGCTGAGCGACAGCCGTGTGTATGTCAGCGATGTTACGGATATGGATGAGGCGATCCGCCGTGTGACGAAGGTGTTTGGTGTACACAGCGTGTGCCGCGCCATCGAAATGGAAAAGAACGATTTTGAAGCCATCTGCAAACAGGCCGTTGAACTAATGAAGGACTGCGAAGGCACCTTCAAGGTCAACGCACGTCGCAGCGACAAGCGTTATTTTATGGATTCGCCCATGATCAATATGGAGCTGGGCGGCTATGTGCTTGAGCATCTGCCTCAGCTTCAGGTGGATATTCATCATCCTGACACGGTCCTGTCTGTAGAGATCCGCGATATGGCGTATCTGTACACACATCCCATCATGGCTGTGGGCGGCATGCCGGTTGGATCCAACGGAAAGGCGACGCTGCTCTTGTCTGGCGGTATCGACAGCCCTGTTGCTGGCTGGATGATTGCCAAGCGCGGTGTGACCGTTGACGCAGTGCATTTCAATTCGCCGCCTTATACCAGCGAGCGTGCCAAGCAGAAGGTGCTGGATCTTGCCGGAATTCTGTCCGAAAGTCTGTGCGGCATCCGCGTGCATGTGGTGCCCTTTACGGATATTCAGATGCAGATCCACGAAAAGTGCCACGAGGACTATACGACTATCATCATGCGCCGCTACATGATGCGCATCGCCAATGCCATTGCGAAGAAGGAACATTCTCAGGCGCTGATCACCGGCGAAAGCATCGGACAGGTTGCCAGCCAGACGATGCATGCGCTCAGCTGCACCGATGAAGTTGCTGATATGCCTGTGTTCCGTCCGCTGATCGGTTTTGACAAGTCTGAGATCATCGCCATTGCGCAGAAGATCGGAACTTACGAGACTTCCAATCTGCCGTATGAAGACTGCTGCACGGTGTTTACGCCCCGTCATCCTGCTACCAAGCCCAAGATGGACATCATCCTTGATGGCGAGAGCAAGCTTGATACGGAAGCGCTGATCGCAGCTGCGCTTGAAAACACTGAGGTTATTGAACTGTAAAAAAGAATCCCTTCCGATGAGATTCGGAAGGGATTCCTTTTAGCCTTCAGGCCAGAAGGCGATAGCGCGAATGGGGGAGCCGTCTGCATCCTGATGCTTGAGCGGAAGGGCCAAAAACCAAAACAGATCGCTGCCAAGCTGATCTAGGTGTGTCAGGTTTTCGATGACAACAATTTCGTTTTTTTCAAAAAGTTTTCTGTGGATGGTCAGATGCGCATCTGCAATGGGATCGATACCGATGACGTCGAGGCCGACGCCTTTTTTGTGATGAGCTATAATGTAGTCGATCGCTTCGTCACTCAGACAGGGATAGTCGCCGAAATATTCGGGCTTTCCCCAAAATTTATCCCATCCGAAATGAAACAGAAGAAAGTCAGCTTCTTCAGCCTTTGCACCGTATGCGGTGATAACAGAAAGAGGGACGCGCTGGCCGCATTCATATGCCGTGCAGTCGATCACCAGACCTTTTCCGGCAAATTGTGATACTGGAAACTGATCCAGAGTTGTTCTGCCTGCAAACAGATGGGCAGGGGGATCCATGTGGGTACCTGTGTGAGTATACATGGTCATCTTTGTTTCTTTAAAGCCGTCTTTTTCGTAAGTATTGGCAGGGGCAAGAACAGGACCTTCAGTTCCGGGATAAACGGGCATAGATTCGGAAATGGTATGAGTCAGGTCAATGACTTTCATATGCAAACACTTCTTTCATAACATTCGTGCTTTAATATGTATATTAACACATATCAGCAATGTTTGTCATGGGGTAGAGGCAAGAAAAGCAGCAAGAGCCATTCCAGGCAGCCCAAGGGATCCGGTCGCAATCGCAGCAAAGGGTGTTTGAGGAATCACAATTCCAAATGGCCCTGCCAGCATTTGACACAGCCAGCAAAGGAAAATGCCAGCGACTGTTTTTTCAATTAAGAGCATGAAACCTTTGCCGGGTACTGCCAAAAGTGCAAGTTTCCATACTGCAGCCGTAATAAGGAAAAAAGTCCCTGTAAGCAGCCATTGTTCCTGCATGAAAATCCCTCCTGACTGAAAAATAATATGATGGTACAGAAGTGAATGTGCAACTGAAATTGTGAATGTTTTGTCAAAAAAGCTTGCTTAGAACGCTCGTTTGTTGTATAATGCTAAGTGGTGCAAATTGGGTCGGTCAAGATTCGGTTTGCCCGAAAATTCATTTGCTGCCCATAGGGTTTGCAATAGAAGGAACAACACTTAAGGAGTGTGCACAATGGCTAAGAAGACGATTGACGACATCCAGGTGTCCGGTAAGAAAGTCCTTGTTCGCTGCGATTTTAACGTGCCTATGAAGGAAGGCAAGATCACCAACGATAAGCGT
>JAFULL010000093.1 GCA_017473345.1 Clostridia bacterium | reverse complement strand
GAATACCAAGCAGACTGCGACGGCGAATGGGGCGAGATTTCATTTGATTTTGAGAATGGCACAGCGGAGATCCTCCGGCTTGCCGATTGGGACACGATGAAAACAAATCGCTTTGCGAACAAGGCAATAGCCTATCTTCTGAACTGTGAGAATGAGAAGCTACCAAAAGAAACTATGCTGGCATTTGAATAACGAGGGAGTGAGATACATGGAACAATTATTGATTATTGAAGATGATATAGGTTTGAATCTGGGGCTGAGTAAAGCACTGAAAGCAGATGACCGTCAGATTATTTCCTGCCACGATCTAAAAGCGGCAAGAGAACAACTGCTTTGTGGTAGTGTATCTCTGATCCTCTTAGACATAAATCTGCCGGATGGCAATGGGCTTGATTTGCTGAAAGAAATCAAAGGAAAAACACCGGATATTCCAGTAATTCTGCTGACTGCCAACGATACAGATATGGATATTGTAGATGGATTGGAACGAGGTGCTGACGACTACATTACCAAGCCTTTTTCTCTTTCAGTTTTGCGTGCAAGGGTGAATACCCAATTACGAAAACGCACATCCATCCCCAAAAACACACCGATTCATATAGATCATTTTTGTTTTGACTTTGGAACTATGACTTTTTGTGTAGGGGATACCAAAGTTGAATTGAGCAAAACAGAGCAGAAATTGCTGCATCTGCTTGTTGAAAACCGTGGTCGGATAATGACCCGTGGAGACCTTGTAGACCGAATCTGGACAGACGGCGCAGAATACGTGGATGAAAATGCCCTGTCTGTTACGATTAAGCGTCTGAGGGATAAACTTGGCGCACAGGAATATATCAAGACTGTTTATGGAATCGGGTATAGCTGGGTAAAGAAAGATGAATGAGATAGGAATTACGATCATACTGCTGTGTTTTTTGGCGGCAGCAGCTATTGTATTGTGGAATAGAAGAAAAGCCAGAAAAACAATGGATACAATCGAAAAGATGTTGGATGCTGCAATGGAGGGCTCATTTTCTGAAAGCACCTTTGATGAAAGCAAGCTGTCTGCATTGGAAACGAAGTTTGCACATTACCTGTCCGCAGCAGAAACTTCTTCTCGCAATGTAGCTCAGGAAAAAGATAGAATTAAATCCCTGATTGCAGATATTTCGCATCAAACAAAAACGCCGATTGCAAACCTGCTACTATACAGCGAACTCTTGATGGAAGAAGATCTTCCTGCATCGGCAAAAGCGAATGTGGATGCGCTATACAATCAGTCGGAGAAATTGCGATTTTTGATTGATTCGCTTGTAAAGCTGTCCCGGCTGGAGAATGGAATTATTTCTCTGTCACCGCAGCGCACGGCATTACAGCCACTGCTTCAAGGTATTGCAGAACAATATGCTGCCAAAGCTGCTGAAAAAGGGTTGTCTTTGCAACTGCATGATACAGATATTTCTGCTACCTTTGATATGAAATGGACAGCGGAAGCACTGGCTAATATTGTAGACAACGCCATCAAATATACAGAGCATGGCGTAATCACGATTTCTGCTGTAAGCTATGAAATGTTTGCGAGGATTGATGTATCAGATACTGGCGCAGGTATCTCAGAAAGTGAGCAATCAAAGATATTTGCCCGCTTTTATCGTTCAAAGATAGTGCGGGAACAGGAAGGTGTTGGCATCGGCTTGTATTTGGCTCGACAAATCACATCCGGTGAGGGTGGTTATATCAAGGTTGCCTCCGTTCCCGGAAAAGGAAGCACGTTTTCCGTATTCCTGCCGAAATAACATCAATTTTTTCAAAACTGTTAGAATTCATTTCCCGCTGGAAAGAATGTGGAAAGAATCCTATGCGATAATCTGTATGTATCAAAGGATGATTTCTTTGCATACATACAGATTTTTTCATGGAGGTACTTGTTTATGGAAATTTTACAGGCAAAAAACCTGAGAAAAATTTATGGCTCCGGTAATAATGCGGTTCACGCACTGGATGGAGTGGATTTAAGTGTACAGAAAGGCGAATTTGTGGCGATTGTCGGCACATCCGGCTCCGGCAAGTCCACCCTGCTGCATATGCTTGGCGGTCTGGATCGACCCACAGATGGAGTGGTTTCTGTTGATGGACAGGATATTTTCTCCCTGAAGGAGGAAGCGCTGACCATTTTCCGCCGCAGAAAGATCGGCTTCGTATTCCAGAGCTACAATCTCGTCCCGGTGCTGAATGTGTATGAAAACATTGTTCTTCCCATTGAGCTGGACGGCGGTAAGATCAACAAGGATTTTATTGAGCAGATCGTACAGACACTCGGACTGGAGAAAAAGCTGGATGCTCTGCCCAATCAGCTTTCCGGTGGTCAACAGCAGCGAGTAGCCATTGCCCGTGCACTGGCGGCAGCTCCGGCTATCATCCTTGCTGACGAACCGACAGGCAATCTGGATTCCAAGACCAGCCAGGATGTATTGAGCCTTTTGAAAGTCACCAGTCAAAAGTTCGCCCAGACAATCGTAATGATTACGCACAACGAAGAAATTGCGCAGATGGCAGACCGCATTATCCGTATCGAAGATGGACGGATCGTCACCAAGAACTAACGGGAGGTGACGAAGATGAATGTCAAGAACAGAAAATGTATTCGAAAATTGAGTTGGCGTTCTTTATGGGCATCCCGTAAGCGCAACATCATTGCAATCATCGCCATTGCCTTGACTGCGCTGCTATTTACCTCGCTGTTTACCATCGTAATGTCCATCAATTCCAGCTATGAGAATTACACCTTCCGCCAGGTGGGCGGCTACAGCCACGGTACCTTTAAGGAAGTGACCCAAGAGCAGGCACAGGCCATTGCCGGCCATCCCAAGGTGAAGGCTGTGGGTGTACGCACCACGATCGGATTCATGGACAGCGGCGTTTTTGCGAAAGTCCCTGCGGAAGTCAGCTGCATGGACGAAAACTGCACCCAATGGAGTTTCGCAGAACCCACAACCGGACATATGCCCCAAAGCGGGAAAGAAATCACCATGGACACGGCAGCACTGAAGCTGCTGGGCATTCAGCCGGAGCTGGGAACGAAAATTACACTGACCTATACCGTGGGCGACCAAAACCAGCTGTCCTACGAGAAAACGGACACTTTCACCCTGGTTGGCTGGTGGGATTATGATGATATCTGCCCTGTTCACTATGTAAACATTTCCGAAGAATACGCCCGCGCAGTGGAAGCCGAGGGCATGGCCGCGGGAATGGCCCCCTTCCGCACCGACCTGAATGTGATGATGGCATCCAGCCTGGATATTCGGGGACAGATGGAGCAGGTAGATCTGGATCTTGGCTATACCTGGGAGACCCGGGGAGAAGAAAACAGTGTCCGCATTGGTGTAAACTGGGGCTATACCTCTGCACAGTTGGGAGAAAGCATAGATGCAACAACACTGATTGCAATTATCGCTTTCCTTGCATTGGTGATCTTTACAGGCTATCTGATTATCTACAACATTTTTCAGATTTCCGTTACAGGGGATATTCGATTCTATGGCTTGCTGAAAACCATTGGTGTTACGCCCCGGCAACTGAAACGCATTATCCGCCAGCAGGCACTGTTTTTGTGTATTGTAGGCATTCCCGTTGGATTACTGTTGGGATATGGTGTCGGTGCATCTCTGACTCCAGTCGTAATGGCACAAACCACTTTTGGTGTCGGAGTTTCTACCGTCAGCACTTCACCGTTGATTTTCTTTGCATCTGCTCTGTTTGCGCTAATTACAGTTTTGCTGTCCTGCGCCCGCCCGGGGAAGATTGCTTCAAAAGTTTCTCCGGTGGAAGCTACAAAGTATACGGAAATTGTAAAAAGCAAAAAGAAACAACGCACCACCCGTGGCGCAAAAGTACATCAAATGGCTTTTGCCAATTTGGGGCGAAATAAAAGAAAGACGGCTCTTGTGGTTATCTCTCTTTCACTATCTGTGGTGCTTCTCAATATGCTGGTCACTTTTACCGGGGGCTTTGATATGGAAAAGTATCTGGCCAAACTGACCTGTGCTGACTTTATAGTAAGCTCTACGGACTATTTCCGTTACAACTATTCCAGCAGTTATATTTCGCAGGAACAAATTGAGCAAATCGAAGGGAATACCGCTCCGTCCCTGTCCGGTTGTGGTTATACGCTGACCGGTTATTTTCCATATGGCTGGATGAGCGAGGAGCACTGGCTGCAGGACATGATGCACTTTACTTCCGAGGAAAATGCAAGAGCCATGTTGGAACAGAGCAATCGTCGTGGTGATCTTGTGGGGCAGAGTGCCATGATGGAAGGCTTGGATGATTCCTTGTTTGATAAATTGACTGTGGTAGAGGGCGACATATCTCCTATGTTCCAAAAAGATACAAATGCTATCGCTGTTGTAGTTAATACAGATGATTACGGAAATGTGGGCAATCTTGATTTTTACCTTCCTGTAGGTTCAACCCAGACCATTACCTATATTGACGAAGGGTATTACATCGACAGCCGCACTGGCAATCTTTGTGATGAAAATACGCCTGCGGAATATGTGCAGCTTCAGCTTTCTTCCAGCCATGATGTAGATTATACAGTTTGTGCTTATGTCATAGTGCCATACTCCATGAGCTCCCGTCATTATTCAACAGGCTATAGTTTTGTGCTTCCCATCGAGAAACTCAATCATGACAGCGAGCATGAAAGTATTCCGATGTTTTACCTGTTTGACACGCCCGATGATATAAGCGAAGCATCTGCGGAGAATTACCTTGCTGATTTGACTGCTGACAATTTGTCCGGATTGATGTATGAAAGCAAAGCAACACTCCGGGCGGAATTTGAGGGCTTCCAGACCATGTTCCTGTTGCTGGGCGGACTGCTCTGCGCCATCATTGGGCTTATAGGTGTTCTGAATTTCTTCAATGCCATTATGACTGGGATTCTTTCCCGGAAAAGAGAATTTGCGGTATTACAGGCAGTAGGTATGACCAACAAACAGTTGAAAGCCATGTTGATCTACGAAGGATTGTTTTATTCACTCAGTTCCGCTGTAGCAGCACTTGCACTTTCTTTCATACTGAATCCTTTGGTTGGTGATCTTCTGGAGAATATGTTCTGGTTCTTCAGTGCGAAGTTTACAATCGTTCCTGTTTTGCTTGCTATACCGGTATTTGCTCTGCTGGGATGGCTGATTCCTTACGCTATGTATGCCCACGCTGCCAAATATAGCATTGTGGAGCAGTTAAGGGATACTCAATAAATACCAACAACGAAAAACAGCCCTCTGCCAACGAAAAGGCAGAGGGCTGAATGTCAATCTAAGGGTCTATATTCAGTTACGGTTTTCAGATACGTTCCCGGATCGCCATTCAAGATAAGGTCTGCATACCCAATCGGATCATTGTAAATCAGATAGTCCAGTTCTGACCGTTCGTACATATTACGAGCAACCTCGTTCTCAACGGCGATAGTGTCAATCGCAATCATTCTGCCATCGGTGAATTTCAGTTCAACACAGCAGTTATCCATATTGTAGGCGCAAGATATTAAGGTTTTCATAGTTGTCCTCCATAATTTGTGATATAAATGGAAAATCCCGTCTGATTTCCTGTTAGAAATCAGACGGGATTTGTCCGTATGCACCCCGGAAACCGTCAGCTAACAGTTGATAAGTAAATTAGTTCCTTATCACTGTTAAGCCAAAGCTTCGAGCGTTTTTCTTTTTGCAGCATAAGGTAAAAATATTGTAATGTATAACAAAAAGTGCTAACATAAATGATAAAGCACGTTTATCTGTTTTCTGTCCTGCTGCGGCAGAAAATAAAAAGGAGTGGTACCATGAATCAAAAACGTTTTGTTTTCCTGCTCGTGCTGGTGAGCATGGTCATGCTGATGGCTGTGCCCGCGATGGCGCTTGAAGGCAAAGGCACGCAGGCCAGTCCCTATCAGGTGGATAGCCTGGAGGAACTGGAGGAGGCGCTTACGGCTGAGGGCACAGGTCGAATCTATATTCAACTGACGGGAAACATCGATCTGAAGAATGAATTCACGTTTCAGAACGTAGGCACGAGAGACTTTACCATCGACGGCCTGTACAACGGCCAGTATTATGGGTTCAACACCAATGGCATTGCCAGTAGTGATAAATGGCCTTTAGAGAATCCTTCGAAGCCTTTGATGGGCTTTAAGCATCTGATCAACCTGCGTACCGGAAACCGGGCCGCCATCTTCAAAAACCTGGTTTTTGACAGCGGAAACAAAGCCGCTGGCGTGGACGTGGTTGAAGCGTCCAATGTCACGCTGGACAATGTGACCATTCGGAGCAACAGTCAGGCAAAGGCTTCTCTCACGGTCAACAACTCCAACGTGACCGCCATCACCAACCTGAAGATCAGCGGCTGCATCATCGCTGTTGATACCGACAAAGCCGGTACGTTCACAGTGCTGGATGACGGCAATATCACAGGTGTTGTGCAGCATCACAATGGCGTCAACACCCTCTACGCCGGCTGGTACAGCAAAAATCCCAACGATGCGTATATCCCCGAAGGCTACCGCAAGGTGGTGGAGGGCACTGGCTGGAGGGTCGAACCCATTACCTACACGGTTCGCTTTGTCACCAACGGCGGCCCGGCGCTGGCCGACCTGCACATGAAGTACGGCCAGCCCATCGTGCTGCCGCAGGTGCCTGTGCGCCATGGCTTCACGTTTGACGGCTGGTACCTTGACGCAAACTGCACCACGCCCTTCCGGCCGGGCACGGTTCCCACGGCTGATATGGTCATCTATCTGGGCTGGGCGCGTGTGCCCGCGACGGGCGACAGCACGCCGCTGGCGCTGTACGTAGCGCTGATGACGCTGGCTGCTGCCGCATGGGTCAGCCTGCGCAGGCGCAGCGCATAAAACCGCATACACAGGCGCTCCGTAAAAACGGAGCGCCTTGCTGTATTCCTCCAGTGCAGGAAACCCCATTTCCCGCACCGAAATACAAAAGCAGAATCAGTGGCCGACGCACATTCAAAAGGAGGGTTTCCGCATGTCTTTTGCCCATCTGGAGGATATCCACTGCCATTCCGGGCTGTCTTCGTGCAGCAATGATCCCGCCATGACCCCGCAGCTGATGCTTGAGCACGCTGAAAAGCATGAATACCGCATGTTCTGCCTGACCGATCACCTGTGGGACGCCGCCGTTCCGGGCAGCAGCGACTGGTACGCGCCGCAGGACATCGACCATGTGATGCAGTCGCGCCCGCTGCCGCAGGGCAGGGTGCCCTTCTTCTTTGGCTGCGAGACCGAGCTGCCCGCCAACGGCATTCCCGCGCTGGCCAGGGATCACTTTGATCTGTTTGATTTTGTCGTCATCCCGCCCAACCATATGCACATGGACGGGCTGGTGCGCCCGGCGGGCATCGACACGCCGCAGAAAATGGCACGCCTCATCGAGGACAGGCTGGAAAACCTGCTCATGCAGGACCTGCCGTTTGAAAAGATCGGCATCGCGCACCTTAACTGCAACCTCATGTTTAAGGAAGGCGCCGCCATGGACGTGATCGCCGCCATGGATGAAAGCCGCATGCTGCGCATTTTTGAAGGCTATGCCAAGGCCGGAGCGGGCATCGAGCTCAACGCCTTCGACTACCGCACGCTGGACGACCGGCCCGAGGACACGCTGCGCATCTTCCGCATCGCCAAGGCGGCGGGCAGCAGGTTCTACTGCGCCTCCGACGGGCATTTCCCGCCCGACCTCGACCGCGTGCCCAATATCTTGCCCCGGGTGATCGACCTGCTGGGCCTGACCGAGGACGACCGCTACGCCATTCCCGGCTTTGCGGGGTGAGGGCTGTTACAGACTTGAAAGAAGGGTATACCAATGAAAAAACGCAGTTATCTCCTGCTGGCAGTCGTTGTGCTGCTGGCGCTGCTTCCGGCGGCGGCGCTGGCCAATGGCTCCATCAGGCCGTGGCTTTTGGGCATTCAAAACGAAAAATGGGGCCCTGTACCGGCTGACAGGCTGCAGACGGATGTGTTTGGCACCAACGGCAACATCGTGTCCAAATATCATGCGCAGACGGGCGTGCTGTATCATTCCTATCACGGCAATCCCGATAAGCACGTTATTACGGACAAAACGTTCACCAACGTCATCATCCATCCGCCAAAGGGCGCTGAGGCGTGGATGGAGTTCTATTATGAAGGCATTTCCCTCACGCAGAAGCAGGACGAGGTCAGGCATCTGGATAAGGAAAAGACCCTCGTCAATATTTGGGATACGATTGAAAAACCCAAACCGGAATGGCTGAGGAACTTTGACAAGGGCTTTCCCTACTACGAGTGGGCGCTGCCGCTGTTTAAGCGGCCGGGCGGCGAGAAGTGCACGCCCCTGCAGCAGGCCGCGCAGGGCCGGGGCAACCTGTACCTGACGGCGTGGTACACCGCCGGCGGCGAGCTGCTGCGCGTGGACTGGGTGGTGGAAACGTCCGACACGTTTTCCGTGCCCAGGCACGATATTCAGGCGGCGGGCTTCCCCACCTATGCGTCGGAAAGCGACCTGCCGGACGTGATCACGCAGCCGTCGCTCATCAACCCGCCATCGCCTGAGAATGTACAGTTCCGGCTGATGCTGTACTATTATCCTTCTTACCGAGGCAATACCGATTTTGCCGAGCTGCTGCTGATGGACCCGGACAACAACATCATCCCCAACTTTGACCAGCCCGTGGTGATCTACTGGCCCTACCCCGAGGGGCTGGATGAACACTCGCCCGTGCATTATCAGCTGAAGCACTATCTGGACAACACCCGCACCGAATTTGAAATGCTGCATGTGACCCCCACCCAAAAGGGCCTGCGCATCGTGACCAATTCCTTCAGCCCGTTTGAGCTGACGTGGAATGAGATCCCCGCCCCGCCCGGTACCGGCGACGACACGCGGCTGCTTTTGTGGCTGGCGCTGTGCCTGCTCAGCGGCGCGGCCGCGGCGTGGCTGTATGGAAAAAAGGGAGGCAAACGCACATGCTGAAACCTGTTACGACCGGCGACCGTTTCTGTATTTCAAACGGCGAACTCAAAGCTGAGCTGCTCACGCCGTGGAGCGGCGACTATCAGCGCACAAGGTTTGCGCATGCGGCTTTCATCAGCGGCCTGTGGCTGGGCGACGTGTGCCTTACGCAGGCTGAGCGCGCGCAGGCCGGGCAGACCTCCACCGGCGGCGTGGGGCTTTGCTGCGAGTACAAATGCCCGCAGATCGAGATGGATTCAGCCGTTGGCGAAGAGTACCTGAAGGTGGGCGTGGGCGTGCTCACGCGTACGCAGCAGCCGTGGACGATCGTCGACGAGCAGCGCACCACGGGTCTGCCCACAACGGTGCTCGCTGGCGATGACACGGCGGTGTTCGAGTGCGTGTCGCCCGTGGTGAACGGCTATGCGTACCGCGAAAAGCGCACCGTGAAGCTGCTGGGCCGGGTGATCCGCCTGGAATGCGAGCTGGAAAACACCGGCGAAAAGCCCATCGATATTTCGGAATACTGCCACAACTTCGTGTCGCTGGGCGACCTTGCGACGGACGAGACCCACCACCTCGACCTGTTCTGCGCCAGAAAGCTGCCAAGCGCCGCCGAATGCTTTGTGGCCACACCCACCGGCGCAGGCTGGACCAAGGCGGCGGAGGGCTCCTTCTCGGCCCCGTGCGAGGTGAAGGCTTTTGACGGGCCCTGCGCGTGGAAGCTGCGCAGCGACCGCACGACGCTGGCGTTGAGTGAGTGGATCGACTTTGAGCCGTCCACGGTGTATGTGTGGGGCACGCCGTACTGCGTGTGCGCCGAGGTGTACAAGGCGATCAGCATCCTGCCGGGGCAGACGGCCAGGTGGAGCCGCGAATGGCATGTGACCTGTGATGAGCAGAATTTCATCAACTATGCGCACCGCGGCGCCAGCGAATATGCGCCGGAAAATACGCTGCTGTCGTTTTATACCGGCCTGTTCATGGGCGCAAACGGCATCGAGACCGACGTGCAAATGACCAAAGACGGCGTGCTGGTGCTGTTTCACGACGACACCATCCTGCGTCTGACGGGGGCAGAGGGCAGCGTGCCGGATTATACGCTGGACGAGCTGCGGCAGTTTACCTTCGAAAAGAACGGCCTGAAGGACAAGATCGTCGTGTTTGAGGATTTTCTGCAGCAGTTTGCCTGGCGCGACCTCACCCTTGCCATCGAGATCAAGCAGCGCGGCATCGAAAGGCAGATCGTCGATATGATCCGCAAATACAATGCCAGATGCGTGGTAACGTCCTTCATGTTTGACTGCATCGAAAAGGTGCGCGCCTGCGCGCCGGAATTGAAGGTGGGCTGGCTGAAAAAGGAGATCACCCCGCAGGACGAGCAGGAACTGCTGCGCATCGGCGGCGGGGAGATCTGCCCCTTTGCGCCCGCGCTCACGGCGGAGGACGTGGACAGATGGCACCGCATGGGCTTCAATGTGCGCGCCTGGGGCGTGCGCGACGAGGAAGTGATGCGCCACGCCTGCGCCTGCGGCGTGGACGGCATGACGGTCAATTTCCCGGACAAGCTGACGCAATATCTGAAAAAAGCATAAAAAAGTCGCCGTTCTTCTGCACACAGCAGGGAACGGCGACGATTTTTTTATGCCTCTGCGTAAAAGCGGCGGCGCATGTATTCCGCGCGCTGGCGGATCATCCTTTGCGAGGTGGGGGCCTTCACCTTGGTGTCAAAGCCATGCATAGCGGATGACACCTCGTGCAGCTGCGTTTCAACGCCTGCATTGCCGAGCAGTTCAGCGTAGAGCACGCCGTCGTCGTGCAGGCAGTCGAACTGCGCTACCTCGATGTACGCGGGCGGCAGGTCGGCGTGGCTGTCGGCCTCCACCGGCGACTGATACGCCAGCGGCGTGTCCTGCGGGCGGGGGTTGATGAGCGGGTCGACCTTTCTGGACAGGCTGGCATTCCACATGGGCGTGTCGGTGAAGCGGTTGTAGGATTCGCTGCCCGGCCAGCCCTCGCGGCCGTTGCGCGCGTCCAGCCACGGGTAGATCAGCAGCTGAAACAGGGGCTTCCATGCATGGCCGCGGTCGCGCAGCATCTGGCAGCAGGCCGCCGCCAGCGTGCCGCCCGCGCTGTCGCCGCCCACGCCGATGCGGTCGGGGTCGACGCCCAGCTCCTTTGCGTGCTCATGCACCCATAAAAGCGCGGCAAAGCAGTCGTCCTGCGGCGCGGGGAAGGGATGCCTGGGCGCCAGCCGGTAGCGCACAAAGGCCACCTTGCAGTTGGCCTTGAGGGCATAGGTCATGGCCATCTGATAATGGCTGGGTGCAGCCTCCAGCACAAAGCCGCCGCCGTGAAAGTACACCAGGCACGGCGCATCGGGTTTGAGCATTTTGGGGCTGAGCATAAGCACCTTCACGCCGTCGGCCACGGTGAAGTTCTCGGTATTCAGCGCCGGGTGACAGCGCACAAAGCGCGGAACCTTGCGCATGAAAACGCCCGCCACCATCAAAAATGGCCGGGTGATGGGCGCAACAAAATGCGTATAGGGGAAGAATTCAAGGCTGATGGGATATTTCATGCAATCGGCCTCCTTTGTGTGGTTGTGTTCGCCCGCACACGAAGGGGAAATCCTGCCCGAAAGCGAATGATAATGACAGAAGAAATGGAGGAATGTCTGATGAATATGCCCCTGCAGCAGCCCTGGGACGAAACGCCCGATGATCTTCAGCTGCCGCTTCTTCTGCTTTGTGATCTGCGCCGCGACGTATGCGCGGCGGGCGGCGTGTACGGCTGCTGGTGTGCAGCCGCATGCGTGCTGGCGGCGCTGTGGCGCATGCCGTGGATGGCCGCAGTGGCGCTGGCTGGCGGGCTGATCATGCTGCCGTATTTGCGCAGGCTGTACGGCTTCAGCTTCGCTTCTATCCACTATCACGTGAGCGCGGCGCTGTTTAACGCCGGGACGGGCAGCGACGAGGTGACCTGCCGCGTGCTTCTGGATGAAAAGCAGCGCCTTGACGCCGATTTTGAAAAGCTGAACGCCAAAGGGCTGCTGCCGCTGCTGCTGCTGCCCGTGGCCGCGCCCGCAGCCGTTTATGCACAGGCTGCGCAGCTGCCTTTTGGCAATGCGAAGCATTGCCTGATGGCGCTGATCGTCGCCTGTGTGGTAAATGCGGTAACGGCTGTGATGCAGCTGTTTTCTCGCCCCAAAACCCGCTGGGATGCGCTGATCCGGCCATGGCCGCTGGTGATCAGCCTCATGGGCTGGCAGACGACGTTTTTCTATGCGCTGCTGATTTTTGGCCTTGCTTTGTGATGCACGTGTTTTCGTGCATTTTCACCCAAGCTGTGGTACAATAGCCTCACCAATGACAGCTGGAGGTTTTGACCCATGAAACATCTGTGTGCGCTGCTTGCGCTGCTGCTGGTCGTGTGCTCCCTGTCCGCCGCCATGGCGCAGGAGGAGCTGCTCACCGGCAAGCACTATGTGGAAATCGACATCGACCGTTTCGGCCTGATCACCGCCGAGCTGGACGCCGACGCCGCGCCCATCACCGTGACCAACTTTATGAACCTGGTGGAGGACGGCTTCTACGACGGCCTCACCTTCCACCGCATCATCTACGGCTTTATGATCCAGGGCGGCGACCCCAACGGCAACGGCACCGGCGGGTCGGAAAAGCGCATCAAAGGCGAGTTTGCTGCAAACGGTGTGGAAAACCCCATCGCCCACGAGCGCGGAGTGCTGTCGATGGCGCGTTCCATGCATCCCGACAGCGCCAGCAGCCAGTTTTTCATCATGCATCAGCCCGCGCCGCATCTGGACGGGCAGTATGCGGCCTTTGGCCGGGTTTTGAGCGGCATGGAGGTGGTGGACAGCATCTGCCAGTCCTCCCCGGTGATCGACAACAACGGCACCGTACCCGGGCCGTTCCAGCCGGTGATGAAGAGCGTGAAGCGCATTGAAAAGCCGGCGGAGTGAGGAGCATTGCCCCTGATTCCCCTTGAAATTTCACCGGTTTGATAGTATAGTTTAAGCAGGAACATCCGTCACTTCGAAGGTTTGCCAATATAAGGAGGAATTTCCACATGATCACCTGGAAAAACATGGACGCGCTGACTTCCTATCAGGATCTTTTGAATGCTCCCCGCGTGGATCTGGCTGCGGCCATGATCGGTGAGGGCGGCGCGCAGCGCGTGAAAAATTACACCGTGCCCATGGGCGCGGGGCTGAATTTCAACTACGGCGCACGCCCTGTGGATGAAACCGTGCTGGAAAAGCTGGCCGCCTTTGCAAAGGAAGCGCAGCTGACCGAAAAGTTTGCAGCCCTCTATAACGGCGAAGTGATCAACACCGGCGAAAAGCGCATGGTGCTGCACCACATGACCCGCGGCCAGCTGGGCGAGCCCGTTGTGGCCGACGGCGTGGACAAGCGCGCGTTTTATGTAGAGCAGCAGCAGAAGATCGCCGAGCTGGCCAATAAGGTGCATGAAGGCGTTATCACCAACGCTGCGGGCGAAAAGTTCACCACCGTTGTGCAGATCGGCATCGGCGGCAGCGACCTGGGCCCCCGCGCCATGTATCTGGCGCTGGAAAACTGGGCCAAGGTGAACAATACCTTCAAGATGAAGGCCGAGTTCATCTCCAACGTTGACCCGGACGACGCCGCGGGCGTGCTTTCCAAGATCGACGTGGCGCACTCCATTTTCGTGCTGGTGTCGAAGTCCGGCACCACGCTGGAGACCCTCACCAATGAATCCTTCGTGAAGGACGCCCTTCAGAAGGCCGGTCTGGATGCCAGCAAGCACATGATCGCCGTCACCAGCGAGACTTCTCCCCTGGCCAAGAGCGCCGATTATCTGGCTGCCTTCTTCATGGATGACTACATCGGCGGCCGCTACTCCTCAACCAGCGGCGTGGGCGGCGCTGTGCTCAGCCTCGCCTTCGGCCCCGACGTGTTCGCCCGCTTCCTCAGCGGCGCTGCCGAGGCTGACAAGCTGAGCAAGAACGAAAACATCCTCGAAAACCCCGCCCTGCTGGACGCCCTCATCGGCGTGTACGAGCGAAACGTCCTGGGCTATCCCACCACCGCGGTGCTGCCCTACTCTCAGGCCATGAGCCGCTTCCCGGCTCACCTGCAGCAGCTGGATATGGAAAGTAACGGCAAGAGCGTCAACCGCTTCGGCGAGCCCGTCGATTACGTCACCGGCCCCGTCATCTTCGGCGAGCCCGGCACCAACGGCCAGCACAGCTTCTATCAGCTGCTGCATCAGGGCACGGATATCATCCCCCTGCAGTTCGTGGGCTTCCGCGCCAGCCAGATGGCCACCGACGTGGTCATTCAGGGCAGCACCAGCCAGCAGAAGCTGTGCGCCAACGTCGCCGCGCAGATCATCGCCTTTGCCTGCGGCAAGCAGGACGACAACCGCAACAAGTACTTTGCCGGCGGCCGTCCCTCGAGCATCATCATCGGCGAGCAGCTCACCCCCGAAGCGCTGGGCGCGCTGCTGGCCCACTTTGAAAACAAGGTGATGTTCCAGGGCTTTGCCTGGAACCTGAACAGCTTTGACCAGGAAGGCGTGCAGCTGGGCAAGGTGCTGGCCACCCGCGTGCTCAAGGGCGAGACCGACGGCGCACTGAAGGTGTACAGCGACCTGCTGGGGATCTGAGCGACGGAATGGAAGTCGGAGGCCCTCCGACGCCTCCCAAAGGGATTTGTAAAAAGCGGTCTGTTTTCACAGACCGCTTTTTCTTATGCGATGAGCGCCGCCACTTCATGCAGCGCGTCGGCTACGATATCCATCTGTTCCACGGTGTTGTAAAACCCGATGCCAAGGCGGATGTATCCGCCGCGCATGGTGGCGTGGATGCGGTGGCGCTTGAGGATGGCGATGACCTCGTCGTCGCGGTTGGGCGGGTAGTAGATGCACACGATGCCCGACCAGTGGCGGGGGTCCTGCGCCTGAACCACATGCAGGGGCAGGTCGCTGAGCTTTTCGCGCAGGTGCTTTTCAAGCGCAAGCACGTGCTGTTCAATGTTCTTCACGCCCAGCTCCAGCACCAGCTCCACGCCCTTGCTCATGGCCAGGATGCAGTTGTAGCTCTGGTTGCCGCTTTCAAACCGGCGGGCGTGGGGGTACCACTCCAGATGGTCAAAATCGGTGGTGATGGAGGGCGGCGCAACGTGGCTGACGGTGCTCTGGTAGCCCGCGTACGGAGGGATGATATCCGCCACGATGCGGTCGGAGCAGTACACAAAGCCGCAGCCCAGCGTGCCAAGCAGACCCTTGTTGCTGCCCGCCGCCAGATAATCAATGCCCAGCGCCTGCACGTCCATGTCGATGCGGCCAAGGGTCTGGATGCCGTCCACGGCGAAGATCACATTGCGCTCGCGGCAGGCCGCGCCAAGGGCGGCAAGGTCAGCCCGGAAGCCTGTGGAAAACTGCGCGCTGGACACCACCAGAATGCGCGTGGTATCGTCGATGGCGTCGGTCATGGCCTGCGTGGGCACCTCGCCGTTCACGCTTTTGACCACATGCAGATCAATACCGCGACGCTCATGCGCGTTGATCCACGGGAAGAGGGTCGATTGGTGCTCCTGATCGGCGATCACCACGCTGTCGCCGGGCTTGAGGGGATAGCCCGCCGCCAGGATGGACATGCCTTCCGCCGTGTTTTTCACAAAGGCGATCTCGTGAACGTTCGCGGCGTTGACGAGCTTTGCCATGTTTTCGCGGCACTTGGCCACGATGCCCCAGGCCTTGTCCACCACGCCTTCGCCAAGGCTGGCCACATAGTCGGCCATGAAGCCGGCATAGGCGGTCTGCACGCGCATGGGCGGCATCACCACCTGCGACACGTTCAGAAAAATTTCATCCCCCAGAAAACCGTATTCCTGCTGAATCAGCTGCTGGTCAAGCATGGGTCAACGCTCCTTTTAGAAGAACTGCACGGGGCTGACGAGGTTCAAAAGCAGCGCGGCCACGCTCCACGCGGTGGTGGTGCTGCTTTTGGGATTGGCCGGGTCGGGGATGGAGGCGATTTGCAGCGTGACCTCGGCAAAGTCGCCGCAGGCGCGGATGGTGTGGGTGTTGCGCGTGATGCCGGGCACGCTTCGCACCTTTACGCAGGTGGTGTCGACGTCGGCGGCGGCCAGAGCGGTGGCCACGGCCACGTTCACATTTTTGGGGAAGGCGGCGATGGCCTCGCGCGAGGTGCCCTCAAACACCAGCTCCTCCTCCGTTTCGGACAGCTCGCGCCCGTTCAGATACGGCGCGCCGTTGAGGCCCTTGGGCGGCTTGCAGCTTTCGATGCTCACACTCTTGGTGCCTGCCATGGAAAGGGTGCGCAGCAGGTCGAACCCGCCGATCGCGCCGGAGGGCAGGTGCAGCTTGCAGCCGTTTGCCCTGGCTGCGTCGCGCAGGCGGGCGTACAGTTCGTCATCCGCCAGCGCACCCACGGAGGCGATCACCAGCGAGCAGCCGCTGTTCAAAATCTGTTCGCCATAGGCGCGCACCGCGCCGCCGCCGGCAAATTCGACCACCATGTCGGGCTTGTCCGCAAGCAGGTCGTCAAGGCTGTCATAAAAGCGGTAGGGCTGCTGGCCTTCGGGCATGGGCAGGCTGTAAATGCCATTCAGTTCGTAATATTCGGTGAGATTTTTGTCAAATGCATTCAGAAAGATACGGCTCAGCGCGCCGTAACCGATGAGGGCGATTCTGGTTTTCAAGAGGGAAAACCTCCTTCACATGGAAAATGCTTGTGCTGCTATGGTAAACCATTTGGCCTGCTGCGTCAAGCCGGTTGACTTGCGCACGCGCTGGGCCTTGGCCTGTGCGGCTACGGCCCAAATGATGCGGTGATCGTGCTGAACGACGGCGACATGGGCCGCGACATGACCGTGCGCGACCCCCATACCGTGATGTACAGCTATTTTCATTCGCATGGCTGAAAGCGGCGGCTGCCCGCTGAACAGACAAACCGCCCCGTTCCCACTGACAGGAACGGGGCGGTTTTTTGGATCGTCAGGCGGCGGCCTTCACGCCCTGCCAAAGCGTCTGGCACAGAGCCTCGCAGGGCTGCAGGGCGAACACGTCTGCACCCAGCTGACGCACGGCCTCCGTGGCGGGAAGCGAGAGCAGCTGCGCTTTGCGCGCGGCGCGCTCGTCGGCAGGGGCGCGCTGCACGGCGGCGTGCAGCGCGGCAAGCAAACCGGCCATCATGTCTGCGCAGTGCAGGCTTTGCGGAGGAATGCAGCGGCACAGCTGCGAAAGGCGCTCGCTGTTTTCGTGGCAGAAGCGCATTTCGGGCAGCACGTCCTCGGCAATGGCGCGCAGAAGCAGCTGCCATTCACCGGCGCGCAGGCTGCGGCCGCTGCCCAGCTGCAAATCGATCAGGCGGGCAACCACCATCAGGATGCGGTCGCGCAGCAGGCTGTGGCGGGGATAGCGCGCAAGCAGCGCCTTTTCCACATACAGGGTGAGCACGTCGGCGCAGTTGGCGGGGGTGATGGCGTCCATCAGCTTGCGGGTGTAGCCACTGCGCGCGGCCTGGGCGCGCAGCACGCGGCAGGTCTCCTGCAGGGCGGCAAGCGCGCCTGAGACGGTGTCAAACAGCACATGGTTGACCAGCGCGCCGCACTTGGCCTGCACAACCTTGCCTGCTTCGGGGGTTATGCGCAGCTTGTCAAGCAGGTGCTGCGCGCCGTCGTGGCCCAGGCGGCTGTCGTGCGAAAGACCGGCTTGCTCCTTGCAGCGGCAAAGAGGAGGGCGCAAATGCGCCGGGCGGCGCATGCTGCCGTAGCGCACCAGCGCCTCGCCGCACTGCAGGGACGAAGGCGCGCCTTCGTCGGATGGGTCCAGCAGCAGCGAGCCGTTGAGCGCGGCCAGGTCGTCCTGCTGAGTAAGACCGTGCACGATCTTGAGCGCGGTGTTGGCAATGACCGCGTCGGACAGGACTGCGGGGCGCTGATCCACCACGGCGATACCCACGTCGTAGCCGCTGATCTCGCACAGCAGGTTGGTAAGCAGGGTGGTCAGATGCTCCTTGGACTGGTTGGTGGCGTTCTGGCTCTGCGTGCGCTGGAACAGGTGGTGGGCCTCTTCCAGCACGATGAGGCGGCGCAGCTGGCGGGTGAAGGTGGCGCCGCTGTACTTGAGGGCCTCAAAATACTGGGTGAGGATGCAGCCCATCACGATAGCACGGTCGGCGTCGCTGGCGCAGGCTTCCAGTTCCAGCACGCAGCGGTCGCCGCGGGAAATCCAGCCCTGAACGGGAGGGATGGCGCGGCAGTTGAGCAAAAGGCCTGCAGCGCCGGTGGTGAAGGTGTTGAGGCGGTTGAGCAGGGCGCTTTTGTAATTGCCCTTGACCTCGGCCGAGTAGGTGGACTGGTTCAGATAGGTTTCCACCGCGGCGCAAAGCTGTGTAAAGGTGGGAAACAGCATTTCAGCCGGCTTTTCGCCTTGATAAATGTTGCAGTTGGTTTCAAGGTTCCAGCCGCAGTCGATGTAGACGTTGTTGAGGCACTGTTCCAGAATGACGGGCATGGCCTCGTACAGCTCAAAGGCGGAGGCGATGATGGCCATCAGGCTGGAAATGTGGTACGACACGCTGCCGCCCTCAGGAAACCAGAAGGGGTTCATGCGCAGCGGGTTCTCGCCGCAGGTGTTGAGGGTGTAGACCTTCATGTTGGGGTACACGGAGCGAAGAGCACGATACTCGCCTTTGACGGGCTCGACCACGACAAAAGGAATGTCGTCAAGGGAACTGAGGATATCAAACATGGTATTTGACTTGCCGTTCTTGCTGGCGCCCACGAGGAGGCAGTGGCCGTTGAAGGCGCTGAGGGGAATGTGCATCATGCCGCCGGTGGGCTCGCCGTTGGAAAGCACTTCGCCAAGTGCGATGCTGGGGCCGGCGGGGCGGGGCGGGTTGAGCTCGAGCTGGCGCAGCTGCTCGGTCTGAAAACCGGGAAAATCTTCGCCGGGCGCGCGGACCAGCAGGTCGAGCTGCGCGCCGGTCAGCATGGTGGCGCAGGGGGAAGCATGGTCTGTAAACAGGGGAGAATCGTCCCAGCTCGTTGAGCAGGTGGTTGATGCGCTCAGCGCCGGAAAAGGCGGTGGCGTGGGTCTTGCCGGTGGTGACGTCGCAGAAGCACAGGCCGGCAAGCTCCTCGTCCATATAGACGGCGGCGATGTAGTTGGCGTTGTTGCCCTCCAGCATG
>JAFULL010000092.1 GCA_017473345.1 Clostridia bacterium | reverse complement strand
CGATCATCTCGAACGTCTTCCCTGCCCCGACCTTATGCGCAAGCAAAGTGTTCCCGCCATAGAGAATGTGCGCCACCGCATTGGACTGATGTTCTCTGAGCGTAATTTCCGGGTTCATTCCAGCGAACGTGATGTGAGAACCGTCGTATTCTCTCAACCGAACGGAGTTGAAACGCTCGTTGTACGCCTCCACCAACGCATGGCGGCGTTCAGCATCCTGCCAGATCCAGTCCCGGAACGCATCCTTGATGGCCTGCTGCTTCTGCTGTGCCAGCGTGGTTTCCTTCTGATTCAGAACCCGGCTTTCCTTACCGTCCGCATCACGCACAACATCGAAGATCCGCACATCACGCAGATTCAGTGTATCCTCCAGAATGTGATAGGCATTGGCGCGGGTAGTGCCGTAGGTGGTGTAGGCTGCTACGTTGGTGTACGGAATCCTGCCCTTGCCGGAAACATTCCACTCAGCAGTATAGGGTGAGAAGTGTACCTGAATCTCCCGCTTGTAGGCATAGGGCGTTTTCAGCACATCGTACATAAAGTCCTGAATGTACCTTTTGTCCACCCACGTTGCACCTAAGCGCACCTCAATTTCAGAAGCATCAAGGTCTTTTGGTTGTGCTGCTTCCAACGCCTGAACATTGGGTAGAAAGCGTTCGTCCTGCTGGGCGATCAGGCTGGCCGTGCGCAGCTTCTGACGCACATTACCGGACAGATATTCGTCTGCCGTCACATAGCGGAGAGGCTTGTCCTCCGTCCCTGTTTCCGGCAGCGGAAAGATGACGCCGGTGAGATCATCCGCGATTTCTTCCTCAGATTTCCCTGTAAGCTGCGCCATGAAGGGAAGGTCAACGCCAGCCTTTTCACCGATAGACACCGCCAGCGCTTCCGCAGCAGTGTCCACATGGGTGATGCTTCGCTGCTGCTTGATGGTACGCTTGGTGAACATGTCCGCCTTGCGTTTTATCTGCTGCTGATCGTCCAGCACTTCCAGAGAACAAAGAAGGTAATACGAGGAATCATCTGAAAAAGCCAGAGCGTTGCCCCGGCTGTTGATGAGTCCGTATTTTGCTGTGAAAGCGTCGTACTGATCGTTGAGTTGCTTTTGCAGATCATGAATGGTTTCGTCCCCGGCTTCATTCAGCTGCGCATCAATCAGTTCATGCACACAGTCGCGCAGGGCTACCAGCCCTTTGACGCGCTCCTGTGCCGTCTGGTTGAGGGACGGCCTGACCATGATGGAGTTTTCGCGGTAGTACACCTGCCCGTCCACCACGGTATAGGAGTAGTTCTTCACGTTGGGATCTGCGGGAAGGGTATCGTTGATCTTTTCTCCCTCTCCCAGCTCCGGCAAGGCCGCAGGCACATATTCACCGTGAATGTGCTGTACGGCGTCGCGGAGCTGATCGGCCAGAGAAACGCCCTCGCGGGGAATCACGGTAAAATCCTGCCGTCCGTACTGCGTATTTTCGGAGGTCTGCTCACCCAGCACCATTTCGGGATGATCGATGAAATACTGGTTGATCGCAAACCCGTCTTTGTTTTCGCCAAGGTGTACCCAATCGGGTTCTGTTACCATGGGAGTTTCGCGCTTCTGCAGGAAGATGATATCCGATACGACATCTGTTCCGGCGTTAGCCCGGAAAGCGTTGTTAGGCAGACGGATAGCTCCCAGCAGTTCAGCACGCTCTGCAAGGTACTTGCGTACCTCCGGCGACTGCTGATCCAGCGTATAGCGTGAGGTAACAAACGCAACCACGCCGCCGGGGCGTACCTGATCCAGCGCTTTGGCAAAAAAGTAGTTGTGAATGGAAAAACCGAGCTTGTTGTAAGCCCGGTCATTGACTTTGTAATTGCCGAAGGGGACGTTGCCAATTGCCAGATCGAAAAAGTCACGTCTGTCCGTGGTTTCAAAGCCTGCCACGGTGATGTTTGCCTTGGGGTACAGTTGCTTTGCAATTCGCCCTGAGATGCTGTCCAGCTCCACACCATAGAGGCGGCTGCCCTGCATAGATTCCGGCAGCATGCCGAAGAAGTTGCCTACACCCATGGAAGGTTCCAGAATGTTGCCGCTGGTAAAGCCCATCTGCTCCAACGCATCGTAGATGGCACGGATCACCGTTGGGCTGGTGTAGTGTGCATTGAGAACGCTGCCCATAGCAGAGGCGTATTCTTCCTCGGTCAGCAGGCTTTTCAGCTCAGTGTATTCGTTCGCCCACGCCGCATTGTGCTCGTCAAAGGCTTCAGGTATACCACCCCAGCCGACGTAACGAGAGAGGATTTCCTGTTCTTCAGACGTAGCACTGCGCCCTTCCGCTTCAATCTGCTTGAGGGTATAGATGGCAGCAGCATTGTATTCATACTTGGTCTTTTTGCCGCCTGCGCCCAGATCGTCATCTGTGATACGGAAGTTCTGCGGCTCGGGGACAGGTTCTGTCTGCTCCTGAACGGTTTCATTGACGTGTATTGACTCAACAACAACATCAAACGGCAAACCGCTTTTCTCCGCAGTATAAACAGCCTCCGTTTCATAGCTGAATTGGGAAGGAATATCATCCGTATCGTTTTGCGGCAGCAGCGCCTGATTCCGTTGATCCAAAGCCAGCAGATGTGCAAAAGTACCCTTTCGTTCTGAGCGGAAGAGCGGATAAGGCAAGGTCTTATCAAACAGCTGCACATACTTTTCGCTGATCTCCGTGATATCAAACGGTCTGCCGTCCAGATAGACGGTAT
>JAFULL010000091.1 GCA_017473345.1 Clostridia bacterium | reverse complement strand
GTCCGGCAAGCCCATGCCCAGACGGTAGTCAAAGCCGATGCCGCCCTCCTCGATGGGCAGGCACATGCCGGGCATGCCGCTCATATCCTCGGCAATGGTGATGGCGTCGGGGTTCACCTGACGGATGAGCTCATTGGCCAGCTGCAGGTAGGTGATGGCCTCCACATGGGTATTGTAGGAGAAATACTTATCGTTGGAGTTGAAGTCCGTGCCCAGACCGTGATCGTGGTAGAGCATGGAGGTGACGCCGTCAAAACGGAAGCCGTCGAAATGATATTCGGTCATCCAGAACTTCAGGTTGGACAGCAGGAAGTGGAGGACGCCGGTCTTGCCATAGTCAAAGCACTTGGTGCCCCAGGCGGGATGCTCACCCTTTGCTCCGGAGTGGAAGAACTGCCACTCGGTGCCGTCGAACATGTTGATGCCCTCGTCGGTGTTCTTTACAGCGTGGCTGTGCACCACGTCCAGCAGCACGCGGATGCCCAGCTTGTGCGCCTCGTTGACCAGGTATTTCAGGTCTTCGGGCTTGCCAAACCAGCTGGATGCGGCAAAGAAGTTGGAAACCTGATAGCCGAAGCTGCCGTAGTAGGGGTGCTCCATGATGGCCATGAACTGCAGGGTGTTGTAGCCGACCTTTTTCACATGGGGCAGCACCTTGTCGGCAAACTCGCGGTAGGTGCCCACCTTGCCCTCTTCCTGCGCCATGCCGACGTGGGTTTCGTAAATGTAGAGCGAATCCTCGCCCTTGAAACCCGCGTCGGTCCACGGGAAGACCTTGCAGTCGTCCACGATCTCAGCGCAGAAGGTGATGGTTTTGGGGTCCTGCACCACGCGGCGCGCATACAGCGGGATATGCTCAGTGCGGGTCAGGTTGGCGTCGACCACGGTTTTGACCTTGCAGCCCTCCCACAGCGCGTCGTCGCCGGGCAGGTAAATTTCCCAGTTGCCGTTGTCCAGACGCTTAAGAGGATGGCTGGTCAGGTTCCAGTCGTTAAAGTCGCCGGTCAGGTACAGCTGATAGGCGCTGGGCGCCCATTCGCGATAGTACCATCCGCCGTCCACATGATGAAAACCGAAATATTCATGGGCGTTGGCGAAGTCGTTGAGCGTGCCGCCCGAGGGCAGCAGACGGTTCTTCGTGTCCTGATACAGCCGCATGCGCAGATCGATATCTCCGGCAAAGCCCTGCAGCTGAGGATTCAATTCAAGAATTCTGTACATTTGCATGACCTCCGTTCGTTGTTTCAAGCGTTTGGTACGTTGGGGAAATCAGTCTTCGACCTTCTCGTCAGCCATGGGATTCTTGCGGCCGTAGAGGGTGGTCACATCCAGCATTTCTTCCTTGAGGGCATCGGTCAGCTGGCCGGGGGCGAGACGCCAGCGCCAGTTGGTGCCGATGGTGGAGGGGAAGTTCATGCGGGCGCTGTTGTCCAGGCCCAGCCAGTCCTGGATGGGAACGATGCAGGTCTTGGCAGCGGAGCGCATGGCCAGCGCGATGTAGGACTTATACAGGTATTTCTTGGGGGTGTGCTGGTCGCACATGTACTTGCGCGACAGCAGGAAGTCCTCGCGGGCAACGCTGCTCATCCAGCCGACAAGGGTTTCGTTGTCGTGCGTGCCGGTATAGACGATGCAGTTTTCGGGATAGTTGTGGGGCAGGTAATCGCTGGCAGAGCTGGAATCACGCGCGTCGAAGGCGAACTCAAGCACCTTCATGCCCGGGAAGCCGCTGTCGCGCACCATGTCGCGCACGGTATCGGTCAGGTAGCCCAGGTCCTCGGCGATCACGTCGTGCTTGCCCAGGTTGCGCTCCAGCGTGCGGAACAGCTCGATGCCGGGGCCCTTTTCCCACTTGCCGTTGACGGCGGTGGGCTCGCCATAGGGGATGGCGTAGTACTCGTCAAAACCGCGGAAGTGGTCGATGCGGGTCACGTCATAGAGCTCATAGCAGTAGCCCAGACGGGTGGTCCACCAGGCATAGCCGGTGGCGCGGTGATAATCCAATCGGTATAGGGGATTGCCCCACAGCTGACCGGTGGCGGAGAAGCCATCCGGCGGGCAGCCAGCGACGGCGACGGGCAGATTGTTTTCATCCAGCTGGAACAGTTCCGGGTTGGCCCAGGTGTCAGCGCTGTCCATGGCGACGTAGATCGGAATATCGCCGATGATCTTGATGCCGTGGTCGTTGGCGTACTTCTTCAGGGCTTTGTACTGCTCGAAGAACTTGAACTGCAGATAGGTCTGGAATTCAATGTCGAAGTACAGCTCGCGGCGGTAGTAGTCCAGCGCGAAGCCCCAGCGCAGGCGGATGTCCTTGGGCCAGTCGTACCAGCACTGACCGGCGAAGAAGTTCTTCAGAGCCATGAACAGCGCGTAGTCGTTGAGCCACCAGTGGTTTTCGCTCATGAACTGCTGGTAGGCAGGGTTGCGGCTGATGTCGCTGCGCTCGTAGGCCTTGCGCAGCAGGGGATAGCGGTTGTAATACAGCTTGTCGTAGCTGATGTCGGCGGGGTTGGCGCCAAAGTCCGCGGCATCGCATTCCTCCTGCGTGAGCACGCCTTCCTCGATCAGCGCTTCAAGGCTGATGAAGTAGGGGTTGCCAGCGTAGGTGGAGAAGGACTGGTAGGGGGAGTCGCCAAAGCTGGTGGGGCAGATGGGAAGGATCTGCCAGTAGGTCTGGCCGGCTTCCTTCAGCCAGTCAACAAAGTCGTAAGCTTCCTTCGAAAAGCAGCCAACGCCATACTTTGACGGCAGGCTGGTGAAGGGCAGCAGGATGCCTGCGGATCTGTTCATGTCGGTTCGTTCCTTTCAGCGTAGTATTTCACGGTTTTCACAAAAGAGCATATGAGCCCTTCTGCGGATGAACCCTCTTTTGCAGAAAATTCAGTTCTGTATAATGTTTCTTCTTCGTAGCGGCGTTTTCCTGCTTTTTTGGACAGGAATGTGCAAACGTTTTTTCACTGGATCAAAAAGCGGGAGAGCGATGTGTTTTCGCTCTCCCGGGGGGATTTTAAACAGACGTTTCAGCCATTGAGAATGGCCATGAATTCCTCGCCTGTGATGGTTTCGTGTTCGTACAGATACTGTGACAACTCATGCAGCTTTGCTTTGTTCTGCTCAATGATGCCCTTGGCTCTGTCGTACTGGGCGCTGATGAGGGCCACCACCTGCCGGTCGATTTCCGCCTGTGTTTCGGCGGAGCAGCACAGCGAGGCGTCGCCGCCAAGGTACTGGTTTGAAACGGTTTCCATGGCCACCATGCCAAACTCCCGGCTCATGCCGTAGCGGGTGATCATGGCGCGCGCCAGACGTGTGGCCTGCTCGATGTCGTTGCTGGCGCCGGTGGAAATGGCGCCGAAGGCGATCTCTTCTGCTGCGCGGCCGCCGGTGAAGGTGGCGATCTTGTTTTCGATATCCTCGCGGGTCAGCAGGTAGCGGTTGTCCTCCTCCACCTGCATGGTGTAGCCCAGCGCGCCGGAGGTACGGGGGATGATGGTGATCTTCTGCACAGGTGCGGAGTGGGTCTGCAGGGCGGCGACCAGCGCATGGCCGATCTCGTGATAGGCGACGGTACGCTTTTCCTTGTCGGAAAGGATGGCATTTTTCTTTTCATAGCCTGCGATGACCACCTCGATGCTTTCTTCCAGATCCGCCTGTGTAACGGCATTGCGGCCGTCGCGCACGGCGCGCAGTGCCGCCTCGTTGACGATGTTGGCAAGCTCCGCGCCGCTTGCGCCGCTGGCCATGCGCGCGACGTGCTCAAAGTCGATGGCGTCGACGGTTTTCACCTTGCGGGCATGCACGCGCAGGATCTTTTCACGGCCCTGCAGGTCGGGCAGCTCAACAGGAATGCGGCGGTCAAAACGGCCGGGGCGGGTGAGTGCGGGGTCCAGTGCATCGGGCCGGTTGGAGGCCGCGAGAATCATCACGCCGTTGTTGCCCTCAAAGCCGTCCATCTCGGTAAGCAACTGGTTCAGGGTTTGCTCCCGCTCGTCGTTGCCGCCCATATGGCCGCTGTTGCGCTTTTGGCCAATGGCGTCGATCTCATCAATAAAGACGATACAAGG
>JAFULL010000090.1 GCA_017473345.1 Clostridia bacterium | reverse complement strand
TACTCTGTAGGTGAAACTGACGAATGAACGAGGCTTGACTTTGCGAGGGTCGTGTCGCCCATTGCGAACAGGCAGCACATACTTAAGGAGCAGAGCTTCAACATTGGGTGGAGAAAGCGTTGAGTGGTAGGGCAGGAACTGCCTGCAAACATCAACGGCAGCGGAGAAATTCAGCTGATACGTATGTTTGCGAGGTTTATTCTCAACAGCAATGTGAGAGGTAATGGCCTCACAGAAGTTGTACAGAACCAGTCTTGCATAGATTTCCTGCTTAACGAACTCCACCTTTTTTGAGTGAAAATGAGACAGGCCAATGGTATGCTTGAGATCACGAAAAGAGTTTTCAATGCCCAGCTCATGTGGTACAGTTCTTTGATTTTCTCTGGCGGGAAGGTTTCTCTGTCGAGATTGGTGATAATGCACTCATATGAATCTTCTAAGAGTTTGAAACGAACACCGCGGAAATCCATATCGTAAAACAGATTGGTGTGGAGATCGAGAAAATCAAAAGGAGAATTCCTGGGCAGAAAATGATACTTTTCAGGATGAGCTTTGACTTCATTGGTTTGTTTTCTGGTTAAACGCTTATGAACATAGCTTTTCATGGCGCTGCCTCCTTTTTTCGAAGGCTTCGCAGCATTTTTTGATCCTTTTGTCAGGCGTTTCTCTAAATTTGTTTAGAAAAAAGGACTATACCAAGCTTTTCTCTCAGTATAGTCCTTCGCTTATTTGCTCGTTGGCTTTATCTTAATGACATTGCCCTGAACGGGCGTTTTTTTATTCCAAAGGTTCATCAAACTGCTCCAGAAGCACGCCGGCTTCCTTAAAAATCTCCAGAGAAAACTTGTCAGGATAACCCTGCTGATAGACAACACGCCGAATGCCAACGTTAACGATCATTTTTGCGCAAACTGAACAGGGCTGATGTGTGCAGTACAAAGTAGCACCGTCGATTGAAATGCCCAGCTTCGCCGCCTGCAGAATGGCATTCTGTTCCGCGTGAATTGCATAGCAAAGTTCAGCACGCGTTCCGGATTCAATATTCATCTTGCGCCGCATACACTCGCCCCGCTCGCGGCAGGTTTTGAGGCCTGCAGGTGCACCGTTGTATCCGGTCGTCATAATACGTTTATCTTTTACAATAACCGCTCCAATACTTCTGCCTTCAACGTTGCAGCTTGTCCATTCGGAAATCAGATAGGCCATTTTCATAAAACGAATATCCCATTTATCCATCTTTGTTGCCTCCTCGCTGCATCCATTATAGTCGATTGTTCCTTCTTTTTCAACGCAGTCATGCAAAGAATATTCCGTTCATATCTTCAACGGGAGGCGAAGATATGAATTTATCAAATGCCAAAAAGCAAACGTTCTTTCTGACGTTTATCAACTCAGTTGTCCGCGCACTAGGTCTGCTTCTGCGAGTAATCCTTTCGCGTTTGCTTGGCGCAGAACTGATGGGTATCACAGAGCTTGCACAAAGCATACACATGCTTGTGATAACGCCTCTTACTGCGGGATTGCCTGTCGCTGTCAGCCGAATGACTGCCCGTGCCCCGAAAACCGAGAAATCGTATCCGTTGCATGCAGGAATACAGTTGGTTCGTTATGCGTCCGCCGTTATGATCCCGTTGTTTTGGTTTTTGGCACCGGTTATATCAAAGCTGATGGGTGACATTCGTGTATTGCCATCTCTTTGGTTTTCATCGCCATGTATTTTCATTCTTGGATATTCCGCTGTGTATAACGGGTATTGTTATGGTATGGAGTGTAGTCATTACCCGGCGATCAGCGAACTGATTGAACAGCTTTTGCGATTGGCTTTTACGGTTCTTCTGATGAGAGGCTTTCAATACTTAACCGCCCCATGGTTTGCCGCGCTGCCTGTTCTTGCAACAAGTCTGGCAGAAATAATTGGATTATTTTACGTCATTAAAAGCATATATATCGCCCCATGCTTTGCTTATGAAAGTCATAAATATCAAAAACCACTTTTAAAACTTGCTCTGCCATCGACTTTCAGCCGAATCATCCAAACATTCTTTCGTTCAATGATGTCAATCTTTATTCCATATCGTTTGCAGGCAAGTGGGCTTATGGCTGCAGAGGCAACCGCGCAGTTAGGTATGCTCAACGGGATGGTCATGCCTGTTTTGATGCTTCCCTGTGTTTTTACCAGCGCGCTTTCAATGGTTGCTTTGCCAAAGCTTGCAAAAGCAGAAGATAAGCCCAAAGAGTTTCAGCGGCTCTTTGGGCTGTGCATTGCTGCTTGTCTGCCGTTTTCAGTTATCGGAGCATGCTGCATCTTCTTGTTCTCTCCCGTTCTGTCAAACATTATCTATCGTCTGCCGGAACTTACAATCCTGTTTAAACTCTGTGCGCCGATGACTGTTCTTTTTGCTTTCAACCATCTGATTGCAAGCATTCTTTCGGCTTTGGGTTACCAAAAAAGCAATATGTACATTTCTGTTTCTTCTTCTCTGATTAGCCTTGTGCTTACCTATTGGCTTGCCGCACGCCCTGAATTTAGAATCAGAGGCATCGTATGGGCGCAGATGATTGGCCAGGGCGTTTCCCTGTTATTCTGTCTTTGGGTTCTGTTTCGTCGCAGGCGTCTTCAAACGCGGTGATAAATTCGGGCGATTTCTTCCGTTTCACTTCCGTCTGAATTGTATACAATCAGCGGAGGTTCCCACAGCAAAGAAGGTTTTGCATTTTTCATAGCCTCAATCATCACCAGATACGGCGGATCCGATGCATGCGCACATACCACACGAATCCTCTTGGGTTCAAGCCTTGCATTACGCATGGCGTCACACAGTTCCAGCATTCTCTGTGCCGGAAAAACCATGCTGAGCCGCCCATGGTTTTTCAGTACTGCAGCACAGGCTGCTGTAATATTGTCAATTGTGCAGTCTGTTTCATGACGGGCAATCTGAACCGTACGCTGCTCATTGATCAGCGTTCCCCCTCTTTTCCCATACGGTGGATTGCAGATAACCGCATTTAACGATTCGCGACCGAGTATCTGCCATGCAGCTCGCATATCTGCAGTATGAACACAAATACGTTCTTCCAGCCCATTCAGCTTTACAGAACGCGAGGCCATTTCAGCCATTTCAGGCTGTATTTCAAACGCCTCGATCGCGCAGTCCGGTTGTTTCTGACTCAAAAGCAGTGCCAGGATCCCCGTTCCGGTTCCCATATCTGCAATATGTTCGTGCGGACGCAAACGGGTAAAGTCGGCTAAAAGCACTGCGTCCATTCCAAAACGAAAAGCGCTTGGATTCTGGATGATTCTCAGTCCATTATACTGCAGGTCATCAATGCGCTCATTGTGCTTCACAAGATCATTCATCAATCACACTCACCAGTTCCTTTCGGCAATAGCCCTGTATTCCCCTGTACTGAATACAGCACCAGTTGTCACCAACAAGAACAATTTCAAATTCTTCATACGAAGGAACAACCATGATCAGACTGCTGCCTTCACTGCATTCACTCCACAGATTGATTCCACCAGCATCAGTCGCATAACCAAACATTGCCGTTGAAGGAACCTGAAGTGAAAGATCCAGATTTTCCGGATTTGAAAAGCCACTGCCGTAGTTTTGATGAACTTCTTCAAAAGAAAGATAGTTCAGCTTTACATACCCCTGTATTCCATTCCATTCAATGCAGCCCCACTCGCCATCTTGAGCAAGCAAAGAAACTTTCGTCCCTTTGGGAAGCGTCGTCACAACAAACGCATCGGTTGATGCAGCGCTTCTTACATTCAACGATCCGGAAGTGGTATTCACCCATGCCTGCTTTATTTGAGGAATTGATTGTGTGTAGTCGGGTTTGAGCGGTTCGAATGCAAGATAGCGGCTCATTACGAATCCGGCTTTTCCGCCATACAAAACCGATGACCATGTTTCCCCGTATGACATAATCACAACAGAGTCACCGCGGGGAATAAAAGCAAGCACCTCAGCGGCAGCTGATGGCTGACTGCGCAGGTTAAGCGAACCCGACTCTGTAGCCGCGTAGGCTGTTTTTCCGGCATGAGAATCGCTCTGTGCAGGATCATCCTGTTCAGGGGGATCAACATCAAAAAGCAGGTATGAAGTCATTACATAGCCCTTGATGCCGCCATACTCAACAATACTCCATTCATTTACCTGTCCATCAACGTAGATTTTGGTATTACGTGGTATCTGCCGCAAAACCTGTGACCAGGCGGATGGTTCCGCGCGCAGATTGAGTGCACCGGAAGCAGTGGTGACAGTTGCCCACCCCTTATTTAATACAGAAGGGGCCTGAGTATTGCTTTCAGGCAGTTCAGGAAAAATCTGCGAATCAAAGGAAAGAAACTGTGTCATCACATATCCCTGCATACCCTGCCACAAAACGCTGCACCACTGATTGCCATATTCGCTGATGCTGACTTTTGCTCCTTGAGGAATGGTACAGATGATCATACTGCCTGTCCATGGCTGCTGCCTCATATTCAGGCCACCACCCGGGGTTACGACAAAAGCATAATCATATTCAGGCTTTTGCGACGGTTCATTTTCTGCGAAGCGCAAAAAACTTGTCATCACATAACCGTTTCTTCCGGAATAATAAACGGACGACCAGACTTCTCCGCGTTCGAGAACCGTTATTTCCGTATTGCGCGGAATAGAGATGATAATCAGGCTTCCAGCATATGGCTGTGAGCGCATGTTAAGTGAACCGGATTGTGTGGCGACAACTGCCTTTTCCCCTTCAGGAGTGTCGGTATTCTCCGGAAGACGTTCTGGATCGTCGTCTTCTTTTTTCAGATACTGAGACATCACGTATCCGTTCATCCCAAGGCATTCCACTCGTGCCCAGCTTCCGTCATCCGACACAATCGTTACTTTCGTGCCATATGCAAGCTGGGTTATTACCTGCGCCGCTGTAGAGGCCTGTGCACGCAGATTTACGCTTCCTCCATCCGAAGAAGTAATACTGGCACTGGCCGAACCCGATGAAAGGCCTCCGGAAGGATAAATCGCTGAAATCTGCGATATAAACTGTGTGCTTACATAGGCAGCTGTTGTGTGATACTGCACTTTTGCCCAACTGCCATTGCTGCTGAAAACCGTCAACACCGCCCCAGAAGGAGCTGTGCCGGCAACCGCTGTAGCAGTGCTTTCTCCTGTCCTTAGGTTCACATAGTCGGTTGCAGTAACGGTTGCAAAGCCCAGTATTGACGTTGGTTCAGTACGGTTTCCTGTGGGTGTTCCTACAATTGTCAGAGAAGTATTTGGAACGTAACCGCAAATACTGCCAAAGCGCACCAAACACCATCCTGCCTCGTTTGTCAGCACTTCCACCTTAGCACCATTGGAGAGGACGCCAGCAAGTGCGCTGCTTGCATTTTTATCAATACGCACCGCCAACTGCGCGGCATTGCTGATCAGTTTCACCGTGCCGTAGCACGAAAGGGATGAAACGTTTTCGTCTTCAGTTGGTTGCTGAACAGAGACGTGTTCATCTCCACCGGGCATAAGAACAGAACTTGTAAAGCTGTGCTTCACCCGGCTGCAGTTTTCATAGTAAAAGCCAAGAATCTGATCATAAGTGTAGCCCAGTTTTGCCATATACATGGCGCCTCGCTGGCTCATGCCCATGCCATGACCATAGCGGCGCACCTGTATCTCAAAATTGGAACCATTTTGCGTAACGCTCCACAGTTCATTGGCTGTGGACTGTATACTTAAACCGAGAAGGCTTTCAAGCTCACTAAAAATATCACAGGTAACCGTCTTGCTGACCGTAACAAGATAGCCAGCACGGCTCTGCGTTGTCGCGGTAAAGGTAAAATCCATCTTGGAATACAGACGGCTTGGCGAAACATACTTCGGCGTATGCGGAGCGACGCTTTTCAATGTACCCAGGGTGGTATTTTCATAAGTTGCCGCATAACCATCTTTCAGCAGTTGCGGAACAACCTTACTTTTTAACAAGCTTGTAAGCTGTATGTTTGAGGAACTGGCAAGGTCAGCGTATATGGTCTTTCTTTTGACGGTCGAACTAGGATTTGCATAGTCAAAAGGATCATCCTTGACCGTCATATAAGCATATTTAACACCCGTACGGGCAACTTCAGTCTGTCCACCGTTGCTGGCCGAATAATAGGTTGTAATATAGTCGGAACCATACATCAAAACAACGCCTCTGGTTGTATCAACAGCTGCAACACAATTGGCATTTCCGGTAGGTGTACCTCGATAGGTCTGATCATTTGTTGTGTCCTGCACATCATAAAGTCCTGAAGCACGCGCTTTCATCATTCGGACTGTATACGTTCTGGCAGCCACAGCCTGCGCTTTCAGCGCTTCGATGTTGGATGAATTGCCCATCTCATAGGGCAGTACGCCGCACAGGTAATCTTCGATGAAGACATGTGCAATCGTATATAGTTTATACCCGCCTGTACTTGCGACAGCTTTAAACGAAAGGTCACCAGGATAGGGATTGTTGCTTTCACGAGCCTGGCGAATCTTGATGCTATTGTGAGGATCTGTGCCAACCCTTCTTAGTGAGAAGCCTTGCCCCATATTCCAGTTGCGCCCGCCTGAAGCAAAAGTAATCGTACCGGTTGCAGGGTTAAAGGAGAGGCTTGCCTGACTGCCGTTTGTCAAGTTTTCGCCTGTTGCACCAATGCGATAGGTTCCCTGAACCGTGAGATCAAGCGACGTTGGAGCACCCAGAGAGGACAAATAAACCCGTACCATGCCATTGACTGACGAAGGCATCGTGGAAAGCGGAGCGGAATGAACCTGCACCTCGGAAGCATATGCAAAATTTGACAGATGAAGCACAAACAGAAGCATGACCACAAGCAGCGCCGCTTTGGTCATGCTTCTGTTTGCGTTCCTGCCAGAGTACATTACTTCATCCTCCTGCTGTTTGCTCGTAATACTTTCGTAACTATTTCAGATTGTATCATACTTGAATATCTTTGTCTACGCCCTGTCCTGCTGAAATGTTTTCCAGTTTCTCAGCGTTTCAGCATCTTTTGAAGAAGTTGTGTTTCTGTATATATATTCTGCACTTCCCCATCAGATTCATCAACGGCAAACAGGACGTGATATTTTCCGCTTTCGTTTTTCGAAAAAATTTGCAGGGCAGTTGTTTCAACATTCTGTTTTAAACAGGCGTAGCTTTTGACCGGAAGTGTGTCCATCAACGAAAGTTTTCGCGTCATATGCTCTATTTTTCTTATTTTTTCAGAAATTCCCCCTTCGCGTGATGCGTAGCAAAGATATGGACCGCAAAGAAGCAGCGAGATATTGGTGACGCCTAGCCATAAACCATAGAGACCCAAAACAAGAAAACCTGCGCCTATCATCCAGGCGAAAAAAGCCATCGCTTTGTGGCACATGTATTCAACGCCTGTTTTTCTGGCAATAGCAAGCAAAACACGCGATCCATCAAGCGGCCATACAGGAAGAACATTAACCGCCAGCAAAGAAAAATGATATTTCGACAGAGTCAGAAAAAATGGATGATGAATCTCTGCGCACGATACCATCCCAAGCAGGCTTGCAACGATGCCTGCCGAAGCACAAACGGCCTGTTTTCCAGGTGAAAGCCTGTTGTAATCTGCGGCATCAGCCATCCCACCGAAAGGAGTAAGCTCAATGCTGCAGTGTTGCAAACCACAGGCCAGCATTGCCAAAGCATGAGCACTCTCATGCCAAATCAGAGCGAACATCCCTGCAAGAACATCCAGACTTGGCGCAATAAGCCATGCAAACAGCAAAACGATCCACCCTGCCGGATGGATTCGGAAAGAAAAACGTTTATTCATCAGGCGTCAGCCATTTTCCTTCAGGGTTGACCGATCTTCCGTTTACACGCAATTCAAAGGCAAGCGGCATTTCTTCCTGAAGCATTGCAATAATGTCACCGGCATAGACTCTGTCCCCCGTTTCGGGCAAGCACATTTCAAGATTTCCATATAGGGCCTCGCTCCCATCATCATGACGGATTCGTATGATCTTCTCTTCATTCA
This sequence comes from Clostridia bacterium, assembly GCA_017473345.1. Lineage (GTDB taxonomy): Bacteria > Bacillota > Clostridia > Christensenellales > Aristaeellaceae > Limiplasma. The sequence goes on along the minus strand of JAFULL010000090.1, from coordinate 30,956 downwards.
TTCCGTGCGCAATGCTCATCACTTCGCCATCCGCAGCAGCATACACATGATTGGTTTGCCCCATGATGGTAAGAAAGGGCTCATCAGCAGACCATGCGTGAATCGTTTTTCCACGCACAGGAGCATAGACTGAAACAGACGGCGATTCATTCCACACCTCCTGAATTTCCTGCGGCAGAATTTGAGAAACAAAACTCAGCTTGCCGATGCTTTCATCCCACTCCACCCCCGCGCTGCTCTTCAGCGCATTAAAAACGCTCTGCACTTCCGGTGTGGTGCTGTTTTTAGCAGCAATGACCACAAGCATCAACGCGCCGGCAACAGCAAAATTTCGTACAAGCCGATCCGCCTGCAAAAAACGTATCTGCCAGCGGTTCTCATTTTCTGCCAGTTCGATAGGTTGCGTTGTAGCATTTTCCTTCTTTTCGTTTTGAACTTTTCTGGTTTGAAGTTTTATATTGGTGATGGTTTTGCTCTTCTCCAAAAAAATCCCTCCCTGTGCACAAATTATGCACGGGGAGGGATTCATATTACAGGCAACCTTTCTTCTGCATGTATTCCATCGTACGCAGAATAGCCAGTTTGCCATGGCTGTAGGTCAATCCGCCCTGAAGGAAGGCATAGAAAGGCTCTCTCATGGGGCCATCAGCACTCAACTCGATGGATGCACCGCTTACAAAGGTACCGGCCGCCATGATCACCTGATGCTGATATCCGGGCATATCCCACGGTTCGGGCAATGCCATGCTGTCGATCGGAGAAGCCATCTGAATGCCCTGACAAAACGCAATCAGTCTCTCAGGCGTTCCCAGTTCAAGTGCCTGAATGATATCCGTTCTGGGAGCTTCAGGTGCAGGCGTGCTCTTCATGCCAAGCATTTCACAAACCATAGCTGCAAGGGTGGCGGTTTTCACAGCCTGTGCAACCACGTGAGGAGCCATGAAAAGACCCTGATAAAAAGGCTGATAGCTTCCGGCATAGCTTCCAAGCTCACGGCCAATTCCAGGAGCCGTCAGGCGATAGCTGATCCTTTCAATCAGATCTTCGCGGCCAACCAGATATCCGCCCGTGGGTGCAAGTCCGCCGCCGGGATTTTTGATCAGGCTGCCAACGCACACGTCTGCTCCGTACTGGGAGGGTTCCTTTTCGCAGACGAATTCACCATAGCAGTTATCCACCATAAGACAGGCCTGCGGGAACTCCTTGTGCAGCATTTCAGCAAGCGGAGCAATATCCTCAGGCATCAGGCTGGGGCGTGAAGAATAGCCGCGACTGCGCTGCACGGCAACCACCGTGGTCTGCGGTTTCATCGCTGCACGAATTGCAGCCAGATCCAGCTTTCCGTCAGCCGACATGGCCACTTCAGAATAGCTTACCCCCATTTCCTTCAGAGAGCCGGGCGGGCAGCCACGTACGCCAATAACATCTTCCAATGTGTCGTAGGGAGCGCCAGATGCATACATCAGTTCGTCGCCGGGTTTAAGCAACCCAAACAGACACATGGACAGCGCATGCGTACCCGATGCGATATGAGGACGCACGATCGCCGCTTCGGCCTCAAACAAATCAGCAAAAATTCTTTCAAGCGTATCCCGGCCAATATCGTCATAGCCGTAGCCGGTTGTGGGGGCAAAATGTCTTGCGGCAACGCCATGCTTTTGCAGGGCATTCAGAACCTTTTCGGTATTGTACAGGGCGATGTCATCGATAAGCTGAAACATCGGCTGACATTTTTTCTCCGCCTCTTGGATCAGGTTTCTCATATTCTCAATCCTTCCGTTCATTCAAAAAGGAGTCAATACTGTAAAGCGCTTCATCAATGCGCTCCTCGCCGTTTTTGGACAGCCAGACCATTTGGGGCTCCGTTCGCAACCACGTTCCCTGCCTTTTGGCATAGTGACGAGTGTTGAGGATGATCTGCCACACCGCTTTATCCAGAGGAACATTGTTTTCAACGACTGGGATTAGCTCTTTGTAACCAATCCCCTGCATCGACTGCATCTGAGGCGTTACACCACTGCGAAGAAGCTGCGAAACCTCCTCGACCAGCCCCATATGAATCATATGATGAACTCTTTTTTCATGTCGTTCATACAGGACATTCCTGGGGACGTCAATTGCAAGCGGCAGAATGCTGAATGGCTGATCAGCTTCCTCCTGAGTCTGCTCGCTGATTGATTTTCCAGTCAGTTCAAACACTTCAATTGCGCGTACGACGCGACGGACATCGTTGGGATGCAAACGGTTTGCAGAAAGTGGATCGATTTGCATAAGCCTTTCGTGAAGCTTCTTTTTTCCGTCCGTTTCGTCTGCAATCGCATTGAGTTGCTCACGCAGTTTAGGATCGCTCCCGGCTCCACCAAGCGAAAGGCCATGCATCAGTGCTTTCAGGTACAGGCCTGTTCCACCTGTCAAAACAGGCAGATGGCCACGGGAAAGAACCCGCTCGATAGCCTTTTGTGCATCAGCAGCATAATCCGCCACTGCATATGTTTCTGTCGGCTCGATTATATCCAGCATATGATGTGGAATATCCGCCTGCTCATTATGCGTTGGCTTTGCTGTGCCGATGTCCATGCGACGATATATCTGCATGGAATCCATACAAATGATCTCTCCGTCAAGCTTTTTGGCAAGCTGCATTGCCAGTTCGCTTTTTCCGCTTGCAGTTGCTCCAGCAACTGCAAGAACAAATGGTTTGCTCACAAAATCAGCAGCTCCTCACTGAATTCGCTTGAAACGTTTTTCAAGTGCATAGCGCGTTATTTCAGTTACAATGGGCCGACCATGAGGGCATGTCGGCATGGAATCGCTTCTCAGCATTTCGCGCATGAAGCCTTCAATTTCCGTCTCATTCAGCCTGTCTCCGCCCTTGATGGCGCGTTTGCAGGCCATTTGTGCCACGCGTCTGCGCAATCTTTCGCGCGTCACCTGACCACGGCCCGCCTGCCATTCGGCAAGCGCTTCAAGCAAAAGTTCTTTGGGTGATTCGTTCACGCCAAAGAAGGTGGGAATGGCATGAAGTGCAACGCTCGTGTCATCAAACTGTTCGACCTCAAAACCGGCTTCTGCCAGAACAGGAATAAACTCTGAAACCAGCGTCATATCATAAGGCGTAAGCTGGACAAGCTGAGGAGCCAACAGTTTTTGAGAAATGCGCTCACCTTCAAAGCGTTTTATCATTTGATCATAAAGGATCCGTTCGTGAGCAGCATGCTGATCAACAAGCAGCAGCCTGTCCTCTGTTTCAAAAATCCAGTATGTATCAAAGACAATGCCGGCCATTCGAAGCGGAACTTCCATCTGCTCCACCGGCTGAAGAACAGTCTGGACAGGCTCCTCGGGCTCAACTGAAACAGCAGCCGTTTTCATCTGGGGTACCGATATTTCGGAAACAACAGGTGTATCCACTTGTTGTGCCACAGGTGCTGCAACTTTTTCCGGCTGCAGCACATACGAAGTGTTCAGCGGTCTTTCCTGAAAAACCTGACTTTTTTTCGGTTCAGGCGGAATATATGAATTGGCTTTAGGCTGAACAGGAATCGGCGCCTCGTTCAAAATGCTTTTCACAGGCAACGCCGGAACAGCTTGTACAACTTTTACAGGTTCAACCGGTGCAGTACTGACATTGATGGTCGTCGCCTTCTCGGGTTGCACAAGCGTTTTTTCCAAAACAGGGCTTTCCTTTTGCGGAGCATCCAGTTCAACAATGGAAAAGCTGCTCTTTGGTGCAGAAGGCTGTTGTGCAATCGGCTCTGTTTTAACAGGCTGACTCAGCCGTGCACTTAAGCTTTCTGCCTGCATTGCCTCGCGAACAAGGGTTTCAACGGCAGCTGCAACGGCCATTTCATTCTGGAAACGCACTTCCAGCTTGTTGGGATGCACGTTAACGTCAACCTGCTGCCGCTGCACTTCCAGAAACAGAGCACACATTGGAAAGCGACCAATCATCACAGCGCCCTCGCAGCCTTTTTCAAGCGCGTGGCTTAAAAGGGCGCTGCGGAAATATCGCCCGTTGACAAAGAAAGACTGGTGCTGGCGGTTACCGCGCGAAAGTTCTCCCGTGCCCACATAACCGGAAATCAAAACGCCATTCATATGGCCGGACACCTTTTTCATTTGCTGAAAAGCCTCACGGCCATAGATAGAATACAGAGCCGATTCGGGCTTGCCATCACCCATGCTGTGGTAGACCGTTTTGCCCTGGCTGACAAAACGGAAAGCAACCTCAGGATGTGACAAAATGAGCCTGAGCATATAATCTGAAACAAGGAGTGCTTCCTGTGCCGGCTTTTTCAGAAACTTGAGCCGAACAGGCGTGTTGAAGAAGAGGTCTTCTGCGACGATGGTCGTACCAACCGGCGAAGCTGCCTGGCGGATATCGGTAAACTCCCCAGCCTCTACAACAGCACGAGTTCCAAAGGGGGCATCCTGCGTACGAGTCGTACACGTTACGCGGGCAACGGCGGCAATAGACGCCAAAGCCTCGCCGCGGAAGCCAAGCGTTTGAATATCAAACAAGTCTTTTGCTTCAGAAATCTTGCTTGTTGCGTGACGTTCGAAAGCCATGCGAATCTGTTCGGGTGGAATACCACGGCCGTTGTCGCTGACGCGCAGATATTTGATACCACCCTCACGTAGTTCGACTGTTACATTTTTTGCACCTGCGTCAATGCTGTTTTCAACCAGTTCTTTGACAGCCGAAGCAGGGCGCTCCACTACTTCTCCCGCTGCGATCTGACCGATGATCTCAGGGGACAGCTTTCTGATCAAAGCCATATAGCCTCCTTACAGCTGCCGCGCTTTTTCGCGCAGACGGAAAAGAATGTTGAGCGCATCCATTGGCGTAACAGACAGCACATCCAGATTTTGCAGTTCTTCGATCAAGTCATCCTGCGCCAGATGAAACATATCCGTCTGTTTGGCTTCTTTTTTCTTTTTCTCAAGAATGCTGGAAGAAATGGCCTCCTGGTTGATATCGCTGACTTCAAGTCTTGCCTGGATTTCATGTGCGCGCGCCACTACCTGCGCAGGAACACCCGCCAGACGGGCCACATGCACGCCATAGCTCTTGTCAGCGCCGCCGGGCATGATTTTACGAAGGAAGATCACATCTTCGCCGTGTTCCATAACGGAGATACAGTAGTTCTTCACGCCCTGGAAACGACCTTCCAGCTCGCTGAGTTCATGGTAATGCGTGGCAAAAAGCGTCTTTGCCCCAATCTTTTTCTTGTCGAGCAGATATTCAACGACCGACCATGCGATAGCCAGTCCATCAAATGTGCTGGTTCCGCGACCGATCTCGTCAAGAATGACAAGCGATTTTTGCGTGGCACTTCTGAGAATCGCAGCCGTTTCACTCATTTCCACCATGAAGGTACTCTGTCCACCAGCAAGATCGTCAGATGCACCAATGCGGGTAAATATACGGTCACACAGACTGATCTCCGCAGAGGTAGCAGGAACAAAGCTGCCGATGTGCGCCATCAGGGTGATCAGCGCCACCTGACGCATATAGGTACTCTTACCTGCCATGTTGGGGCCTGTGACGATCAGCATACGGTTTTCATCCGTATCCATATCGACGTCATTGGGAACGAACGGAGCATCGCTGGCCATGCGCTCAACGATTGGATGACGGCCTTCGTTGATACGAAGCACGCCATTTTCGTTCATATTCGGCTTTACATAGTCATTTTCACGGGCAACTGTAGCAAGCGACAAAAGAGCATCCGCCGTTTTCAGCGCAAGTGCATTCTGCTGAATCGCGCTGATTTCCTTGGCAATTGCTTCACGCACCTCTGCAAAGAGCGTTGATTCGAGCGCAAGCGACATTTGCTGCGCATTGGTGATCTTGCGTTCGATCTCCTGCAGTTCGGGAGTGATGTAGCGTTCAGAATTAGCCAGCGTCTGTCGTCGGGTATATCGGAGAGGAACCATCGAAAGATTGCTCTTGGTCACTTCGATATAGTAACCAAAAACACGGTTATACTGAATGCGCAGGTTTTTGATACCGGTTTCCTGCCGTTCGGCGGATTCCATATCCAGCACCCACTGTTTGCCATTGACAAGGGCTTCGCGATACTCATCCAGTTCCTGATGGTATCCAGAACGAATAATACCTCCATCACTCATGGTGATGGGCGCATCCGGATCAATGGCACGCTCGATCAGATCACACAGATTCTCAAGGGGCGTAAGCGTGCGCACAAGCGCCTGAATCGGGAGCGCTTCAAAGGAGGACAACAGCGTTTTTACCGGCTGTACCGCTCTGAGCGAGCGCAGCAGCGCGAGGCAGTCGCGTGCGCCCAGATTATTGTAGCTGATCTTACCGAGCAAACGCTCCATGTCAGCCACATCCTCCAGCGCCTGACCGATTTCCTCACCCTCCATGTAACGGTCTTTCAGGGCCTCAACCGCATCCAAACGCGCCTGAATCCGCCCCAGATCGATCATGGGATTTTCCACCCAGTTACGAAGCAGTCGCGCACCCATAGCCGTATGCGTTTTGTCAAGCAGCCACAAAAGCGAACCACGTCTTTCACCTGTACGAAGGCTCTCCGTCAGTTCAAGATTGCGGCGAGTCATGCGATCAAGGAACATGGTATCTGCCCCCTGATAGATCGACAGCTGGGTTATGTGGCAAAGCGTGTTGCGCTGTGTATCGTTCAAATAATAAAGCAATGCACCAGCGGCAATAAAACGCTTGTCATGCACATCCAGGCCGAGCGACGAAAGCGAATGAACCTTGAAATGCCTGATCACTGCCTGCTCTGCGTTCTTTTTCTGGTAACAGCTTTCCGGAAGTGCAGAACAGCTGATATCTTCTGTCAGATGAACAGAGAGCTTTTCAAGATCGTTGGTTACGATCTCATGCGGACGAATACGCATCAGTTCATCGCGAAGCGTTCTTTCTGCCTGCAGCAGCTGATGAACCACGATCTCACCTGTGCTGACGTCGGCATAGGCAAGCTGCGCTGTTTTGTTGACGAAAATAACACACAGCACATAGCTGGCGCTTTTTTCATCCAGCTGCATGGGGTCAACAACCGTTCCTGGCGTAATGATGCGCACAACATCGCGTTCAACGAGACCTTTGCTCAGCGCAGGATCGGTCAGCTGTTCGCAAATAGCGACCTTATACCCTTTTTCGATCAGGCGTGCTGTGTAAGTGGACGCAGCATGATAAGGAACGCCGCACATGGGTGCGCGCTCCTCAAGGCCGCAGTCCTTGCCTGTCAGCGTAAGCTCAAGCTCTTTGGATACCAGCTTTGCATCCTCGAAAAACATCTCGTAAAAGTCTCCGAGACGGAAAAAGAGGATGCATCCCTTGTATTTTTCCTTGAGCTGCAGATATTGCTGCATCATGGGTGTAAGCGCCATCCGGTACGCTCCTTTCGTATTGCAACGCAGGCGCGCGAGTCATTTCAAACCCGCGCGCCAAAAAACGATTTGTGATCAGTGGCAGCCGCTGCAGCTGTGGCAGGAACCGCTGCAACCTTCTTCGTGTTCTTCTTCGCCGGTCACAACATAGCGAATGATGCTGTTGACCTTCTTCATCATATTGTTGAAGGCGTCGTTGGTCTCGCGCATCTTGTTGAGCACTTCGTTTTCATCGATAGCATGTTCAACATTCTGCAGTTCCTCGCCCGCCTTGGCCAGAGCGCCGTGGTCCATGTTAGCGTCGGCAAGAAGCATTTCAACATTGTGGCGCTTTTCGCTGTAGGCAGCAATCAGCTGGGTCGCCTTTTCGTCCTTCATAGCAGCCTGTTCGGCCAGACGCATGGCAATGTACTCTTCGCTTTCCAGAATGGCTTCCGCCAGCATTTCAGCCTGATTCAGTACCTTTTCCATTTTCAAACTCACCTTTCTTTTCGTTCGCCGCGAAGTGTATTGACCGCAGCAGAAGTTATGGTAACCGGAATGATCCTGCCGATATCCTCAGCCGAACCATCCAGCGTAACCGTAATGCCTCGCGTTCCCTTGCCTGAAATCTTGTTGGGATCGCGTTTGGAAAGTCCTTCGACAAGAACCATCTCATCTTTGCCGATCATGCTCTGATGCACACGGGCGGTTGATGCTTCCACCTCGCGAATCAGCTTTTCAATGCGGCGTGACGATTCTTCTTCCGGAATCCTTCCATCCATTTTTGCAGCCTGCGTACCTTCTCTGGGAGAATAAATGAAGGTAAAGGCAGCATCATAACCAACTTCCCGCACCAGAGAGCAGGTATCCTCAAACTGTGCTTCCGTCTCGCCAGGGAAACTGACGATCAGGTCCGTTGTAAGGCCGATACCCGGCACAGCGGCCCGCAGTTTTTCAACCTTGCGCAGATAGTCTTCCCTCGTATAACGCCGGTTCATCAGACGCAAAATCTCGTTGCTGCCGCTTTGGACCGGCAGGTGCAGATGGTTGCAAATATGACTGCTGTTAGCCATCACGTCGATCAGTTCATCACTCAGATCCTTGGGATGAGAGGTCATGAAACGGATGCGCGGCACGCCCAGGCGGTCGAGTTCCCGAAGCAGGCCCGGGAACGTTTCTCTTCCTTCAGATCCGTTGCCATAGCTGTTTACATTCTGGCCAAGCAGCATGATCTCCTGAACACCGCTTTCAAGCAAACCTTCCGCCTCATGAAGAATGTCTGCCATTTTACGGGAACGCTCGCGTCCGCGGACATAGGGAACAATGCAGTAAGAACAGAAGTTATCGCAGCCATACATAATGGTGATGTAGGCATGATGCGCATTGAGACGTTTGACCGGCAGACCTTCAGCAATCAGGTTTTCCTGATCGCTGATGCTGACGACTCTGGTGCGTTTGGTCAGCAGATTCAAAAGCAGCGTAGGAAGCCTGTGAAGGTTGTGCGTGCCAAAAGCCAAATCGATAAACCGATACTGCTTCAGAATACGCTCTGCCATCTGCGGCTGCTGAACCATGCATCCGCACACGCCGATGATCAGTTCGGGCTTGTCCTTTTTGATTTCCTTAAGCCACGTAACATTGCCCAAAGCACGACGTTCAGCATTGTCACGTACGCAGCAGGTATTAAACAGCACCAGATCGGCGTCACGACGGTCCGCAGCTTCCGTCATGCCCATCTGAATCAGCATGCCGGCCAGCTTCTCGCTGTCATGCGCATTCATCTGGCAGCCATAGGTCACAATATGAAAGCTTTTCGGGCGTTCCTGCATGGAAAGGATCTGTTCAATGGCGCTTTCCTGCTCCAGACGTTTCGCTTCCGTTACATAGACAGGTTGATGTTGCACGTTTTGCTTTCCTTTCGTTATCGGTTATGGGTTCGGCCGGATTCACGACATGCAGCACATGGTACAGTCATTGCCTCCCGCAGCGAATCTGCCGTACGTTTTCTTGTCATTTCCAGCAGGCCCAGACGGGTAAAGCCGTGAATGACTGTTTTCACACGGTCATCCGCGACAGCCTGCTGCATCGCTTCCAACACAAGGTCGCGTTCTTTTTCTGAGTCCATGTCGATAAAATCGACCAGTATGATTCCACTCAACCGGCGCAGACGGATCTGTCTGGCAATCTCCGGCACAGCACGAAGGTTTTCTTCAAGCGCAAGAGAAACATCCCCCGCTGTCTTCACGTGGCTTCCGCTGTTAACATCGATCGTCTGCAGTGCTTCGCGCTCGTCGATCACAAGGCTTCCGCCATCTTCAAGCTGCACGCGTCTTTCCAGTGCTTCCCTGACCTGTCGGTCGACCCTGTAGGCATTCCAGGCGCTTATAACAGCGCTTTTTTCACGAATGAGTTCTATCGAATGACGCGCTCCATAGTCACGCTGAAGAATTTCAGAGATTTCCGGCTCGCTGTAGAGGACTGCTGGCGGCTTAACAAAGGAAGCCTTTTGACTGACAGACAGCCACAGCTGCCACAGTTCCTCTGTTTCCTCAAGAACCTCGGACTCAGATGCAAACAGTGCTGCATGGCGCACAATGATGCCAAACCGTCCGTCTGCAATTTTTTCGCCAAGTTGTTGAGCACGCTGACGGTCATCAGTATCCTCGATTCGCTTGCTCAGCCCAATAAAACGGTTACACGGCATCAGCAAAATATACTGGCCGGGCAGTAAAATATCTCGTGTGAGAAAAGCGCCCTTTCCGCCTTTGGGATCTTTTTTGACCTGAACCAAAATGTCCTGGCCAGTCATTAAGGAGGTGTCACCGCAGGTCTGATGGTAGCTCTGCGCTTCTTTCAGCGGAAGAAATCCATTCAGCGGCTGTCCGATTTTGACAAATGCAGCTTTGATATCCGGAAGAACGCGCTCAACACGTCCAAGAAGGATACTTCCAACCATACTGCCGCAAAGACGGTTTTCTTCGTAATATTCAACGAGTTCACGGTCTTTTATCAAAGCGGTACGTATACGTTCTTCCTGCTGGTCTACCAGCAGCTGGTATGCCATTTTACAGTTCCTCCATGGGGATCAGGCTGCCGTTCTGAGACTTCGCAAGAATCGCAGTGCGATAAATCAGATGAGGCACCTCTGCACAGCCTGCATATTCGCAAAGCGAGTCAAACCAGAGCGCAGGTTTGAGCATACCGTTTTTCAAAGCCGCTGTATGCAGTTCAATCGTGTAGCCGTCATCCGCTTCTTCGCACTTGCCAGCAAGCACAAAGGGACGAATGTCGCACGGATTTTCGCCGCTCTTGGTTCTGCGGTTGGTGACATACTCCGTCAGATTCATAAAGCCGGAAAAACACTGGGCCGCCTTTTTTCCTTCAGCAGTTTTTACAAAGGTAATTCGATAGTCAGCGCCTGCAACCAATGACATCAGTGCAGGGAATGTATCCTCCACAGCTTTGCAGCAGCGAATCTGCAGGCAGTCAGGGAGTACTGCATTCATACGCTGCATGAACTCATCAGCAGTTACACAGTCTTCAACCGGGACCTCCATCAGTTCACGAAGACCAATCACACCCACGCTCAGCGGAACGGCAAAGCTCAGCCTGATATGAGGATTGAAACCATTTGAATACTTAATGGGCAGACCGGTACGCCGAAGCGCGCGCTGCATGGTGCGCATCAAATCAAGATGGCCGATGAAGCGCAGCTGCGCACCTTTTTCAAAAACAACCATCATTCGCATCCGCTGCACACTCCCTTCAGCTTCTGCAGTCCACAGCCATTGCAGCCTTCGCGGCAGTCACGGGTGGTTTCTGCGCGCAACGCTTTTTCATATTCGCGTTTCAGGAAGGATTTGCTGATTCCGGCATCAATGTGATCCCAGGGCAACACTTCATCCAGGTCACGAACACGGTGAGCATAGAAATCGATAGACAGTCCGCAATCGTCAAATGCCTGTTTCCACAGATCATAATGGAACTGCTCTGTCCATCCGTCAAGCAGACAGCCCAGTTCCCATGCGCGGTACAACACATTCGACAAACGACGGTCGCCCACGGCAAAGCATGCTTCCATCTGGCTTACGCCGGAATCATGGTAATGGAAAGCGGCAGACTTAAGCGGCCTGAACGCGTCCTTGACCATATGCTGCTTGCGAAGTACCTCTTCGGGCCTGTCCTGCGCACACCACTGGAAAGGCGTGAAAGGCTTGGGCACAAATACGGAAGCGCTGCAGGTGACGCGAAGACCCTTCACGCGCTGCTGTTTTGGAACGCTGTAGTATGCGTTGGCCGCAAGTTTGGCCATTTCCGCAATACCCAGAAGGTCCTCATCTGTTTCCGTGGGAAGGCCCGTCATGAAGTAAAGCTTCACAGCATTCCATCCATTGGAGAACGCATTGGTAAGGGTATTGCTGAGGTCCTCTTCCGTAACGTTTTTGTTGATTACATCACGAAGGCGCTGGGTACCGGCCTCCGGAGCAAAAGTCAGGCTGCTTTTTTTGACCTTCTGCGTATGAGTAAGCGTATCCTGAACAAACTTGTCCACACGCAGGCTGGGCAGAGAAAGCGAAACGCGCTTGTCCTTAAGCTCCTCAGACAGCTTTTCAGCAAGCTGTGAAATGCAGGAGTAATCGCTGGAGGAAAGAGAAGAAAGTGAAATTTCTTCATAACCAGTATTTTCAACCGACTCTCTGGCAACCTCAACAAGGCGGTCAACACTGCGCTCTCTGACTGGACGGTACAGCATACCCGCCTGACAAAAACGGCAACCGCGCGTGCAGCCGCGCATGATTTCAAGCATGATACGGTCAAAAACGACCTGTACATACGGAACCGGAGGATGCGTCGGTACATACGCATTTTCAAAATCGGTCACGATGCATTTAAGCACACGTTGCGGGATGTTGTCCTCAACAGGCGTTATGCTTTTAAGCGTCCCGTCTTCATTGTATTCGTCATGGTAAAGACTGGGGACGTAGACGCCGCGAAGCGAGGCAAGCTTTTTCAAGCATTCTCTGCGGGAAATGCCATTCTTACGGCAATCCCGAATGATGTCCGTAAGCTCAACGATTACGTCCTCACCGTCGCCGATCATAAAGGCGTCAATAAACTGATGCAGTGGTTCGGGGTTAAAGGCGCAGGGACCGCCCGCCACAACGATAGGATCGTTTTCGCTGCGTTGAGCAGCCTTCACAGGTATGCTGCCCAGATGGAGCATTTCCAGAATGTTGGTATAGCTCATTTCATACTGCAGCGTAAAACCAACAATATCAAATTCTTTAAGAGGCGTACGGCTTTCCAGAGAACAAAGCGGAACATTTTGTTCCTTCATTTTGGAAAGCATGTCTACCCACGGCATGCACACACGTTCACACACCGCATACGGAAGGTCATTCAGAATGCCATAGAGAATCTTCATGCCCAGATGGCTCATGGCAACTTCATAGGTATCCGGAAAACAGAAAGCAAATGTAACGTCAGCGGATGCAAAAGGCTTGACCTGTGCATTCATCTCGCTGCCGGTATATCGGGCAGGCTTTTCCACGCTGTTGAGCAGCGCATCAAAATCGTAACACATATTTCCTCCTTAAATATGCAAAAACGCATACAAAGTTATGATATCATGCCCACCGAGATGTTGCAAGCTCTCTTTCAGAAAAACCTTACAGACAAAAACATGAAGAAAACCTTTAAAAAAGCTTGACATACTCCGTACAGCTACAGTATACTTCGAAATCGAAAATGAAAATCATTTTCAATTTGTTTTCTAAGGAGCACTTATGACCCGCGGAAGCTACCAGACGAAACAACAGGAAGCTGTCGAGCAATTGTTTTCAACCCTGGGCGAAGCATGCCTGACCGCCGAAGACGTGCACATTCTTTTGCAGGAAAGAGGAATGGATGTCAGCCAGACGACGGTTTATCGCGTCATTACACGTTTGTGTCAGGCAGGACGCTTACGCCGTTATGCTCCGCACGAACGCGGTGCAGCGGCACATTATCAATACAATCCATGCAACAAAAGCCATTTGCATATTCGCTGCATCAACTGCGGAGCGCTTGCGCATCTGCACTGTGATGAAGTGGAAGCCTTTGCAAGTCATCTCAATATGCATCACGGCTTTACGCTGGATGAAGGCCAGACGATCCTGTACGGACGCTGCGAAGCCTGCAGGCAGAAATGAGGTAAACATGACCAAACGATATTTCACCAAACTCTGCCTGTTGCTGCTGATGGTCGCAATGCTTCCGCTTCAGGTCTTTGCTGTGGAAGCCCCCATTACGATTGTCACCACGAACTTTCCCTCATTTGATCTGGCGCGAAGCGTTGCAGGAGACACTGCAAACATTTCGATGCTTTTGCCCCCAGGTGCCGAAAGTCACAGTTATGAACCCACACCGCAGGACATTATCACGATTCAGAATGCCGATCTTTTCATCTATACGGGCAGCGAAAGCGACCACTGGATCGATGGAATCCTCTCCTCCTTTGGCGAGAATTCCCCACGCACTTTCAGTTTGATGGCGCATGTACGTCTGCTGGAAGAAGATCTTTCAGCAAGTATGGAACATGCACACGATCATGCTCATGACGAAAACTGTGATCATGATCCCGAGCACGAAGCTGTAGAAATGGATGAGCATGTGTGGACCTCTCCTGTCAATGTTATACTTCTCGCTGAAAAGCTCAGCGCTGCGTTGCAGGAAATCTGCCCAGAAAGCACTTCTGTTTATGTTCAGAGGCTAGATAACTATCTGAATGAATTAAATGAACTTGATGCAGCGTTCCGCAGTATTGTTGCGAACAGCGAACGTAAATTGCTCATTTTTGGCGACAGATTTCCCATGCGTTATTTTGCAAACGAATACGGGCTGCAATATGACGCAGCTTTCCCCGGCTGCAGCGAAGACAGCGAACCCAGCGTACGAACTGTTATTTCGCTGATTGACACTGTACGTGCGCAGCAGATTCCTGTCATATGCCATATTGAGTTTTCCAGTCGCAGAACGGCCGACATTCTTGCAGAAGAAACAGGAGCTGTTCCTATGCTGTTTCACAGCTGCCACAATGTTTCTGCAGAAGAAATTGAAGCAGGAGCCACTTACCTGAGCCTGATGTGGAATAATGTTGAAGTACTGAAGGAGGCGCTCAACTAATGGCGCTGATTACCTGTAAAAAAGCCTGCTTTGCCTACGAAGGACGCGTGATCATCGATCATCTCGATCTGAAGATCAAATCAAATGAATATCTTTGCGTTGTAGGTGAAAATGGATCCGGCAAAAGCACGCTGATCAAAGGTCTTTTAGGCCTGATCACTCCTGTGCGCGGCTGCGTGCATTATGGCGAAGGATTGCAGCGTTCCGCCATCGGTTACTTGCCGCAGCGTACTGATGTGCAAAATGACTTTCCTGCTTCTGTGTGGGAGGTTGTGACCAGCGGCTGCAGAGGGCGATCGCCATTTCTTACGGCGTCCATGCGCAAAACGGCCATGGAAAACATCGAACTGCTTGGCATTGAGTCCATCCGCAGGCAAAGCTTTATGGAACTCAGCGGCGGTCAGCAGCAGCGCGCGCTTCTGGCACGTGCGCTTTGTGCAACACGCAGCTTGCTTTTGATGGATGAACCCGTCGCCGGGCTCGACCCCCTTGTCACACGAGAAATGTATGAAATTATTGAAATGCTGCATCGTGAACGCGGATTGACAGTCGTGATGATCTCCCATGATATCGGTGCAGCTCTGAACTATGCCGACCGCATTTTGCACATGTCTAACGGCGCATGCTTCCTGGGAACGCCGGATGAATACAGGTCGACCGAGCTTGGTCAGGCTTTCGCAGGAGGTGCCTCGCATGTTTGATATGCTTCAAACCATGTTCAGCTATCACTTCATGGTGCGTGCATTCGTTGTGGGTATTCTGGTTTCCCTCTGTGCAGCACTTCTTGGCGTAAGCCTTGTGCTAAAACGCTATTCCATGATCGGCGACGGTCTGAGCCACGTTGGTTTTGGTTCGCTGGCAGTTGCAACAGCCATGGGTCTTTCCCCCATGCTGATCACTATTCCCGTGGTTGTACTGGCTGCATTTTTACTGCTGCGTCTCAGCAGCCGCGGCAAGCTCAAAGGCGATGCTGCCATCGCTATGATCTCTACAGGCTCGCTGGCCACAGGCGTTATTGTGCTGTCTCTTAGTTCCGGCATGACAAGTGACGTAAACAATTATCTTTTTGGCAGTGTGCTGGCCATGAGCGTTTCGGATGTATGGCTGAGTGTTGTGCTGGCAGTCGTGGTCCTGATCCTGTTTATCATTTTCTATCGCCCCATTTTCGCTGTAACCTTTGATGAAACCTTTGCACGCGCAACAGGCAGCCATGCAGAAGCCTATAATATGCTTCTTGCGTTTCTGACTGCAGTTACAATTGTTCTGGGAATGCGCGTTATGGGATCAATGCTGATTTCAAGTCTCATCATCTTTCCTGCACTTACCGCCATGCGTGTTTGCAGAAGTTTCCGAAGTGTAACGATTTGCTCGGCTGTTGTTTCCGTTGTTTGCTTCTTTGCCGGTTTGTGCTGCAGTTATCTTTTTTCAACGCCAGCCGGAGCCAGTGTTGTTGTGGCCAACATTATCGCATTCCTGATTTTCTCTTTGGTTGCATTATTGAAAAAAAGAGCATAACAAGTATCAAAACCACGTATCCGATTTTATCAGTACGTGGTTTTGGTTTTTTATTTGTTTTTTTTCTTACTCAATCAAACCTATTTTTTGCAGTCTGAGTCGGATTGCGCCGATGGTCCTTCCATGCTTGGCTGCAATCTCCTGAAGCGGCATTTCTCCGAAGTATTCGTTTTTGAGCCTCTGCTCTTCTTCTGCAGCCCAATGCTCGCACTTATTGACGGCAGGCGTTTTCCTGCTGCGCATCATATCGGCAAATTCGTCAGCTGCAGCGTTGGGTTCAAAGCCATCGCGAAGAACCCGCAGGAAACTTTGGCTGTATTTTTCCTGTTTGGAAACACCAACACCTGAAACATCCAGAAAATCATCAGGCGTCATTGGCCGACGGCGCACCATATCGATCAGCGAAGCATCCGAAAACACTGTATAGGCCGGAATATGCTGCTGTGTTGCCAGCAGGTTTCTGAGCACCTTCAGGTTTTCAAGCAATGCATTCTGCCATGCCGTAAAACCGTGCGGCTGTCGGGAAGCATTGGCATTGCGGCTGTCTTTGCTGCCGATACGGCTCAAGCGCTCGCTTCCTGTATCCACATCAAAAGGCAGTCCTTCACAGGTTGAACAGTTATCGCAGTGCTCAGGCACGTCCTTTTCGCCGAAATATTCAAGTATGTATTTTCTGAGACACTTGCCGGTTGTGACATAGCGCGTCATTTTGTGGAGGCGCTCCATATCGACCTTCGCAATCGTCTCACGCTGCTCATCCGTCAAGTCCGGATTTGCGTCGTTATGCTCCATCAGCCATTTGGCAGTTATCACGTCCTGACCACTGTACATCAGCAGGCATTCTGCCGGTTCGCCATCACGTCCGGCGCGGCCGGCCTCCTGATAATAGCTTTCCAGATCACGCGGCATATTGTAATGAACCACAAACCTCACATTGGACTTGTCAATGCCCATGCCAAAAGCATTCGTCGCAACCATGATCTGTGCACGGTCATACTGGAATGCATCCTGGTTTTTGATGCGTTCTTCATCCGTCAAGCCAGCATGGTAGCGCGTGGCAATATAACCTAGTTCATTCAGTTTAGCTGTTACTTCCTCAACTGTTTTGCGTGTATTGCAGTAAACAATGCCGCATTCATCCCCCATATCTTTCAGAAAGGAGCGGAGCATTGCAAATTTACTGCTCGGTTTTACATTCGTAAAACGTAAATTGGGACGGTTGAAGCCCGTCGACAGGCAATAGGGTTCTTCAAGTCTGAGCAGGCGTATCACATCCTCGCGAACGCTTGCCGTAGCCGTTGCAGTAAACGCAGCCATCGGAGGCCTTTTGGGGAGACGAGACACAAACTCTGAAATATGCAGGTAGCTCGGACGAAAATCCTGTCCCCACTGCGATACACAATGCGCTTCATCAACGGCGATGAGTGAAATATTGGCATTTTGGGCAAAGCGGATAAAAGCAGGCATTCGCAGACGTTCGGGCGCTACATAAATGATTTTGTACATGCCGTTTCCCGCACGGCGAATCGCTTCCTGCTGCTGGCCGGGCGTGAGACTGCTGTTAATGTAGGCTGCTGCGACACCTGCTGCTTTCAGTGACATGACCTGATCCTTCATCAAAGAAATCAGAGGCGAAACAACAAGCGCGATTCCTTCCAGCATTAGTGCAGGAATCTGATAACAAACGGATTTTCCCGCACCTGTTGGCATTACCCCCAGCACATCATAACCATTGAGCAATTCATCGATCAGCTTTTCCTGACCTTCACGAAAATCCTCGTGACCGAAAACCTTTTTGAGCAGTTCGTGCTTCGTCATGTGTTCCGCCCTCCTTTCTTTGAAAAAAATCATTTTTTCTGGGAAGAAAAACCATTTTTTTGCCGTTTGTATGATGGTACAGCTTTGCTATTGTATCACGAACGTTCAAAAAGAGGAAGTGTAACACTTATGAAAAAGATTCTGGCAATCCTTCTTTTGCTGGTATGCCTGTATTCCGCCGCATCGGCAGAAGCACCTGTCTATATCAACAATCCAAATCCGAATCACAGACTGCACTTACGTGTTTCGCCTGATATAAGTGCAAAAAGCCTTGGCAAATATTATAACGGCGCACCTGTAACGCTTCTTGATTCTTCCCTTGAACAGGAATGGGCCTATGTGCGTATTGGCGAAGGCAAAGGAAGCTTGGCTGGATATATGAAAACCGAATTTCTTTCTGACATTCCCTCACCGGACAACATGCCTCAGTTTGCTGCAAGCCGCAAATTCACAGCCTATACTTGCCAGGACACAAAAAGTTCGACTGTTTCCGTGTCCGGTGGGCAACTCGTCTCTCTGATGGGATTTACGGATGACTGGTGGCATCTGTCCGTACAAACCGGTACCAGCGAAGGAAATTACTACTGCTTTGTGCCGGCGGATTGTCCGTGGATGACGGATTTTTCACATCAAACTGTAAATGTATATATCAGCAATCCTAATTCAAAAGACCGTCTGCACCTTCGCGAACAACCATCCACCGCTTCCAAAAGTCTTGGAAAGTATTATAACGGCTGTATCGCCAAGCTTACGGGTTTTGCTGAGGATGGAAACTGGGTAAAGGTTGACCTGTATGGACGAATCGGTTACATGAAGCGTGAATTTGTGTACATAGAAGGACAGGGACAAAATCCGACTTATTACGGGATCCCAACTGTGCAAACCAGTGCTTCCGGCATCAGGCTTTATCAGTCTCTTTTAAAAGACCCTTCTGAATCCATCATGCTTTCTTCAGCAAATGAGGTTGAGGTTTTAGGTCTTGTTGATGATCATACACTTCATGTTCGCTGGAATGAAAAGACATGGTTTGTCGACCGGGCGAAAACGTCCTTCAAAGATATTCGCTACTTTAAAGATAACCGATAATACACATCAAGAAGGCTTCCCATCAGGGAAGCCTTCTTAAAATAATATTGTTTTTTCAGCTTCCGCTGATAGCCATTTCGCCAGCAAAAACGCTTGGCGAACCAATGCCTCCCAGCGGAAATACCAGATCATTTCCAACCTCGCGGATGTTCATGAGCAAATCATAAAAATTTCCCGCAACTGTGATCTGTTCAACAGCATGCACGATCTTTCCGTTTTCAAACGCAAATCCCTTCGATAAAAGCGAAAAATCACCGCTGACAGGATTTGCACCCGCATGCAGACCAGAAACTTCGGTAATCAGTATACCGTTTCCTGCAATACCTAGCAGCTCATCTGCTGTCTTTTGGGCGGGTTTGATATAGAGGTTCGACGGAGCAACGTGAACCGCAGAAGCATAGCCTGCTTTACTGGCATTTCCGGTTGTCTGAACGCCATCTTTGTAAGCCGTCTTCAGATTATGCAGGAAAGTTTTAAAAACACCGTCTTCAATAACGGTATGCGCACAAGAGGGTACGCCTTCTGCGTCAAAGGGTCTGCATTCCAGCCCGTCAAGCAGCAGTGGATCGTCAATAATGCTGACAGCTGCACAAGCAACTGCTTCGCCCTGACGTCCCTTCAGCAGCGACAATCCCTTCTGAGCGTTTTCGGCAGAAAAGATACCGCAGAATGTTTGAAGCAGGTCAGCCATGGCTTCGTTTTCAAAAACAACACGATACTGTCCGGATGGAACCTGTCTGGCTCCAAGCATGGATACTGCTCGTCTTGCCGTCTCTGTGCCGATTTTTTCAGGCTGCAGGATATCAGGCGTACGTCCAGCGACACCGTAAAAACCCGTCGAAACTGAAGTCTCGTCTTTTGCCATGGCCATACCAAACATGATATATGAGTCTTCGGTAAAAGTTCTGTCCATACCGTAAGAATTAACAATTCGAACCCTGTAACGCCCGGTACGGATTGAATTGCGGTTTGTTTTGACAATGCGGGAATCATATGCTTTCATGCAGTTTTCAAGCTGCTTGGCCAGTTCGATTTTTTCTGAAGCGGGGATATTGTCATCCTCATCAATGCAGAGTTTCATCTGCGGCACTTCTCCCGCACCATCATAAAGGAACTCCATATCTTCATCTTCACACAACTCAGCACTTTCACATACACCGCGCACCAGCTGATCAATAGACGCCTCGTCGAAGGCTTCCGTGGCGGAGTAGCCCATACGGCCGTTTTTAATACCACGAAAACCCAAACCGTGTGTCTGATTGCTTTTATATTCTGTCACTTCACCCTCAGCAATCATTGCTCCGAAGCTGTCGCGTTCAACGATGTATGCCTCACATGCTTCAATTTCTGCTGCTTTGGCTGCCTCAAACAGTTGATTCAGGAAATGCTCCATTTCTTTTCCTCCCTTATGCGCGGCCGCCGACCGTAATACCGGAAACACGGATCATCGGCTGGCCTACATTTGTTGGTACGCTTCCGCTCAAACTGCCGCACATGCCCTGAGCCATTTTCATGTTCCTGCCGACACGGTCGATCTTCATCAGTATGTCGGCGCCTTTTCCGATCAGGCTTGCGCCACGTACAGGCTCCGCAATTTTTCCGTCTTTAACAAGATAACCCTCCTGCACGGCAAAGTTGAATTCGCCTGTGGCAGGATTGACGGAGCCTCCGCCCATTTTGGCAGCATACAGTCCATCGCCCATGCTGGAAATGATCTCGTCATCCGCATCGTTTCCCGGTGCGATATACGTATTGCGCATACGTGAAGTAGGCGCAAAGGCATAACTCTGCCTGCGTGCGCTTCCCGTGGGAGCCATTCCCATTCGTTTGCCATTCAGGCGGTCGATCATGTAATTTTTCAGCACACCATTTTCAATCAGCACCAGCTTATTGGTCGGTGTACCTTCGTCGTCGATATTTTCGCTGCCCCATTCGTTGGCAAGCGTTCCATCATCAATGGCTGTAACACAAGGTGCAGCGATCTGCTGACCCAGCTTCCCGCAAAATTCGCTCATGCCGAATGCAACGCTGGTGGCTTCCAGACTATGGCCACAGGCCTCGTGGAAAATAACACCGCCAAAACCGTTGTCGATAACTACAGGCATAATGCCGGACGGGCACTGCGAGGCATGCAGCATACGAATGGCTGTTTCTGCAGCACTGCGTGCGGATGCTTCCGGATCAACATGGGTTTCAAAAAGTTCATATCCCATCATGGCGCCGGGGCTTTCTGTTGCAGTTTGGTTTTCCATTCCACTGCTGGCAACAACCTGACATGCCAGTCTGGTATACACACGCCTGTCTGTTGTAAACAGACCGTCACTGTTACAGATCAGCACGTCCTGTTCGCTGTCCTTATAGGAGCAAATAACCTGTGCAATTTCCGCGCTCACATCACGCGCAGCTGCATTTGCCATTCGCAGCACTTCAGCCTTTTTTCGGGCAGCCACGGCTGACGGCAACAGTTTGATATGATGAATGTTCTCCCTCTGTGGCACATAAAAAGGCTTTATGCCTGCTAGGGACCTGTATTCCTGTACGGCTGCCGCTGCCTGACGCGCACAGCGAAGCAGGCCATCCCGATCCGTTGCGTTTGTATATGTATAAACAGCGTTCAACCCAACATACACGCGAATACCTGCGCCGTGGATGCGCCCGGAGTGAACTGTTTCAATCCGGTTATCCTGAAGAACCAATGCATTGTCACGCCGGTCTTCCAAAAAGATTTCTGCAAATTCTCCCCCGCTGGCTAAAGCAGCGTTCAAAACCTCCGCCGCGGCTTGCTGACTAAGCATATACTTCCTCCCAACGAATATGATAGCATTATTATAGCACGTTTATCTTTCGACTCACAACACTGATGTTTTGAGCATATAAAATGCATAATTCAGACATTGTTCATTTTCAAAAAGGAAGAATGTGTTATGATAGACCTGTCCGGTTAAGGAACATATCGAGGAGGATTATTATGGGTCGCAAAAAAATGCCACGCTTTCTGATCATTGCTGCCATTGTTGCAGTTATACTGCTTGGTGCAGCATCGGACTGTTTTTTTCGTGTTGCACAGGGTGAAGAAGCACTTTTGCTGACATTTGGGCGCGTAACGTCCACAAAGGGGCCTGGCCTGTACTGGAAGTTGCCGCTTGTCCAAAGCGTCATCAAGGAAAGCGTTACAACTATTCACACAAAAGAATACGGTTTTCGCACAACACAGTCGGCTGCAGTCGGTACCGCTGCAAAATATGCCGACGTGCAGGATGAAAGCGTCATGCTGACCAATGACGACAGTCTGGTATCCATTGAAGCCATTTATCAGTATACCATTCGCGACGTCAAGCAATACGCCTTTGATGTGGATGATCCTGAAGGAACACTTCAGCTTGCTTTTGAAGCCATCATCCGCCGCAATATCCAAAACCGTACGCTTGATGACGCACTGCTGAACAAAGAAGAAATTGAGCAGCAGGTGCTGCCGGACTTTCAGGCACTGATCGACACCTATGAGATGGGTGTGAAAATCAACGACGTTCGTATTCAAAACATTACCGTCCCCACAGACGTCGCCTCTGCTTATGAAGACGTGAACAACGCCAACAACGAAAAAACGAAGCGCCTGGACGAAGCAGAAAAATACGCCAATCAGGTTCTCCCTCAGGCACGTTCAAAGGCCTATCAGATTCTTCAGGAAGCCGAAGCCTACAAGGCAGAAACAATCGCTCAGGCCGAAGGCGAAGTGGCTGTTTTTGACGCCGTGTATGAGAAATACAAATCCGCTCCTGAGATTACACGCAGAAGGCTTCTGATCGAAACAATGGAACGCGTGCTTGAAAACAGCGGACGCATCATCGTTTCCGAACCCGACAGCAATATCCTTAAAATATTGGATCTGGAAACTTCTGTTTCGCATCAAATTGATTCTTTTGCCGAAGGAGACGCAAACCATGAATGACAACGCATATGATTTTGAAAAAGCAGCGCGCGGCCGTTATATACGCGAAAGGATGCATAAATATCTGCTGATTGCAGCGGTTGCCGTTGCAGCAGTCGTTCTTCTCTCACAAAGCTTCTTTATTGTTGGCGAAGCCGAACAGTGCGTTGTAAGCCGCTTTGGCCTGATCAAAAAAATCATTCTGAACGAAAGCAACACTTTCCATAATGATTATGCCGCACTGCTGGAAGGCGAAATCAGTACAAGCGGAGATATAAAGATGCTCAGAGGCAGCGGCCTGCATCTGAAGATGCCGTTTGTCGATACTGTAGAGAAATACTCTTCAAGAATGTATACCTACGTAAGCGACAGCGAAGTTGTGAATACTTCCGAGAAGAAACAGTATTATATCAAGACCTACGCTCAGTGGAGCATTGCCGATCCTGCTCTGTTCAACCTGAAGCTTGGGTCCATGACCAGCGCAGAAAACCAGCTGGACAATCTGATCCATCCTGTCATTGTACAGGCAATCAACCGTCTGAGCGCAGAGGATTTTGTAAGCAACAAGGACGCTCTCAACGCAGCGCTTGCTCAGGGCCTGCGGACAATCAATACCGACATGGCACCGCGCGGCATCGAAATCAAGGATATTCAGGTTCACCGTACAATCCTGCCTGCAGCCAACATTGAAAGCACCTATGCACGCATGCAGGCTGACCGTGCCAAGGTGGCCCAGCAGCTTCGAAGCGAAGGTCAGGAAGAATATCAGAAAGCCGTTGCAAGTGCTGATCTGGAGGCACGCCGCATTGAAGCGGCCGCCGTCAGCGACGCCGGTGTTATCCGCGGCGAAGGCGATGCCGCCGCACTGGAGATCTATGCCGCTTCCTACGGAACCGATGCTGACTTCTATGCATACTGGCGCTCGCTTCAGGCACTTGAAAACGCCATGGATGGAAACGCCACGCTGATCCTTGATCAAAGCCATCCTCTGTGGAAGGACCTGCTTGGTTATGCAACCCAATTTGAGACCCCGTAAGGAGACAACGCCTTCATGAAAGTTTATCGCAAACAAACCGGACACGAGCGTTTGGGAAAGCTGCTCTTCTTCACACTGATTCTGTGCTCCCTCTATTCTCTGGCACGCATTATTCTGCCGAAGCCATTAAGTGTTATTGGACGTGAATATGCACCTGTCCGCAGCGATTACGTACTGATGTTCATTCAGTGTCTTTTGGGACTTGTTGTTTTCTCGCTTCCTTCCGTTGTCAGCCGGAAGTGGAAATTCACCATTCCAAACTTCATCTACATCATGTACTACCTGTTTCTATACTGTGCCATCGTACTGGGTGAAGTGCTGAACTTTTACTATCTCGTGCCTCATTGGGATACCATCCTGCATTTCTTTTCCGGCGCCATGCTCGGTGCGCTTGGCTTTATCCTGGTCAGCTGGCTCAATGACAGTGAAACGGTCAATGTTTCCCTTTCTCCAGCCTTTATTGCGTTGTTTGCCTTCTGCTTTGCATTAAGCTGCGGCGCTGTATGGGAGATCTACGAATTTGCATTCGATGGGTTGTTGAACCTGAATATGCAAAAATTCATCACAGCTGATGGAACGGTGCTGACAGGCCATTCTGCACTTTTGGACACAATGAAAGATATCATCGTGGATGCACTTGCAGCCCTGATGATCACAGTGATCGGCTATGCACGCCTCAAAACGGAAATGCTTCTCAAAAGCAAATAATCACCTTATCCCATGCCGACTTTTCGGCATGGTTTTTTCACCTTCATTTGTCATTGCATTTCCCATGCTGCCATGATACAATACCAATAGTCAAAGATGGTCAGTTTTTGACGAAGGGAGGATCTCCATGCGATTAAGCGATGCGATCGAGCAGTTTATCAAAACATTGCTTTCACAGGATGAACACGAAATCGAATTAAAGCGCAATGAGCTTGCTGAATATTTTGGCTGTGCGCCTTCGCAGATCAACTACGTTCTGGCGACACGCTTCACGCCGGAGCACGGTTATATTATCGAAAGCCGTCGTGGTGGAGGCGGATATATTCGCATTTTCAGAATGCAGCAGGATACCAGCGAACAACTTCTTTATATTCTTAACGAGCGAATCGGAGATATGATCGACCCGCTTACAGCATCCCATCTGATTCAGCAGTTGCAGGAACGAGACTTTATTACAGCCGGAGAAGCCGCCGTTATGAATTCTGCCCTTTCTCCGCAGGCTCTCTCCGTTCCGATGCCTCAGGATATGAAAAACACACTGCGCGCCAAGATACTTAAAAGCATGCTCATTGAAGCCGTGCGCCATCACAAATAAAAGGAGGGAACCGAATGCTTTGCGAAGAATGCGGAAAAAATAACGCTACAGTTTCCATTACGGTTACAACCGGCGCCGGCGTCAAAACGCGCCGTCTTTGTCAGGAATGCATGAAAAAAATGGAGTCAAGCCTTGCAAAGGGGGATATTCAGTCCTTCCTCAGTTCGATTCTGTCCGTGCTTCATTCTGAGCAGAAAAAAGAAACGGAAGCTGCTTCTCCGGCCTGCAGCGGCTGCGGTCTTACCTATGCCGAATTCGAGCATACCGGTCGTCTTGGCTGCGCACAATGTTACCGTGATTTTGCTCAGCAGCTGCAGCCGCTGCTTAAGCGCATTCATGGCCGCGCTCAGCACGCCGGGCGGCAGCCTGCCGCCTACGAGCCGGATCCTGCCTGTCTGCTGGATGCA
Organism: Clostridia bacterium; assembly: GCA_017473345.1. Classification (GTDB taxonomy): domain Bacteria; phylum Bacillota; class Clostridia; order Christensenellales; family Aristaeellaceae; genus Limiplasma. Next base: position 5,334 of record JAFULL010000090.1, on the reverse strand, counting down.
CAAATTATGGAATTGAAGCAAAAAATGGACGATGCTGTTGCTGTTGAGAACTTTGAAGACGCTGCGAAATATCGTGACGAACTTAGGGCTTTGACTGAAAAGAAGGAGGCAGCAAACGGATGAGCCAGGCAAACGAGGCCGTTGTTGTCTCCGGACGTGTGCGGCTTGCAAGAAACTATTTTGATTTGCCCTTTTCAAATATCAAAAATCCTGAAAATGCAGAGTTATGCATTGAACGCGCGCAATCTGCTGTATCGGGAGAAGCGGATGGCTTCACCCTTTACAAAATGAAAGAGATGGCAGAGCTTGATCAGCAAAAGCTGGTCGAAAAGCATCTGATCAGCCGTGATCTGCTCAAGCACGCAGACGCCGGCGCCGCACTGATCCGCGATGATAAACACGTGAGCATTATGGTCAACGAAGAAGACCATTTGCGCATTCAGGCAATCCGGCCCGGTTTTGATCTTGCTGTCGCTGCACAGGATGTCTTTTCTTTGGAAAGCAAGCTGGAATCTGTATGTACGTTCAGTTTTGATCCGCAGCTTGGATACCTCACTTCCTGTCCCACCAATACCGGCACCGGTATGCGTGCTTCCCTGATGATGCATTTACCGCTTCTTACGCGCTATAAGCAAATGGGCAATGTAAACCAGAACGTCGCCAAGCTCGGCCTGACGATCCGCGGCATCTATGGCGAGGGAAGCGATGCGCTGGGAGATCTGTATCAGGTGAGCAATCAGGTTACGCTTGGCCGTACGGAAGAAGAGATCATCGAAGCCGTCACAGGCGTAGGACGCCAGTTGATCGGGATGGAAACCGCGCTGCGTGAGCGCGCGATGAAGGAAAAACCCACTGACTGGAAAGATGCGCTTTGGAGGAGCTACGGCATTCTGCGTTATGCTGTCAAGATGGACGAAAAAGAGTTCATGCAGCATTGGAGCCACCTGCGTCTGGGAACGTCAATGGGTATTTTCCATCTTTCTCTCAAAACAGTCGACGACTTGCTCACTGTCGCGCAGGAGGCACATGCGCAGCGCTACGCCCAGGAATTTGATGCAATTGAAAGTGCAGATGAAGCGCGCTGTATGCTGATTCGCGGAACACTTCAAAACAACTACCAGGAGGAATAAAATGGCCATTTTTGGACGGTTTACCCAGAGAGCACAGCGTGCGATTGCTGCCGCACAGCAGGCTGCCTCTTCCCTGCATCAAAGCTATGTGGGAACAGAGCATCTGCTTCTGGGGCTTTTGAAAGATCCCGGCCCTGTGGTTGCAGGCCTGTTGCCGGAAAACATCACTTACGAAAGCGTTCTTGAGCAGGTCAAGAGTGTACTTGGCGAAGGAAATGCCCAGCAAGTTTCCATGCTGGAGCTCACGCCAAGAAGCAAGAAGATCCTTGAAGGCAGCATTCTGGAAAGCAGGCGGCTGCACCACAGCTTTGTCAGCACAGAGCATTTCTGGCTTTCCCTTTTGAAGGAAGGCGAAGGGGTAGCTGTCAATCTGCTCAAAAGCATGGGCGTAGACACGCAGGATCTTCAGCAAAAGCTGTTTGAAGCACTTGCAAGCAATCAGCCCGAAAGCAGCGAAGAGCCTTCCGGCACAGGCGCCTCTCCTGCACAGGAAGGCAGTGGAATCCTTGAAAAGCACAGCCGTGATCTTACAAAGGCAGCACAGGATGGGGAGCTGGATCCTGTTATCGGGCGCAGCACCGAAATCGAACGCATCATGCAGATCATGAGCCGCCGCACCAAAAACAATCCTGTGCTGATTGGCGAGCCTGGCGTGGGAAAGAGCGCTGTCGTTGAGGGGCTTGCACAGCTCATTGTTTCCGGAAAAGTTCCTGAAACACTGAGTGGCAAACGCATTCTTTCGCTGGATCTTGGCAGTATGATCGCCGGAAGCAAATACCGCGGTGAATTTGAAGAACGACTGAAGGAAACCGTCAAGGAAGTTCAGAAGCAGGGAAATGTGATCCTGTTTATTGACGAATTCCATACGCTTGTGGGGGCAGGAAAAGCCGAAGGCAGCATGGATGCCGCAAACATCCTCAAGCCCGCCCTTGCGCGCGGAGAACTGCAGTGTATCGGCGCTACGACGCTGGACGAATATCGCAAAAACATTGAAAAGGACGCTGCGCTTGAGCGACGTTTCCAGCCTGTAAAAGTTGGAGAGCCTACGACTCAGGAAGCGCTTGCCATTCTCAGAGGACTTCGCGACCGCTATGAAGCTCATCATAAAGTAAAAATTACGGATGAAGCTCTTGAAGCCGCTGTCTGCCTTTCCTACCGCTTTATCAGCGATCGTTTTCTGCCCGACAAAGCAATTGACCTGATGGACGAAGCATCTTCGCGCGTGCGTCTGCAAAGTTTCACTGCGCCTCCTGATGTAAAAGAACAGGAAGAACGACTGAAAATTCTCCAAAACGAAAAGAAGGAAGCCATTGCGCATCAGGATTTTGAAAATGCTGCCCGTCTGCGTGATGAGGAACGTACTCTGCGTGACACTATTGCCCAAAAGCGCAGCGAATGGGAAGAACACAAAAACGCAACCCATGAAATCGTCACAGAAGAAGATATTGCGCAGATTGTGGCCAGTTGGACCGGTGTGCCCGTCAAAAAAATGACTGAAGATGAAAGCGCGCGTCTCCTTCACATGGAGGAACTGCTGCACAAGCGCGTTGTCGGACAAAATGAGGCAATCAGCGCTGTAAGCCGTGCACTGCGCCGTGCGCGCGCCGGTCTGCAGGATCCCAAGCGTCCCATTGGTTCCTTTATTTTCCTTGGCCCTACCGGCGTTGGTAAAACCGAACTTTGCCGCGCGCTTGGCGAAATCATGTTTGATGATGAAAACGCTGTTATCCGTATCGATATGAGCGAGTATATGGAGAAACACAGCGTGAGTCGCCTGGTCGGCAGCCCTCCCGGATATGTTGGCTACGAAGAAGGCGGACAGCTTACACAAAAGGTGCGCAACAAGCCTTACAGCGTGGTTCTGTTTGACGAAATCGAAAAGGCTCACCCCGATGTCTTTAATATTCTGCTCCAGATTCTTGATGACGGCCGCCTCACTGACAGCAACGGACGTGTTGTGAATTTTAAGAATACCATCATCGTCATGACTTCGAACGCCGGCGCAAGCAGCATTACTTCAAAGCGTTCCCTTGGCTTTGGCGGAAGTGTTGAAACCACGCGTGATTACGAAGCAATGAAGGAACGGGTGATGAATGAGGTAAAAGACACCTTCCGCCCCGAATTCATCAACCGCATTGACGACCTGATTGTATTTCACGCTTTGGAACCTGCGGATATCGAACAGATCGCTGCTCTTATGCTGGGAAGTGTCGCAAAACGTCTTCAGGAGCGCGGCATGAACCTGCTTTATCACGATGATGTCGTGGCTCTTCTGGCACGTCAGGGATACGATGCAAACTACGGCGCACGTCCATTGAGAAGAACCATCCAGCGAAGCGTGGAGGACGCGCTCAGTGAAGAAATCATTGCCGGAAAGATCGCTTTGGGCGACAGTGTTGAGCTTTACGTAGATAGCGAAGAGAAAATTGCTTTCAGGAAAGCTGATCAAATTTCCAGCATGCCCACAGAAGAAACTATCCAGTTTTAACGCGTTTCCAAGATTGTGAAACAATTGCCAAACCGTGTGTTAGTATTGCTTATTTGTACTTTCGTGATATAATATACAGGATGTTTTTACAAGACATAGCATGCTGTCATCTGGACGGATGCTGGTATGTATTAACCAAAGCAAGTGCCCGCGCAGAAAACAAAGGAGGATTCCTGTTATGAACAAAAAAGCTTTCCGCGATCTGGTACCGCTGGTAGCAATCTGTCTGATTGCAGCTGCTTTGCTGGCTGTTTTCAACCTGATCACCAAGGGTCCCATTGAGGAAAACGCCCTTAAGGCTGCTGCTGAAACCCGTACCCGTCTGCTTTCCTCTGCCGTCAGTTTCGAAGCTGTAGAGGTTGAAGAAGGCAGCGGCATGGATAGCTGCTATGAAGGCTTTGACGCCGATGGCAATTCTGTTGGCTATGTGGTTGAAACCACTGTCAAGGGTTACGGTGGCGAAATCGTCGTAACCGTCGGCGTGGACGGCGACAGCACCATCACCGGCATCAATGTCGGCGGCGAAAACTTCAGCGAAACGGCCGGTCTGGGCGCGCTTGCAAAGGAACCCGCCTTTACTGATCAGTTCGCCGGTAAAACTGTACCTCTCAAGCTCGTTAAGGGTTCTGCTGAAAAGGGCGACGATACCATCGACGCTATTTCCGGTGCCACCATCACTTCGACTGCTGTTAACGGCGGTGTAAACCTTGCCGGTAAATTTGTGATGGATATGAGCGGCGGCGCTGCTTCGCCCAATACTGCAAGTGTTCAGGGCTTTGCCGGTCCTGTGGCAGTCACTCTGCAGGTGGACGGTGCCGGTGCTATCACCGACATTACCATCGGCGATGCATTCTTCAACGAAACGGAAGGCTTCGGTGCGAAGGCGCTTGAGGATTCTTTCCGTCTGCAGTTCGTCGGAATGGTTCCGCCTATCGCGTTTGAAAACATCGACGCCATCGCCGGCGCTACCATTACCTCTCGCGCTGTTGTCGACGCCATCAACCAGGTACATGCTCAGCTGAATGGCGAAATGCCTGTCGTTGAGGAAACTGCAGCGCCCGAACCGGTTCCTGCAGCCACCTCCGAGAATGCCATCAGCGCCTCTGCTCAGGGTTTTGCCGGTCCCGTTGCGGTAGCCATTGAGCTGGATGATGCCGGTGCAATCTCCGCCATTTCAATTGGCGACGACAAGTTTGCTGAAACGGCCGGTTTTGGTGCAAAGGCTCAGGAAGATGCCTTCAAGGCACAGTTCATCGGCAAGACCCTCCCTGTTAAGGCGGAGGATATTGATGCCATCGCCGGTGCTACCATTACCACCAATGCTGTACTGAGCGCTCTTGAACAGATCAACGCTCAGGTTAACGGTGAAGAAACCGAAGCTGTTCCCGCTGTAGCCGAAGTTGAAGCTCCCGCTGCTCCTGTGAATGGTCTGAACGCCTCCGCTCAGGGCTTCGCTGGCCCCGTGGCCGTGTCCATCGAGCTGGATGCTGCCGGCGACATCTCTGCCATCACCATCGGCGATGCAGCTTTCGCCGAAACTCCTGGCTTCGGTGCCAAGGCTCTCGAAGATGGTTTCAAGGCTCAGTTTGTGGGCAAGGTTCCCCCGCTCGCTCTGACCGATATCGACGCCATCGCCGGTGCCACCATTACTTCTCAAGCTGTGGTCGACGCGATCAACGAAGCCGCTGCTCAGGCTGCTCCCGTCGAAGAGACCGC
>JAFULL010000089.1 GCA_017473345.1 Clostridia bacterium | reverse complement strand
GTGCAATGGCAGATTGCGAAAGCTTCTCTTTTTCATATCACAAAGGGCGGGAATCAGGATTCCCGCCCTTCCTCCTCTTTTGCTGAGAATTCGAGGATCTACCGGCTGTTACTGCACGGAAGCGTACCAGGCGTTCACTTCCTCGGTCATCTTCTCGCCGCCCAGCTTGTTCCAGTTGGCTACGAAGGTATCAAAGGCGGAGAGGTCTTCGCCCATGATGATGGAGGTGAAGTCGGTGAGCTGCTGCTTTTTGAGGGTGGACAGTTTCTCGCTCATGGTCTGGGTGGCGGAGCCGTAGAACTCATCCACCATGATGTTGCCGGCGTCGTTGTAGGTCTGGATAACGCTGAGGGAGCCGTTGGGGCCGAACATCTTCATCTGATGCCAGTTGCTGTTGCCGTAGTCGCCTTCGCGGCAGAGCACACACATGTCGTAGTAGCCCTTTTCCTCGTCGTTGAGGGCGCTCACATCACCGGTTTCCAGCGCAGCGGTCACCTTCACAGCCGCCTCGAAGTTCTTCATGGTGGGCTCAAGGGCGATCACAGTGTAGGCATAGGGGCCGTATCCTTCGGGCGTGATGTTGTACTTGGTGGTCTCGGCGGTCTCGCCGTAGTTCTTTTCCATCTGCAGGTTGAGAAGCTTCACGATTGCTTCGGGGTTCTTGCAATTGGCGCTCACGGCGTAGTAGCTGCTGGTGCCGAAGGGAATCTGGGCCTTGGCCAGCTCGCCGGTGGCGGTGGGGATGGCGATGGGCTGCCACTCCATGGAGGGATTGGCAACCTTGGCGTCGTTGATCATGGCGGCGTTCCAGAAAGCGCCGAAGAACATGCCAACCTTGCCGGCGCTTACATCTTCGCTTACCTTGCCGGAATCCTTGACGCCGAATTCGGGATCAAGCAGTCCTTCCTGATACATGGACTGCAGCACGGCAAGTGCTTCCCTGGCTTCGGGCTGCACGGAACCGTACACCAGCTTGCCTTCCTTTTCAATCCAGATGTTGGGGTAGGCGCCGAAGCCGTTAAAGAAACCTTCCATGCAGCTGAAGCCGCCGTCGAAAAGGTCCTTGTACATAGCCAGACCGTAGGTATCGTCCACGCCGTTGCCGTCGGGGTCTTTCTCGCTGAAGGCACGGGCCACAGTGAGCATTTCATCCATGGTCTTGGGCGCTTCCAGATTCAGTTTCTCCAGCCAGTCGGTGCGGATCCACAGCACGTAGGCGGAAAGCAGGCCGGAGCCGATGTTGGGAATGGCGTACAGGCGGCCGCCGAAGGAGGCAGAATCAAGCGAGAGGCCGCCGTCGGCATAGATGGTCTTGCGGACGAGATCGGACATGTTTTCTTCCAGCACATCCGTTACATCCATGAGCTGACCGTTTTCATACATCATGCTCAGCTGGGCGGCAGAAACCTTCATCACATCAGGCAGTTCGTTGGCGGTGATGGCCACGTTTACCTTCTGGGCGTACTGCTGTTCGTTGGTGGACCAGGTGAAGTCGACCTCCACATTCAGAGCATCCTTGTACAGGCGGGTCCATACGTTGTTTTCCAGAGAATCGCCTTCCGGGAAGGTGGGCGAGTTGGCGCCCAGGTCCTTGGAGGAAGTGATGACCACCGTGTCGGCATAGGCGCCGAGCGGATCACCCTGCGCCATAGCGGGAACGCAGGATACGATCATGATCAGTGCCAGCAGGAGACTAAACCATTGCTTCATCTCAGAAGCACCTCCGTTTCTTATTGTGTCTCCATTGTAGTTCATGTTCGTTCGGGTGGTAAATCAGACGGTTTTGACATTTGCTGCGTGTATTTTACTTTTTATTGCCTGCTTCGCCATTCCTGAGGGGTCAAACCGGTTGCTTTTTTGAACACGCGGATGAAATGCGTGGCCGACAGATATCCCACCTGCTCGGCAATCGCGCTGACCTTCCATTTGTCCTCCCTGAGCAGTTCCATAGCGCGCGCAAGCCGCATCTGTGTGATGACGTCGCTTACGTTCTGGCCGGCCACCTCCTTGTACCGCCTCGACAGATACGAGGGATTGAGATAGACCTTTTCAGAAAGCGCAACCAGCGAAAGATCTTCATGAAGATGTCCGGCAATATATTCGTTCACATTCTGTACCAGAATATCATCGCGTGTTCTGCGGTGGGTTTCGCGAATCTGACAGATCTTCTGCGCCAGATAGATCATTCGCCTGACCACCTGCGCGGACGTACCGGAAAAGGGATTGCGAAGCATCAGTTCAAATAGCTTTTCATCCTCCAGCCTGTCAGCCAAACCATAGCGCTGCACCGATTGAATCAACGAAGTATGCAGGTTGTGGAAAAACAGCAGTTCATCCCGGGAAGGGTTCTCATGAAGTGTTGAAGCAAAGGCCTGCAGACGGTGACAGCAGTTTTCAAACGCTGCAGGCTCGGCGCTTTGCAGAGACGTCTGCCATTCCTCGGTCAGTTCCTGCATGCGCGCTTTGCGAAGATCGGGGGCCGCAGAAAAATGCCGGATTTCCCGGTCAAAGTAATCCAGATAGACAAACGCCATTTTCTCCCGTTTTTCAAGCACATATCCCATGACATGGTACATTTCATCTGTCTTGGACCTAAGCTCTGTCCACTCGACAAGGGAGGTGTTGAGCAGGAAGGAAACCGAAGCGCGGAGCGTCTGCAGGCAGGTTCTCTGCATTCTTTCTGCAGCGGCGCGCACGCGCATGACTGCCTGCAGCGGTTCGTGCGGCGATGTTGTCTGGATCATCCACAGCATGAAGCTGGAACGTGCCGAGCAGCATTCGCAGCTAAGCCCGGGCTGCAGACAGTTGCGGATGACCATATCTACCGCCATGGGCGTTTCGGGATTGGCAGGTTCGTCCAGCCTGCCGGCCAGCAAAAGCACCGGTCTGCTCAGATCCAACGCAATCTCATACTGCGCGAACATGGCAGAGAAAGCTTCCGTACAGAGCATACTTTCATGCGTGAGCTTTTCCAGATAATCGCGTTTCAGATACGGTCTGCACTGAGCCATCAATTCCTGGGCGTGGATCACCGCCTCGTTCTGCCGGGCTTCCTGCTCGATATCGGCGATGCATTCCCGGATGGCGTCCAACAGTACATTGTCTTTTTCATTTTTGAGAATATATCGCCTGGCATGGTGCCGCATGGCCTGATAGGCATAATCAAAGTCATCATGACCACTTAAAAAAAGCGTACGGCACTGCGGCAGGATCTGGTTTACACGCTCCAGCAGTTCGATGCCGTTCATTCCGGGCATCTGAATATCGGTGACGAGGATATCAAAGCCTGCACGCTGCACATAGGACAGCGCCTGCCTGGCGGAATACGCCGGATACACATCCACCTGATCCAGCGATGTCTGCACAAGGTTGACCAGTGAATCGGTGATGGTTGCCTCGTCATCCACGATCAGAATCCGATACATGACGCTCCTCCTTATCCGGAATGATCAGCTTTACACGTACGCCGCCGCCTTCTCTGGCTTCCACGCGTACGCCCGCCTTTTCACCGAAGCGCAGCCGCATGCGGCGGTGAATGTTGATCAGCCCCGTCACTTCCACCTGGGCGGAGGGATCGTCCATGCGCGCACGGAGCTCAGCGATGCTTTGGGGATCCAGATCAGCGCCGTTGTTTTCCACGCAGATGCAAAGGCCTTCCGGCGTATGATGATAGCTCAGATGCACCATGCCGCCCTCATCCACATCCTTAAGGCCATGGGCAAATGCATTTTCCAGAAGCGGCTGAACGATCAGCCTGGGTACTTCCATCGTGTGCGAAACGGCGGGCGGTTCATCCAGAAGTACCCGAATTCTGCGGGCAAAGCGTATCTGCTGGATGTGCGCATAGTTTTCCGCATGCGCAATATCCTCGCGCAGGGTAACCTCCTGCCGGGCGTCCCGCGTGATGTAATGATAATAGTTGGACAGGTATTCCAGAAATTCGGTTACGGTTTCATAGTCTTCATCCTTGGTCATTCGGTAGAGAGTGAAAAAACTGTTGTAGAGAAAATGCGGATTGATCTGCGTCTGCAACTGCCTCATCTGCGCCTGCTGGGCCAGAAGCGTCTGCTTGTAGTTCATCTCAATCAGATTTTCCAGCGCATCCGCCATGCTGTTGAACGTATCATACAGATAGGCGTATTCATCGTTCATCTTATGCTGGATGCGAATGCTCAAATCGCCCTTCTCCACCTTGCGCAGCGACTTGACCAGCCGCTTCATCGGGCGGCGAATCAGGTAGTAGCTGCCCACGGAAAAAGTGCCTGCAACCACCAGCATGACCAGGAAAAACACGGAAAAGAGCATCCGATAATGCCACAGACCGCCGAAAATATCCTCTTCCGCCACGCAGGAGAAGAAGGACATGTTCAAATAGTCCGAGTGACTGCCCACTGCAAGATAGTTCATCCCCTGATGAGAAATGCGCTGAGGCTGTCCATGAACCAGTGCGCCAAGCAACTCCGGACTGGAAACAATCTGCCCGACTAACTCTGCGCTGCCTTTTGGCAGCAGCCAGTTATTCTGCCCGTTATAAAATGCAGCGGTTCCGTCCTCGAAGCTGTTAAAGGACAACAAACGCTGCCTTAGCGTATCCATGTTGAGGGAGATCAGCAGCGTATATAAAGGCTCTGCATCCGGGTCGGGAGAAATGGTTGGATAGGACGCACACAGATAGAGCCTGTCATTTAAATAGGTGATTCTTGATTCCGCCAGGTCCACAGGCGCATACAAAATATCCTGCCAGTTGCCGCCGAGCGGTTCCACGCCTTTCTGCGCCGATACCATGCGACCGGTGCGGATCAGGCAGGCTTTTACATCGTCGATGTAGACGGAACTTTCCTGCAGCACCTCCAGCCTGTGCTGCATGCGAAGCAGCGACTGCGAACGTTCGAACGGCGTCATGATGTTTTCGGCATTGATGGTATAGAACAGGTCTTCGTCATTGAGGCACGAAAACTGCAGCTGACGGATGCGCTCCACCTCGCCTTCCAGCGTCAGCTGTGCTTCGTTCAGATACAATTTCAGTCCCGAGGTGATCTCCCGCTTCATGGTCTGATAGCCCCAGTGGTAGATGCCGAAACCTAGAATATAAATCGGTATGGTAATCAGAAAGAACAGACTGATCACCATCATAAATACCGATCTTTGTCCTAATCGCTTTTGAATGTGAGAGAACATGGGATCCCTCTTCTCCGATAACTTATCTATCTTTTATCATATCGCTTTTACAGACGGGGTGTCAATCGACGTTTCTTGTTCTTTATCGTCATTTGTGAAGGAATAAAAGAGCATGTATCGTGATGCTGTTGATCTGCAGCTGCAGGAAAGTCAGCTTCTCTTTTTGTTTGTTCCTGTGCCAAAGCTTTTTTTGCTCTGGAAAGAATCCCACCCGCTATGTAAATCAGATTTTTGGTAAGGATGAGGTCACCGGTTCAAATCCGGTCATCAGCTCCAACTGAAACATCTGTTTTTGTGCAGACAAAAAACGTTTTTCGGCTTTTTTCTTGCGCTTGATATAATCTGATATATAATACATATGACTGAAAACCAATTACGATGGATGATGGTTTCAGACGGTTTACTCATCGATGTGTCTGTGCCTTCCTCATGCAGAAGCCACGGACGCGCGTATTCATTTCAAATTCAACTTGTTACTGATGTGTTAATTCGAGTCCAGCAAGCACCACCAAAACCTCAGTCGCAAGACTGAGGTTTTTTCTTTCCTTCAAACAGGGAGGCATGTCCTATGTATCTGTATGAACTTCACGCCCATACGTCCGAATGCGACCGTGACGCCCATCTCAGCGCGCGCGAGCTGGTGCGCCTCTACCATGAGGCCGGGTATGACGGCATGGTGATCACCGATCATTACATCGAGCGTTTCTACACGCTGTGGTTTCCTGAGGAAGTGGCCGGGCTTACGCATCACCAGCAGGTGACGCGGTGGCTGAAAGGCTTTCGCACTGCCCGCGAGGAAGGCGAAAAAATCGGCTTTACGGTCCTTCCCGGCGCCGAGGTACGCTTTGACAACGGACCCAATGATTACCTTCTCTACGGCGTGCACGAGGACTTTTTCTACACCGTTCCCCGGCTGAACGAATTGAACAGCCTCGAAAAGCTGCTGACACTGATGCCCGAGGGCGTGTGCGTGGTTCAGGCTCATCCTTTTCGGGACGGAATGGAGGTACGCCATCCGGATGGGCTGTTTGGCATGGAGGTGTACAATGCAGGCACACCCGCCTTCCGCAACGAATTGGCCCGACAGTTTGCAAAGCATTATGCTCTGGCCCAAACGTCCGGCTCAGACATCCATGACATGAGCCGCCTGGCCAAAGGCGGCATCCGCACCGGGCACAAAATACTGACGCCTGAGGATCTGATCGCCGTGCTGCGCAGCAATGACTACACCCTGATTGAAAATCCGGACCTGCCGTCTGACGGAAAGTGACAACTTCTTTCCACATTGCGTCTTGATTCGCTTTGACAACAGTGATAAAATAATTCTCAACAAAACCGCAATCCAAGCAGAGCGCCCCGATACTCGCGCAAAGCAGCCTCTGCAGCTTAATACCGCTTTAAAGGAGGACGTATCCATGGGCCCTGGAATTTCCACCAAGTATGCAAAAATCGTGTTTTCTGTCATGGCCATTCTGGTCGTCATCGCAGCCGTAGTGGCTTTGACCCGCTGAGCGCAGTCTCTGCATCCAGCCGCTTGATCCATCATGGATCAGGCGGTTTTTTCGTTTGTTTCACCCGCTTACTTTTGCATTGAAAAAACCCTGTCCGCGCGGTATACTTGAAAAAAACAAAAAATCCATATCAAGGAGCCTGACAAATGAAGTTTTACCTCATTCATCACGCCCATACCGACATTGGATATACCGACCGGCAGGAGAAGATCGGCTGGAACCACGTCAAATATCTGGAAAGCGTTGTCGACATCCTGCGCTCAGCCCGCACCAGGCCCGAGTGGCAGGGCTTTTGCTGGAACGTGGAATCCTTCTGGATGCTGGAGCAGTTCCTCACCCGTTCCAAGCCTGCATATATCGCCGACTTCTGGCAGTTCGTGAAGGAAGGCAGAATCGGCCTGTCCGGCAGTTATTTAAACGGCAGCGACCTCACCGACGCACTCATATTGAAGGAAACGCTCGAGCGCTGCACGCAGCTGGCGCGCGAAAACGGCGCGTCGCTGGAAAACGCCATGACCGCCGACATCAACGGCTATGCCTGGGGCTATGCGTCCCTCATGGCGGATGCAGGCGTAAAGCGGCTTTTGTCCGCCGTGCACACGCACCATGGCTACCATGTGGCCGGCAAAAAGCAGTCGCCCTTCTACTGGGAAGGGCCGGACGGCCAGCGCCTGCTGGTGTGGCAGAGCGAGCACTATCATCTGGGCAACGAAATCAACCTCCACCAGCTGTCCGGCCAGTATGGCTACATGATTCAGGACGGCCTGCCCAACACCGGGCTTTCCAATGAGCAGCTCACGTGCCGCCGCCTGTTTGCCTACGCCGCGCAGCTTGAGGCGGACGGCTATCCCTACGACTTCTGCCCCATTCTGGTTTCGGGCCTGTGCACCGACAACTCGCCTCCCGGCCCGGCCATCATTGAATTTGTGCACCGCTGGAACCGCGAACATGGCCAGCAGATCCAGCTGGAAATGACCACGCTGGACCGTTTCTTCACCGAGGTGGAAAAGCACGCCGACAGCATCCCCACCTATCGCGGCGACTGGACCGACTGGTGGGCCGACGGCACCTGCTCCACGCCGGGCGCGGTGACGCACTACCGCGAGGCCGTGCGCAAGTATCACATCTGCCGCACGCTCGATGCGGACTATGCCATCGTGTCTCGCGAGCTGATGGACGCCGCATGCCGCGACCTGATGATCTACGCCGAGCATACCTGGGGCTTTTCCTCCAGCATCGCCGAACCCGCGCATCCGCAGGTGAATGTGCTGGATATGCGCAAAACTCTCTATGCCGCGCGGGCGCATGAGTCCGTCAGCCTTTGCGTGGACGCGCTGTGCGAGCACTACGGCGAAACCGCCATGGTGCTGTGGAAGGACTACCGCCTGCACGTGGTCAACCCCAACCCCGTTCCGGTGACCACCGTCGCCCGCACCGAACTGGAGATTCTGTTCAGCCACAAGCACTTCCGCCTTGTACGCGAAGATACCGGCGAGAAAGTCCCCTGCCAGATCTCCAATGTCGCCCGCGGCAAGCAGTTCAATGTGCTGATCTCCCTCAAGCCCCTCGAGCATGTCGCCCTGCGCGTGGAGGAGCTGCCTGCCCCGCCTGCGCCCATGATCGGCCTGTACTGCGATTATGGCGCCGACGGCGTGCGCGACTTTGCCTTCGACCGTCTGGCTGATCCCGACTGGGCCTGCACACCGTTCGAGCTGATCACGCCCTTCATGCACGTGCGCTACGAGATCGGCAGGGGCATCACCTCCATCTTTGACCGCAAGCGCGGCTGCGAGCTGATCACCAGCCCGGATGAAACCGCCTTTGCGCCCATTTATGAAATCACGCCCATCCGCACCGACGCCTGCACCGAGCGCCGCCGCATGGGCCGCAACCGCAAAGCCCTGCACACCCAGCGCGACTTCGGCCGCCTGACCGACGTGCAGGTGACGGACTTCGGCCCCGTGATGAGCCGTGTGGTGCTCACCTACGACGTGAAGGGCAGCAAATCCACCGAGCTGATCCTCACCGCCTACCGCCACATCCCCCGACTGGACGTGGACTACCGCCTGCACAAGGAAAGCTGTCTGGAGCCTGAAAACGTCTATCTGGCGCTGCCCTTCAGCCGTCCGGATGCGGTGCTGTACGCCGACAAGACCGGCTGCATCTTCCGCCCGCGCATCGACCAGCTTCCCGGCTCCTGCGCCGATTACTATGAAACCCAGAACGCCATCCTGTGGCAGCAGCCCGACGCCGCCGTCCTGGTGGAGCTGACCGACGCGCCCATGATCAGCATGGGCACGCTGCTGCCCCATGACATCCGCCTTGCGGGCGATCCGGCGCAAACCAACACCGACGCCGTGTATTCCTGGGTGATGAACAACTTCTGGGAAACCAACTTCAAGGCGTCCCTCGGCGGGTTCTACCAGTTCCATTACGCCCTGCGCCTGATGGACGAGCGCGACCCCGAAGGCTGCTTCGCCGCTGCCCGCGCAGACAACACCGGCGTATTGTGCTTTACCTCCTTTGATGTGAACATGTGAAAGGAAGTGCCGTTTTATGAAGATCACCGATGTCAAACACCCCCTCGCCATCACCATGTGGGACTCCTCCTGGATCCGCAGGCGCTACGCCGGCGGCGGCTTTGAAAGCTTTGATCAGGCGCTGGATGAACTGAAGGAGCGCGGCTACAACGCCGTGCGCATCGACGCCTTCCCGCACATGGTGGCCAACGCGCCCGACGGCACCAATGACGAACGTTTTCTGGACGTGCCGGGCGTCAGCCATCACAAATACGGCTTTGCCCAGTGGGGCAACCAGTGGACGGTGTACATCTACCCCCGCCGCGATCTGGTGGACTTTATCCGCAAGGCGAAGCAGCGCGGCATTTATGTAGCGCTGTCCACATGGCTCAAGCCCACGTGGGAGCACCGCAACGAGCTGGTGGAAGGGCCGGAGGGCCTCATCCGCGTGTGGCACGAAACGCTGTGCTTCCTGCAGGAAAACGACTGTCTGGACAACATCCTCTACGTTGACGTGCACAACGAAATCCCCCGCGGCGCAGTGAACACCTGGCTGGCCCAGCAGCTTAACTGCATGAAGCTGCCCGTCGCTCCCCACGGTTACAACGACCGGCAGAAAACCTTCTACCGCACCTATTTCCATCAGGTGCTGAGCACGCTTAAACAGCGCTGGCCGGATCTCAGCTTCACCGCCAGCTACGAGCTGGATATTTTCCTGTCCGATGCAAAGGAATGGGATTTCCGCGATTTCGATCTGCTGGACGTGCATGTGTGGGCGCAGATGGCTCCCCTGGGCTTCCTCGAGGGTACCGGCTACGACGAAAACATCCGCCGTTTCGGCGACCCTGACCGCTTCTACCTCAACGCCGCCATGAACGGCTACACCGGCAGCATCAAGGCCATGGCGGGCGACTTCCATTTTGAAAGCGTGAACGCGGCCATTCAGCAGTCGTGGCAAAGCAACCGCACCCAGCTGGTGGAATGGCTGGACGAGCAGATGCAAACCATCGCCCGCATCGGCCGTGAAGCCGGCATTCCCGTCGGCAACACCGAGGGCTGGGGCAGCGTGTTCTGGCTGGAGCATCCCATGCTTGAGTGGGATATGGTGAAGGACGCGGGCCTGACCGCCGCAAAGCTTGGCGCAAAGCACGGCTACGCGTTCAACTGCCAGTCCAACTTCTGCGAGCCGCAGTATCTGCGCCTGTGGCGTGATGTGGATTACCACCGCGAAGTCACCAGCACCATAAGGGGGATCTGATATGCTGACCATTCAACGCGATACCGCCGTATACGCCATGTCGCCCGACAACGCGCCTGTCGCGCGCATCCAAAGCTGTGAAACGCTTGTAGTTTGAAACCGCCGCCTGTTTCGGCGGGCGGAGCGGATGGCAAAGGTGTAGTCTTCAGGTCGGCAGACAGACAGAAGGTGGCCATCACTTCGCTGGCAGCGATGATGGCCAAGTCGTCCTCGCGGGGCGTGCCGTTCTGCGTGCCGCCGATTCCCTGCACGTTGCCCTGCTGGATGTGGTTGTCGATCATGGCTCACAGCAGGTTGCTGGCTGCGGTGATGGCGTGAAGGTCGCCGGTGAAATGCAGGTTGATGCTTTCCATGGGCACGACCTGCGCGTAGCCCCGCCGGTCGCGCTATCCGTCCATTCATCGCCTGTTTTTGCAAAACGTTACAGTTTGTTCATATTCGGTGCAACAAATCATCACTTTCATTCGTCATAATAGGCAGTGAGGTGATCGCATGGCGACGATTTTGATTTACGAACCCGATGAGGTACTCGCGCACAAGCTTTGCGACTCCCTGAAGAAGGAGAATGTCCGCATCATCAGCAACTGCGGAAACGAGTCCCTCGCCACACTGGACGACGATGATACGCCCCCTGTCATTCTTTTGGACGCACGCCTGAAATGGACCGACTGCCGCCCCCTGCTGCAGCGCTTTGAGCAGCTGGGCTGCCCCATCCTGTTTATGACGCAGGACCGCAAAATGAGCGCCCATCTGCGCGCGCTGTATTCCGGCCGCAGCGAGGTGCTCACCCTGCCCTACACGCAAAAGGCGCTTCGCGGCAAGCTGAGCCTGCTGATGGAGGAAACGGACGCTCCACTGGTGCTCAAGCTGGACGAAGACGAGCGCGTGGCCCATCTGGACGGGCGGCGCGTAGAGCTGACCGCGCAGGAATATGCCCTGCTGCTGGCGCTGATGGAAAAGCCCGATACCCCTGTCAGCCGCGAACAGCTTTTGCGCAAGGCCTGGGGCTATCAGTCCATGGGCGAAACCCGCACGGTGGACGTGCATGTGCAGCGCCTGCGCAAAAAGCTGGGCAGCGACTACATTGAAACGGTCTACAAATGCGGCTACCGCCTGCAGGGGCTCACGCCCCAGTTTTCTGCCTGAATGCACAAAGGCCCGCCATACGGCGGGCCTTTGTGCATATTCTTTTCGTTCACGGGACACACTGCCTGCATCATCCATAAAGGAGGCAGCAGCATGAAACCCAAAAAGCCTGTTTGCGACATGGCACACATTGCCGACCGCGAGGCCAGCACCGACGTGCTGGGCAGCTACACCGGCACCGGCAAGAACGGCGATACGCCCGTGCAGGACGCCGACGACCTTTAGGTCTTTTCCAGCGCGCGCTTGCCGATGAGGTAGCTGCCCACCAGGCCGCTCACGGGGAAGAGCCTGGGTGCAACGATATATTCATCGATGTTTTCGGTGATCATGGGAGACTGCACATAGCCGTTGAGCAGGCGTGCAGTCTCTTTGCGTACCATGGGCAGAATGTTTTCGCGCTGCATCACGCCGCCGCCCAGCACGATCTTCTGGGGGCTGACGGTCACGATGAGGTTGACGCACATCTGCGCCAGATAATGCGCTTCCAGTTCAAACACGGGGTGATCATCCGGCAGGTTCTTCGCGTCGCCGCCGATGCGTGCGCCGATGGCCGGGCCTGCAGCCAGGCCTTCCAGACAGCCGTCGTGATAGGGGCACACGCCGTGCGGGATGGGGTCATCCGCGCGGGGACGCAGCAGCATATGGCCCACCTCGGGATGCAGCAGGCCATGCGCGGTTTTGCCGTTGACGTACACGCCGCCGCCGATGCCCGTGCCGACCGTAACGTACACAGCATTTTCGCAGCCCTGCGCCGCGCCAAGCTCCGCCTCGGCGATGATGGCGGCGTTGACATCGGTGTCAATGCCAGCGGGGATATCACGGCCATCCAGCAGGTTCTTCAGAAGGGGATAGTCCTTCCACGCCAGCTTGGGCGTGGAGGTGATATTGCCATAGGTGGGCGAGTTTTCGTCCAGATCCAGCGGGCCAAAGCTGCCCACGCCCAGCGCATCCACCTCATGCCGGCGGAAAAAATCGATCATGCCGGGCATGGTCTCCTCCGGGGTCAGGGTGGGTACGGTCAGCCGTTCCAGCTCGTTTCCCTGTTCGTCATATACAGCCAGCACCATCTTGGTTCCGCCGGCTTCCAGTGCGCCGATCTTCTTCATTTTCAGCTGCTCCTTTCATGGGGCTTTGGGTATTCTTTTCGCCGGGAAAGGTGCATATCCTTCTGCATACCGAAAATAAGGAGGCTGCGCCATGCCTACCCGACGCACGGGGGTGCTTACCGCCCTGCTGCTGACCGCCGCGCTGTTTGCCGCCATGCCGGGGCTTGTGCGCGACGCGCTTCATCGTGATCCCAACCGCATGCACCCCAGTCTGCGCCCGCCGGTCACGCAGACGCTCACCGTATGGCTGCTGCCTGAGGACGCAGGCGACGCCCAGTGCATCCGCAAGCTGTGTTCCGCCTTTGAAAAGCAAAACCGGGGCGTGCGTATTTTTCTGCGCAAGGTCACGGTGGATGAACTGTACGGTGAAACGGCCGTGCTGCCAGACGCTGTACTGTTTGTGACCGGCGAGATCACAGAAAACATGCTCATCCCGCTTGCCGTGGAAGGGCTGGAGGATTCCTCCGGCACAAGCGGCGGCGTGCGCTATGCCGCGCCTGTGTGGTATACGCCCACGGTGCTGAGTTATCCTTCGCAATGGGGTGATGATCCGTGGCCCATGCTCACCCGGGCGGATGCGCTTGCGCTGCCCTCCGGCGTGGCGCTGCAGCAGCTGATGATGACCTGTCCGCCGTCGCTTTTGCCGGAGGTGATCGCAGCGGCGCTGGGACGCGCATCCCCTTCGCCATTGCCTGCACCTCCCGGCGATTCGCTGCCGCGTTCCCGGGGGCGTACGCCCACGCCTGCTCCTGCGCCTTTTCAGCAGGCAAAGGTGCTGACAGCATCGCATCATGCACAGCGCGGCGAAGGGTTTTCAGCGCTGCCCCTTTCCCCTGCCGTCAGCGACCGCGTGCGCTATGCCGCCCTCTGCCGCGACAGCGACAATGCACGCGCCTTTCTGCACTTTCTGATGCAGGCCGACGTGCAGGCATACGGGCTGGAACCCTCGCCCGCCTCCGTGCTGCCAAATGCCTTTGCCCACACCCGGCAGGAGATCGCCCAGCTGTGTCTGGATGGTTTCACCCGTATGGCCGACCCGGCGCAGACGCTGCTGATGCTCAGGTGAACCCCTGCATAAAAACCCCCGGTTTTCCCATACTAAGCCATGTATTCAATTTCCGTCGGAGGCGATCAGCATGACACAGACCATCACCCATTCCAGAGGCGGCTGGCAGCAGCAGGAGATCGATCTGCTCTTTTTGGCAGTGAACGAAGCGGCGCAGACCGGCACGCCCCTGCGCGATGTTTTTGCACAGGTGGGCGAAAAGCTCAACCGCAGGCCCAATTCCATCCGCAATTTCTACTATGCCCGCGTGCGCGAAACCCCCGGCCTTACCCTTCGCAAAACGCCCTTCCGCTCCTTTACCGACGACGAGGTGCACCAGCTTCTGCGCGACGTGCTCATTGGCCGCGGCAGCGGCGAAAGCGTGCGCGCCTGTGTAACGCGGCTGGCCGGCGGAGACCGGTCTGGCATGCTGCGCTATCAGAACAAATACCGCTCCATTTTGAAAAATCATCCTGAAATGCTGATGGAGGTCGCGCAGGAGCTGCGCGCCGAGGGGCTGCCCTGTCCGGAGAACGCCGCCGCCTGCCGCCGCTACGAGCGTGCAGGTCGTGAATGCGACGCGCTGGCCGATCTCAGGCCACACATGGGCGACCCGGCGGTGCAGGACATGGTGAACGCGCTGCATACGCTGCTTACCCGTGCGCAGGAAGGCAGCGTGCCCTACGCCCGCTTTGCCGAGGCGCAAAAAGAGGCCGACCGCCTGAAGGTGGAGGTCGACCTTTTGAAAATGGCGCTGGAGGATGTGCGCGAAGCACAAAAAGCCCCGGACTGAACCGTCCGGGGTTTCAGCGTGTCGAAAAAGCTCGCCTGCGGCGATCTTTTCCGCCAAAACAGGTTTTCACTGCACCTTCGGTGCGGCCGTGAAAACCTGCAAGGAAACCTTGCTGCGCAAGGTTTCCGACCTCACCGCACATGTCGCTGAGGTTGGATTGACAGTCGGAGGGCTGCGGCCCTCCGACACCTCCCAATGGCTTTACGTATTTACATATTGTTGGGCACGGCGTTGGAACTGAACAGCTTGCGCTGCGTATCCTGACCGGCGATGCCGTCGATGTACAGGCCGTTGACCTCCTGGAAGACCATCACGGCGTTTTCGGTGGCGTTGTCATAGGTGCCGGTGATGTCGCCGTCGTAGTACTTCAGCTCATACAGCGCATACTGCAGACGCTTGACCGCGCTGCCGCTGGAACCTGTCTGCAGCTTGCTGTAGCTGCCCGACTCGCTGGTGCCGCCGTACAGCAGGCGCTGGGTGGACGGGCCGGCCATGCCGGTCACGCGCAGGCCAGCCGCGCGCTGATAGGCCTCCACCGCCTTTTGTGTGCCGGAACCGAAGTCGCCATCGAGGCTGCCGTTGTAGTAGCCGGTAGCGCTCAGCGCGGACTGCAGGGCCGTCACGTTGGACGAGCTGCCACCGGAAGAGGACAGGGTGGAATAGCCGTTGGAAGAGGCGGTCTTGCCGTAATTGGTGGGGTTGTTTTTGCTGGTGGAGGTGCTGCCGCCGGAGGTATAGCCGCCGTTGAGTGCGATTTCGATGGCGTTGAGCGTGGCGGTACCGGCAATACCGTCCGCCGTCAGGCCGCGGTCGCGCTGGAAGGAGGCGACGGCATTGGCCGTGGCCGTGCCGTAATCACCGTCGGAGCTGCCCTTGAGGTAGCCCAGCTTGATCAGGTTCTTCTGCAGGGATCGCACAGCGTCGCCGTTCATGCCCTGTTTGAGCGAACCCAGATGACCCACTGCGCCGGACGCCTTCTTTGCAGAAGAGGAATACAGCTTTGCAAGGGTGGTGGGGCCGGCCACGCCGTCGGCGGTCAGGCCGTTGCGCTTCTGGAAGGCCTTCACCGCAGCTGCGGTGGTCTCGCCGTATTCGCCGTCGGCCGTGCCGGTCAGATAGCCCAGCACGATCAGGCGGTTCTGCATGATCTTGACCTGCTTGGCGTTGCTGGTGCCCACGTCAAGATAGATATCGGTCTTGCCGTTGGTGTACATGGTAGCGGTGTTGGAACTGGAAGAGCTGGACGAACTGGAAGAACTGCTGCCGGAAACAGACGTCGTGGGTTTGGCCGTCACGGTGGTGGCGGTCTTGCGCTTGGCGCTGCCGGAATACAGCTTCTCCTGCGTGTTGCGGCCGGCCTTGCCGTCCACGCTCAGGCCGTGCGCCGCCTGGAAGTCGCGCACAGCGGTCTCGGTGCCCTGGCCGAACTTGCCGTCCACGCTGCCGGTGTAGTAGCCCAGGTTTTTGAGCTGCTGCTGCAGGCGTTTGACGTCGCTGCCCTCGCTGCCCACCTTCAGCGACGAACTGCCGCTGGAGGCGCTGGACGCGCTGCCGCTGGTGGCCGTGGTGGGCCTGGGCGTAGCGGTGTTCTTGGGGCCGACGGTGGCCGTCACGATGGAAGGCACGCTGGTGGGCACGCTGATGGACGTGCCGGTGGTGGGCTGCACATTGCTGGGCGGGTTGGTGGCGGTATCAGCGCCGAAATCCCACGAGGACCAGTCCACCTCGTTGGAGGTAGGGGCAGGGGTTGGCGTGACCGTCACCGTGGGCGTGGGCGTGATCACCGTGGTAAAGCCCTGATTGTCCACAATGTCCAGACCATTCTGATTATCCACCACGCGGTCGGGCTCCATATAGCAGGAGCTCAGCACCACACAGGCCAGCGCCAGCATGGCCAGCAGCGCAAGGCGCTTGAAGGTGGAGGCATTCGTGTGCTTCATATACAACACTCCATTCGCAAAAAGAGATGAAGGGGAAATTGTTACAAACTTGTGATGCGCATACAGGTATGCATCATCAAGGGTATTGTACAGGGAAAACGTTGGAAAATCAATACCTAATATTCATCTTCCCATCAATTTAACGAATCGGACATGAATTTTCTTCCCGTTTTTTCGACATATTTCCGTCATATTTTTGTTTTATTGTTTATTTTCCTGTTTTAGATACAAAACCGGCATGCGCCGGTGGCACATCGACCAGGGTACAAAAAAGCCGCAGCGCATGTACGCTGCGGCGGGGTATATTTTCATTTATTTGGTCAGCCTGCCAAACACGTCCTCCCACAGGGGGTCGCGGTTGACGGCATATACATATTTGATCATATGGCGGGTGGGATCGCTGGCCCAGTGGCCGTCATAGGCAGGGATGGGGCTGGGGATGAGCTTGTCCTGCACGAACTTCTCTTCCTCATCCAAAAGCCAGGCGATGGTCGTCACGTCCCAGATGACGCGGCTCCACGGTTTGCCCTTGGCGTAGGCATTTGCCTCGTCGATGGTGTGCTGAGCCAGATAGGTGCACAGCGGGTTTTTGTCCATCAGCCAATAGCGCAGCTCGGGCTCGGTGGTGGAGAAATGGCTCACCACGCCCATGCAGGGCAGCTGTACCAGCGGCACGCCGCAGCCGAACACCACGCGCGCGGCGGCGATGTCCTGATGCAGGTTGAACTCACGGTTATGCGGCCATTCCAGCGCATGTCCGCCCAGCCAGACAAGCACCATGCGCTCGCGGATCTCAGGGTTCAACAGCAGCGCCGAGGCCACGTTGGTGATGGCGCCGATGGCTACCACATACAGCGGATTTTCGCTGGTGTAGTTCATGGCGCGCTTTGCAAGGTCCTCCGCCGCAGGAGAGGGAACGGGAGTGGTTTCGTCCGGCAGATAGCTGCGCGAGCCCTTGAACACCAGCTCGGGGTGATCCCAACCGATCAGCGAGGTGATTTTGAGGATCTCGTCATAGCTGCGCAGCATGCCGTCCTCCGGGCCGGTGGAGTGCATGTTGAAAAACGGCGCGGCATATACCGCCACAGTATTCAGCTTTTCCGGGGCGCTCAGCAGGTACGCCAGCGCGAACTGGTCGTCGATCTCATTGTAGGTATCGGTATCCAGCACCACGTCCACTTTGCCCGCGGGACGCTTGAGCATTTCCAGGCGTTTGGCTTCAGTCATACAGTTGTCCTCCAGGAAGGAAATTGTGATGACAGTATAGCACAGCCCCCGCGATTGTGCTATACTGTCATCACAAAAAGTCGTTATACGAAAGGATGGATTCATTCATGAAGCCCGTCACTGTCGCCATCGCCGGCTGCGGTTCCCGCGGTCAGGATACCTATGCCGCCTGTCAGGAGCGTTTCGGCGATCGCATGCGGATCGTCGCCGCTGCGGACATCCGCCCTGAAAAGCTCAAACAGATGCAGGAACGTTTCGGCCTGACTCCTGCACAGTGCTACAACAGCGCTGAAAGCATGCTGCAGGACGGCAAGATCGCCGACGTCATGTTCATCTGCACGCCCGACCGCATGCACTACTCCGAAGCCATGGAGGCGCTGCGTCTGGGCTATCACCTGCTGTTGGAAAAGCCCATCGCCCCCACCCCGCAGCAGTGCCTTGATATCGAGCGTGAGGCCACACAGCGCGGGCTGCATGTTGTGGTGTGCCATGTGCTGCGCTACACCGTGTTTTACCAGACGCTCAAGCAGCTCATCGACGAGGGCCGCGTGGGCGAGGTGGTCAGCATTCAGGCCATCGAGCGCGTGGCGCACTGGCATCAGGCGCATTCCTTCGTGCGCGGCAACTGGCGCAATGCCGGCCTGAGCACCCCCATGATTTTGCAGAAATGCTGTCACGACATGGACATTCTTTTGTGGCTGTGCGGCAAGCGCTGCCTGCGCGTGTCGTCCTTTGGCAGTCTGCGCCATTTCAATGCCCAAAACGCCCCCAAGGGCGCGCCGGAGCGCTGCACCAACGGCTGTCCTGCTGCCGACAGCTGCCCCTACAACGCCGAACGTTTCTATCTGGGCAAGCTGCGCGAAAACAGCACCGGCTGGCCGCTGAACGTACTGACCACCGAATTCACCGAGGAAGCCGTGCTGGAGGCCCTGCACCACGGCCCCTATGGCCGCTGCGTGTACCGCTGCGACAACGACGTGGTGGATCACCAGGTGGTGAACCTTGAATTGGAAGACGGCGCGACCATCAACTTTACCATGTGCGCCTTCACCAAAGACTGCGCACGCCACCTGCGCATCATGGGCACTGCCGGCGAGATCGTGGCCGACATGCAGCAAAACACCATCGACGTACTGCCCTTCATGGGTGAAAACGAGCACATCGACGTAACCACCCTCACCAGCGACTTCAGCGGCCATGGCGGCGGCGACGCGCGCCTGCTGGAGGATTTCCTTGATCTGGTGCAGCAGACCGGCCAGAGCAAGGCGCTTACTTCCATCACCCATTCCGTGGAAAGCCACCTGGCCGCGCTGGCGGCGGAAGAATCCCGCCTGAATGCAGGCCGCGTGGTGGAGCTGAATCAGTTATAAAACATAAGACCCTGCGCCGTAATCCTCGTAGCGGCTGCAGGGTCTGTGCTTTTTGTTTTCGATTTTGCGGGTCACAGGCGGCATGTCCCATTTTTTGCGTTTGACGGCATCCAGTTCGCGCCGCGCCTTTTTGCTCATCTTTTCACGGGGAATGAACTTTGTCATTTCCATCCACTTCCTTTCTTCAATACGTATTATAACATATTATCGCTTTTTGCGCAAATCGGCCCGTTTGAAGGCATGAAAAAAGCGGTCTCTGCAAAAGAGACCGCTTTTTTCAACCCATTCGGCTTCTTAGCCCACGAGCATCATAACGATAGCCAGCACCACGAATACGATCGCGCTGATCTTGGTGATCAGAGCCAGCTTGGCTTCCATGCCCTTGGCCTTGTTCTTGCCGAAGAAGGTTTCAGCCGCGCCGCTCACAGCGCCCAGGCCGGAACGCTCGCTGCTCTGCAGCAGAACGGTAACGATCATAACCAGAGCGACAATCATCAGCACGATGCCAATAAACACACTCATCAGGGGTCCCTCCTTGGCGAATATAGACACATTATATTAGCATTCTTCCCGAAAAAAAGCAAGAGGGGGTACATCCTTTTTTGCCAGTGCGCACAGGCAAATTCCCGCATTGACCGTATGCATCGGGTATGATATCATCCAAATCAGAAAAAAATGGAGGATCACAGCCATGCAACAGCAGGTTTTCAACCCCTATCTGCCAAGCTACGAATACATCCCCGACGGCGAACCGCGCGTTTTTGACGGACGGCTGTACATCTACGGCAGCCACGACTGTTTCAACGGCGACGTCTACTGCCAGAACGACTATGTATGCTGGTCTGCACCGGAAAATGACCTGAGCGACTGGCGCTACGAGGGCGTTATCTACCGCAAAACGCAGGATCCCCGCAACCGCGACGGCGCGCATGCCATGTGGGCGCCGGACGTATGCCGGGGCAATGACGGCAGGTACTATCTGTACTACTGCCTGGACTGGCTCAAGGAGATCGCCGTGGCCGTAGCAGACGCACCTGCCGGCCCGTTTGAGTTCCTGGACTTCGTGCGCTGGCCCGACGGTCGCATTCTGGGGCAGGCGGAGGATGAGATCCGCCAGTTCGATCCCGGCATCTTTATCGATGACGACAAGCGCATCTATCTGTTCTCCGGCAACTCGCCGCGCTATCCGGGCCCGCGTCAGGACAAGGACAGCCTGAAGATGGAGCTGGAGCAGGACATGCTCACCATCAAGCAGGGGCCGTATCACAATCTGCCCATCATCTGCGACGCGCCCGGCACCGAATATGAGGAACACCCCTTCTTCGAGGCCAGCTCCATCCGCAAGATCAACGGCAAATACTACTTTGTATATTCCTCCACGTGGATGCACGAGCTGTGCTGGGCTGTGGCCGACAGCCCGCTTGGCGATTATCATTTCGGCGGCGTTTTGGTCAGCAACTGCGACATCGGAGTGGACGGCCGCAGCGAGGCGCTCAACTACCGCGGCAACACCCACGGCAGCGTGGCGCTGGTCAACGGCAAGTGGTACGTGTTCTATCACCGGCAGACCAACCGGCACTTCTTCTCGCGGCAGGCCTGTGCTGAAGAGGTCCTGTTTGACGGCGAGCGCTTCCATCAGGCGCCCATCACTAGCTGCGGCTTGAATGGCGGCCCGCTGCGCGGCGAAGGCCGCTACGAAGCGCGCATCGCCTGCCATCTGTTCACCCGCGAGGGCACCTGCGAAAGCCAGCCCGACCAGCAGGACGAGCGTCATCCGGCCTTCACGCAGGACGGCCCCGACCGCGAATGCGACCCCAACCAGTACATTCAGAACATGCGCGACGGCGCGACCGCCGGCTACAAATGGTTTGCCTTTGACGGAGCGAACCGCATTTCCGTTGAAGTGCGCGGCGATGCGCGCGGGCAGATGGTGGTGCGCGACGGCATGGGCGGCCCGGCCGTCGCCCGCTTGCCGCTGACTCCCGGCGAAATCTGGCACGAATGCGCCGCGCCCCTGCAGGTGGAAAACGGCACAAAGGCCCTGTATTTCACCTATGAGGGCGACGGCAGCGCAGACTTTATGAGCTTTACATTCAGCCGAGAAAGCAGGTAACTATAATGATGATCCTCATCGGCGTGATCCTTCTCATCACCAACGCGGTTTCCTTTGGGCTGATGGCGCACGACAAGCGCTGTGCCAGGCAGGGCAGGTGGCGCGTGCCGGAAAAGGTGCTGTTTCTCGCCGCGGCCTGCTTTGGCGGGCTGGGCGGCGTGCTTGGCATGCAGCTGCTTCGCCACAAGACCAAACACTGGTTCTTTCGCGTATTCTTCCCGCTGATGCTGGCGGTGCAGGTCGTTGCGGTGCTGCTGGTACTGCGCACGATGGTGGGGGTGTGACACAAAAAAGGGACGGAAAAATCCGTCCCTTTTTGATTGGATCGAAAGCCGGTCACATGCCCAGCAGGAACTGCACGATGCGGTTGTCCGCATCCGGAATGCTCTCATGGCCGTAGTCGGGGTAGATGAGCATGCTCTTTTTGCCGCCAAGCTTGTTGTAGGCCGCAAACTGGGTCGACGGCGGGCAGATGTCGTCCAGCAGGCAGGTGATCATCATCACCTCGGCGCGGGTGCGGTGGGCGATGTGCTGGTTGTCGATGTAACCAAGCAGCGTGAATACCTCTTCCTCGCGCTCGTGCAGCGCATCGTACAGGCGGAAATAGTCGCGCAGCTCCTTGTAGGCAGCCTTGTCAAGGTCCATATCCCACACGCGCTTGTAGTCGCACAGGAAGGGGAACTGCGGCGCGGCGCGGTTGAGTTTGGGCGTAAGCGCCGCACAGGCCAGCGTGAGGCCGCCGCCCTGCGAGCCGCCGGTGGCGCCAACGCGGGCCTCATCCACCTCGGGCATGGCCATCACGATGCGGGCCATCTGCGCGGTATCAAGGAACATGTCGCGGAACAGGAGCTTCGACGGGTCGTTCTCATCCAGGCCACGGATGATGTGGCCGTGCAGGGTGTTGCCGCACACGCCGCCCACGTCCTGCGACTGGCCGCCCTGACCGCGGCAATCCATGGCGCACACCACAAAACCGGCCTGCACATAGCTCAGCAGTGAGAAAAAGCTGGGGCTGCGGCCCGCGTAGCCGTGGAACACACACACCGCAGGCAGGGGCGAATCGATCTTTTCGGGACGCAGGAACTTGCAGTGGATGCGCGCACCCTTCACGCCGGTGAAGTACAGGTCAGCACACAGTACGCCGGGCACGCTGAAGTCAGCAGGCACAAGCTCGTAACCAGTGCCAAGGGCTTCCATTTCAGCGATGGACGCATCCCAGAACGCATCGATATCCGCCGGGCGGGGGTTGACGCCTTCAAAGACCTTCAGTTTCTCAAGGGGCATATCCAGAACGGGCATGACGGATCCCTCTTTTCATTTGTTTTGGTGGCTTTATCATACCTGTTTGAAGCAGGCGTGTCAATCATCCATTGCAGCGGTATTCACTGGGCGACATGCCCACCTGCCTGCGAAACACCTTGGCGAAATAATTCTGGTCGGGAAAGCCCACCGTCTGCGAAATGGCCTTGATGCTTTCGCGGCTGGAGTGCAGCAGTTCCTGCGCGGCCTCGATGCGGGCGCGCTGCACCATCTGGATGGGCGTCATGTGAAAGCGCTTTTCGCACACGGCGTACAGCTTGGTTTTGCCCACATGCAGGGCAGCCGCCAGCGTATCGGTATCCAGCGGTTCGGCATAATGCGCGTCGATGTACATGCGAAGCCTTGAAGCGTCGTCGCGGTTGTCGGCGGTGTTCAGGCCACGCAGCCGCACCTCGCTTACACAGGTGCGCACGATCTCCATGCAGGCGTCCACCTGCTCGGCAGATATGCGCCTAAGATGCAGAAACGCCTGATGCAGTTCCTCATTCGCTCCCGCCCATGCGCACTGGGCCGATACGCGTTTCCACTGTTCCTCGCGGGGCGAATCGTCCAGGATCTGTCCAAAGAGGATGATCGCCAGTACCCGTCCGCCCTCGGTGACGGGCATAGCCACCTCGTACAGGCCTGCATGGCACATGTACTTGCGCGGCTGATGGGTGCGCAGCACCTCCTCAACGGCGCAGCGGTCGCAGTCGCAGCAGCGGTCCATGCCGCCCGGCGCTTTCATGATGGCGCGGCAAAAAGGCGCACGGTAGCTGGACGTATAGACCTCGCGGCCCGCCTCGTCCATCAGCGCGAATTTGATGCCCGTGCAAAGGTGCAGATTGTTGAGCAGTCGGGCCAGCCGCCCGAAGTCCTCCCGGCTGAGCATGGAGCTCACCTCCGCCCCTATTATAGCGTTTTATTTTGTTTTTTGAAAGATTTTTCTATGTTTGTGAAAGCACAGACCTCCATTTTTGTTAAAAAACATGCTACTATAATGCCAGCAAGAAAAAATGCGCCTTTGGAGGGACCGCATATGGAAAAAATTTATTCTCAGTTTGCCATCGACGGCCTGCCCGTCAGCTGTGCGCCCTACGGCAGCGGCCACATCAACCAGACCTATCTGCTGGTCACCAGCCGTCCGCGCCTGTACATCCTGCAGGGCCTCAACACCCATGTGTTCAAAAACATGGACGGTCTCATGGGCAACGTGATCGCCGTTACCGAGCATCTGCGCAAAAAGAGCAGCGACCCGCGCGCCGCGCTGCGCCTGGTGCCCACGGTGGACGGCAAGCCCTACCTGCACACCAAGGACGACAAGTACTACCGCATGTACGACTTTGTGCTGGACAGCCTGTGCCTTGACAAGGCCGAAACGCCTGACGACCTGTACCAGAGCGGCGTGGCCTTCGGCGCGTTCCAGAACCAGCTGGCGGACTTCCCCGCCGAGACCCTCACCGAAACCATCCCCCATTTCCACGACACGCCCGACCGCTACCGTCTGTTCCGCGAAGCTATCGCCGAAAACGAGGCCGGCCGCCTCAAGGACGTGCAGGCGGAGGTGGACGCCTTCCTGTCCTACGAAAAGGAAGCCGGCACGCTGGTCAACATGGGCCTGCCGCTGCGCGTTACGCACAACGACACCAAGCTCAACAACGTCATGCTGGACGCCGCTACCCGCACGCCTCTTTGCGTGATCGACCTTGATACCGTCATGCCGGGCCTTGCCGCCAACGACTTTGGCGACACTATCCGTTTCGGCGCCGCCACCGCCGCCGAGGATGAAAAGGACCTGAGCAAGGTGGAAATGTCCCTCGAGCTGTATCGCGCCTACGCCAGCGGCTTCCTCAAGGCCTGCGGCGACCGCCTGACTGAGCAGGAGATCGACACCCTGCCCTGGGGTGCGAAGCTGATGACGCTGGAATGCGGCGTGCGCTTCCTGACGGACTATCTCAACGGCGACGTGTACTTCCACGTGAAGTACGAAGGCCAGAACCTCGACCGCTGCCGCACGCAGCTGAAGTTTGTGCGCGACATGGAAACCAAGTGGGACGAGATGAACCGCATTATCGCGGAACTGAAAGCTTAAAAAATATCCGCCGCCGGAATTTTCCGGCGGCGGCTTTGATTATGAAAGATGTTTCGTCTGCTGCCCCACATGGCAGAAAGCCAGCCGGTGCAGCGGGCGGGTGCACAGCACGTAGAACAGTTTGGCATAGAACCGTTCGTCAGGGTACACCGCGTCCTCGGCGTCGGCGATGAGCACGCAGTCGAATTCCAGTCCCTTGACCAGACCTGCGTCCATCACCTGCACGCCGCCCTCGAACACGTCGTCGCCCTGCGTGACCAGCCTTGCGCCGTCCAGCGCTTTATGAAGCGCGCGGGCGGCCTTTTCGGTTTTCACGATGACGGCGATGTTGAAAAAGCCCTCGTTTTTCCATGCTTCGATCTGCTCATTGATCAGTGCGATGCGCTGCTTTTCATCCTGCGCATGCAGATGCAGCGGCGGCTGACCGTGACGCAGCACGGGCTTTGCCTCGCCTGCGCCCGCAACGGGATGGCGCGCCATCACCGCAAAGGCCGTCTGCATGATTTCGACGGTGCTGCGGTAGGCGGTGCTTAGATGGGTGACTGTGACCGGCGCGTCAAAAATGCCGCTTTGCAGCGCGTCCCAGCTGCGCAGGCCCTCGTCGCCGTAGATACCCTGGCACAGGTCGCCCACCAGCGTGAACGCATCATGGCGGAACAGCACGCGCAGCGCCTTGACCTGCAGGGGCGACACGTCCTGCGCCTCGTCGATGACCACATGCTTTACGTCCATGCGTTCCAGCCCGTACAGCCCGCGCGCAAGCAGCAGCAGTGCGGGCAGATCCTCCGGCGCGCAGCGCTTTTTGGCAAGCATCGGCTGCGTGGCCTGCCACACGGGCAGGTAGCGTTCATCCGCCTGCGCCAGCCGTTTGAGGAATTCGCCGTACACCGTCAAAAGATCCATCGAGCCCCACAGGGCGTCGTAGTCCTTCAGCAGCTGCTTCTGGCGTGTCTTCAGCTCTTCCAGCCGCTCGTCGCGCGCGTCAAACAGCTTGCGGGCGCGCTCGCGGCGCTCCGGGCCGTCGGGCATGGCGCGCAAAAGCTGGTTCAGCTTGTCGTCCGCCATTTTCTGCAGCTTTTCAGCCACCTGTTCCATGGCGCGCTTCAGGCGGTCAGATACCACTTTGCGCGTTTTCTGCAGGCGCACCTCCAGCGGAAAATGCCTGAACTCACGCAGGAAGTAGCGCTGCATGTCCTCGGCGGACACCAGCACCGTCTGCCCCAGCTTCACATGCACCTTGGGAATGCATTCTTCCTCCCACCGTGCAAGAAAACGCTCCAGTTCGCCGTACACATCCAGGGAACCCTTCAGCCGCAGCACATTGTCCAGCTCGTCGCGCTGGGCCTTTGACATGTGCAGGCGTTCGCTCAGCCGCGCCGTCTGGGCAAGCTTTGGCATCTTCTTTTGCAGAAGCGCCCGGCACAGCTGCTCAAACGTCAGCTGCTTTACCTGATCCACGCCAAGGTCGGGCAGCACCCGGCTGATGTAGCTCAAAAACAGCGGGTTGGGCGCAAGGATCAGCACTTCCTGCGGACGCAGGGTCTTTTGCAGGCGGTACAGCATCCACGCCACGCGGTGCAGCGCAATGGTGGTTTTACCGCTGCCCGCCACGCCCTGTACGCACAAAGGCTGCATGGGATCGTAGCGGATGACGGCGTTCTGCTCGGCCTGAATGGTGGTGACCACCTCGCGAAGTCTGGCCGTGGTCACCTGCGACAGCGCGTCGGTCAGAAATTTCTCCTGCCCCACAACGCCCGTGTCCTGCATGCCGATCATCTCGCCATCTGCAACGGTGAACATGCGCTTCAGGGTCATCTCGCCGCGCACGCAGCCGTCGGGCGCATCGTAGCTCACCTCGCCCACCTGACCGGAATAGTACAGGTTAGCTACGGGGCTGCGCCAGTCATGCACGCACACCTGATACTCCGGCGTTTTCAGCACGCCCCAGCGGCCGATGTACACCGGCGCGTTCGCGCCGGGCCGCATGCCGGCCATGGCGGGCGTGCCCGGGGCCGGCGTAAAATCCAGCCTTGCAAAATAGGGCGATTTCACGCTCAGGCGCAGCTGATGCAGCGTTTGCAGCGTCATGCGCATGATCTGCTGCTGCACCACCGCGTCGCTGGATCCGTCGTCCTGCACCATGAGGTAGCGGTCGCTGCCGTTTTCAATGCCCAGCGCGCGCTCGCACTTTTGCAGCTCGCCGCCGACGGTTTCAAGGGTTTCCTGTAAATGAGTCTTTTCCAGCTGCCATTGGGTTTGGTCCATTTGTTTTCACCTCCGCTTTTTTCAGGATGCAGCGCCCCTTCGTTCGTGGCCGGACGCAGAGGAAAAAGGGGATGCAAAAAGCCACCGGTTTTGCACATTCAAAACGGCAAAACATGCGGTGGCGCAGAGGTTTTGGCCTGCGGCGGACGGGTTGGTTCCGCAGCAGGCAGATTTTTCTTCGGGGAGGTTTATTCATTTCGACAAATGCATGGCCGATTCCTGCATCAGCCTTGCGTGAAAGCCGCGGTTGTGATACCATACACCCATCGAAATGCAACTGTTAAGGAGGGCTTGGAATGCTGCGAGTGCATCAGCTGGCGCTGCCGCTTGACGACGCCATGCATTTGGACGACGCCATGCTTCGCCGCATGTGCGCCCGTGCGCTGAAGGTTACTGAAAACCGCATCGCGCAGGTGCGCATGAGCAAACGCAGCGTGGATGCGCGCGGGCGCGAAGGGGCAAAGTTCACCCTCACCGTCGACGTGACTCTGCGTGAAAGCGCACAGGAGGAGCGGCTGGCCGCCAAGTTCAAGCCCAATCAGGTGGCATACATCCCGGGCGGGCTCACCGACGGCGCGGCGGATGTTTTCAGCCTGCCTTTGCCCCCGTGGCCGAAGGAGCGCAAACGCCCCGTGGTGGTGGGTGCAGGCCCGGCAGGGCTGTTCTGCGCGCTGGCGCTGGCCGTGCGCGGCGCAAAACCCATTCTGATCGAACGCGGGCGCAGCGTGGACGAGCGTGCGCGTGATATTGAAACGCTGGAAACACAAGGTCTGCTCGATCCCGAAAGCAATGTGCTCTTCGGCGAGGGCGGCGCAGGCGCGTTTTCCGACGGCAAGCTCACCTGCGGCCTCAACAGCCCGCATATCCGCACGGTGCTCAAAACCCTGTGCCTGTGCGGCGCGCCGGAGGATATCCTCATTGCGCAAAAGCCCCACATCGGCACTGACGAACTGCGCGGCGTGCTGAAAAAAGCGCGTGCAAAGCTCATTGAACTGGGCGCGGAGGTACGCTTCAGCTGCCGGCTGACAGGGCTGGACATCCGCAATGGCCGCGTGTGCGCCGCAAAGCTGGCGGACGGCGTGATCGAAACTCAGGACGTTTTTCTGGCCATCGGCCACAGCGCGCGCGACACCTACGAATGGCTGTTTGAGCTGGGTCTGCCCATGCAGCCCAAGCCATTTGCCATCGGCGCGCGCATCGAGCACCTGCAGCGCGACATCGACCGCGCGCAGTACGGCGCATCCGCCGGGCATAAAGCGCTGCCTCCTGCAGAATACAAACTGAATGTACCCACCCACGACGATCGCGGCGTATACACCTTCTGCATGTGTCCCGGCGGACAGGTCATCAACGCCTCCAGCGAAAAGGACGGCGTGAACGTCAACGGCATGAGCCTGCATGCCCGCAACGGCGTCAATGCCAACGCCGCCGTGCTGGTGGGCGTGCGCCCCGAGGACTTTGGCAGCGATCATCCGCTGGCAGGCGTACAGTTTCAGCGGCAGATCGAGCAGGCGGCCTTCCGCCGCACGGGCAGCCTGAAGGCTGTGTGCCAGCGCGTGGCGGATCTTCTGGAGGACAGGCCCAGCACCGCTTTGGGCTCTGTGCTGCCGGGCTATCGCCCCGGTGTGGAAATGGGCACGCTTCGCGGCATTCTGCCCGACTTCGCGGTGGACAATATCCGCAGCGCGCTGCCCCGGCTGGGCAGAAAGCTGCGCGGCTTTGACTTTGGCGATGCGCTGCTCACAGGCCCCGAAACGCGTTCTTCCTCTCCCCTGCGCATGCTGCGCGACCCAAAGCGTGAAAGCCCCATCGGCGGGCTGTATCCGCTGGGCGAGGGCGCGGGTTATGCAGGCGGCATCGTTTCGGCGGCGGTAGATGGACTTTTGGCAGGTATGGAGGTTTACGGCAATGATTAAAGGCGTGCTTTTTGATATGGACGGCGTTTTGCTGGATACCGAGCGCATGGGCCGCAGCATTTTTCTGGACGAATGCGCCCGCCGCGGCTATCCACAGATGGACGAAAAGAAATACGAGCTGCTTCTGGGCAACACCTACGAGCGCGACCGCGAACTGATGACCGAAATGCTGGGCCCGGATTTTCCCTTTGAGGAAATGTACGCGGCCTATCGCGAAGAGCTGAAAAACACCGCCATCCGCGGCGAGCTGCCCTGCCGTCCCGGCGTGGCCGAATGCATGCGGGAGCTCAAAGCCCGCGGACTTCGCATCGCGCTGGCCACCAGCACCGCCCGCCAGATCGTGGAAACCTATCAGCAGCACATCCCCGAGCTGTGCGATGTGTTCGACTGCATGGTCTGCGGTGCGGAAGGCGGACGCAGCAAGCCTGCGCCCGACATCTACCTGAAAGCAGCTGCGGGGCTTGGGCTTGATATCAGCGACTGCGTGGGCGTGGAGGACAGCCTCAACGGTCTCAAAAGTCTGACCGCCGCCGGTGCTGTGCGCGTGATGGTGCCCGATTTGCTTCCCTGTGACGAACGCTTTGCCGGCGTGGTCGATCACGAGCTTGAAAGCCTTGTGCAGCTGCCCGGACTCATTGACCGGCTGAACCTTGGCGCACGTGTGCGCTGACACCCGAAAGGAGAAAACCATATGCAAAATCTGCAAATGCAGCTTTTACAGCTTCTGCAGGAGGACTGCCGACTGCCGCTGGAAAAGCTGGCCACCATGACGGGCGCCACCATGGAAGAGGTCGCCGCCGCCATTGAAAAGATGGAGGACGACGGCGTCATTCTGCGCTATTCCCCCGTCATCAACTGGGACAAGACCGACCGCGAGCGCGTGGAGGCCATGATTGAAGTGCGCGTCACCCCGCAGCGCGATCAGGGTTTTGACGCCATCGCCAAGCGCGTGTACCGCTTTGACGAGGTCAAGAGCGTATACCTCATGAGCGGCGCGTACGACCTGCTTTTGCTGGTAGAGGCGCACACGCTGAAGGAACTGGCCTATTTTGTGCACACCAAGCTTTCCACCCTCGAGCACGTCACCGGCACGGCCACGCACTTTGTGCTCAAGCGCTACAAGTCCGACGGCGTGATCTTTGAAGGCAAAAACGATGACAAGAGGCTGGTGGTGACCGCGTGAGTCTGGATGCTTCCCGCTATCTCAACCCTGATATCGTGGCTGTGCCCAAAAGCGGCATCCGCAAGTTTTTTGACGTAGCGGCCACCATGCCAGGCGCAATCTCGCTGGGCGTGGGCGAGCCGGATTTCGTAACGCCCTACCACATCCGCAACGCCGCCATCGACAGCCTGCTCGACGGCGAAACGCAGTATACCTCCAACTGGGGCCTGCTTTCCCTGCGCGAGGAGATCGCGTATTATATGGAAACCCGCTTCCAGCTGAAGTATGACCCCAAAAACGAAATCCTTGTCACCGTGGGCGCCAGTGAGGGCATCGACCTCAGCCTGCGCGTGCTGCTCAATCCCGGCGACGAGGTGCTCATTCCCGAGCCCAGCTACGTCAGCTACGCCCCGGGCGTCATCTTCGCGGGCGGCAAACCCGTGCCCATGCCCACCTATGAAAAGGACGCTTTTGTCCTCACGCCCGAGGCAGTCGAGGCTGCCGTAACGCCCCGCACAAAGGCCATCATCCTGCCCTACCCCAACACCCCCACCGGCGCGGTGCTGGGCAAAGAGCAGCTGGAAAAGCTGGCGGAGATCTTCATCCGACGCGACCTGATCGTCATTTCCGACGAGATCTATGCCGAGCTCAGCTACGGCGCGCCGCATGTGAGCATCGCAACCCTGCCCGGCATGCATGAGCGTACCATTGTGCTCAACGGCTTTTCCAAGTCGTTTGCCATGACGGGCTGGCGCATGGGCTACATCTGTGCACCCGCGGCATTTTGCGACGTGATGTGCAAAATCCACCAGTACACCATCCTGTGCGCGCCCCGTCAGGGACAGGTGGCTGCTGAGCAGGCGCTCAGGCGCGGCCGCGAGGACGGTTATCAGGATGTGAAAACCATGCGCGAAAGCTACGACCAGCGCCGCCGCCTGATGGTGAGCGCCTTCCGCGACATGGGCCTTACCTGTTTTGAGCCGCTGGGCGCGTTCTATGTGTTTCCGGGCATCAAAAACACCGGCCTTACCAGCGAAGTGTTCTGCGAGCGGCTGCTGCGCGAGCAAAAAGTGGTGGCCGTGCCCGGCACTGCCTTTGGCCACAGCGGCGAAGGTCACATCCGCTGCAGCTACGCCACGGGTCTTAACAAGCTGCAGGAAGCGCTGGAGAGAATGGCGAAATTTGTCAAAGCGCTGTAAGCAACGATCAAGCGAGGTATTTCCATGAAAAAAACGCTCATCTGGCTGCTTCTTCTGTGCCTGAGCCTGTGCTATGGCGTCATGGCGGAAGGCGATCTGGAAGAGGTATCCATCACCATTTTTGACACCGACGGCACGGTGGACGAAACGGCCAGCGTGGAAACCGACGGCGAAGCCGAGCCCGCTCCCGAGCCCACGCCGGACCCCTCGCAGCCCGTCTACGAAGCCGACGGCTCCATCCTGCTCACCATGAGCTTCACCGGCGACTTCACCATCGGCGACAATGTGCAGTCCTCCGGCACGTCGATGTTTGAGAAGGAACTCAAAAAGCAGGACGGCGACATCCACTTTCCCTTCCGCAACATCCGGGAGGAATTGCTCGCCGACGACCTGACCATGATCAACTTCGAAGGCACGCTCACCACCGCCGGGCGCAACCGCGACAAGCTGGAAAACTCCTTCCTCTTCCGCGCCGACCCCAGCTATGTGGACATGCTCGCCCCCGGCGGCGTGGACACCGTGTCGCTTGAAAACAACCACGTGCTGGATATGGGCACAGACGGTCTTCAGGAGACCAAGGACGTGCTGACTGCCGCCGGCATCCCCTATGCCAGCGAGGATGAGCCCGCCATTCTCACCGTCAAGGGCATCAAAATCGGCTCGCTGGCTTATCAGACTTTCGGCGGACGGCACGACGAGCTGATCGCAAAGGTGCCCGGCGATATTCAGGCCCTGCGCGACGCGGGCTGCCAGATCGTGATCGTCAGCTATCACTGGGGCAACGAATAGGACTACGCCCCCAACGACAATCAGGTACGCCTTGGCCGCGCCACCATTGACGCGGGCGCTGATCTGGTCATCGGCCACCACAGTCACCGCATCAACCCCATCGAATACTACAACGGCAAGTACATCTGCTATTCGCTGGGCAATTTTTCCTTCGCCGGCAACAGCAAGCCCGACGATATGGCCACCTATGTGTTCCAGATCCGCATGCGTATCGACAAGCACGGCGAGTTGTCCAACGACGCCATCAAGATCATCCCCTGCCGCATCTCCAGCCGCACCGACTACAACGACATGGCCCCCACCCCCTACACCAAGGACACCAGCATCGAGGCCGTGCTCAAAACCCTTCGCAGCAACGGCAAAAAGCTGGAATACGCCGTGCAGGAATATCCCCTCCTGTGGCCGGATGAGGAATAACCGCCGGCTGAGCCGGTTTCACTCCGCCGATGGGGCTGGATATCCAGCTTGACTTTCGCGCCCGTGGTAAATTCAAAAACCGCCCCGCCTTTACAGGCGGGGCGGTTGCTGTTTTCTGTTATACGATGCGGTTGACCCACACGCGCTTCTTCAGCAGGATATAACCCAGAATGCTCTTGATGATGTCGATGAACTGGCAGATGGCGTACACCAGAATGATGGGCCACACGGTATTGACTGACAGCAAGCGCGCCATAGGAATGCTGATCACCCACAGATACACGCTGTCAAA
Organism: Clostridia bacterium; assembly: GCA_017473345.1. Classification (GTDB taxonomy): domain Bacteria; phylum Bacillota; class Clostridia; order Christensenellales; family Aristaeellaceae; genus Limiplasma. The sequence goes on along the minus strand of JAFULL010000089.1, from coordinate 34,778 downwards.
CAGGAAGGTAACCCATGTTTTGCCGCCGGAACGCAGCGTGAAGTAGGAGCAGTGGTTGAACGCATGCAGCAGTCCGGACACCGCCACCACGCGCAGGATGCCTGCGGCAATGTCGCGCACCTCGGCGGTGGTGTTGTACAGCATGGGGAACACCGGCGCAAATGCAAACATCAATACGCCCACCACAGCCGCGCCTGCCACCGAGAAGGTGAGGATGCGCCAGCAGCTGTCCTCGGCCTCTTCAAACTCACCCGCGCCAAGGTGCTTGCCCACGATGATGCTGATGGCCGTACCCATGGCCATCCAGATGATGTTGAACAGGTTCGAGATGGTGCTGGAAATATTGAGCGCCGCCACCACGGCAAGGCCGCGGGTGGAGTAGCTCTGCGTAAGCACCGCCATACCGGCCGACCACAGAAATTCGTTGACCAGCAGCGGCATGCCGCGGCGGAAGATATCGCCCGTGAGGGCCGCGGGAACGCGCAGGCTCTTGAATGCGCCGATAATGAAGGGCGCGTGGTCACTGTTGCGATGCGTCCAGCCGATGACAATGAGGCACTCCACATAGCGCGAGATGACCGTGGCCACAGCCGCGCCCTTCGCGCCCATGGCCGGCAGGCCAAAATGGCCGAAGATGAGCACGTAATTCAGGCACAGGTTTACCAGAATGGCAATCACGCCCGCCTTCATGGGCAGCATCGTCTCGCCCGTTTCGCGCAGGGTGGATGCATACACCTGCGTAAGCGCAAAGGGCAAAAGCCCCCACAGCATCACGGCAAGATATTCCGCGCCGTACACGGCTGTTGCACCGATATCGCCCGTTTCGCTGCCCTCGTGCAGGTACAGGCCGATGAGCGTGTCGCCGAAGAAGCTGAAAATGATCAGCGCCGCCGCAAAGATGAACGCCGCCAGCATCAGCTTGAAGCGGAAGGTGTAGCGCACGCCCTGCTGGTCATTCTTGCCGTAGTACTGCGCGGTGAAGATGCCCGCGCCGGACAGACCGCCGAAGATACACAGGTTAAACACAAACAGCACCTGGTTGACGATGGACACGCCCGTCATCTGCTCGGTGCCCACCGCGCCCACCATGATGTTGTCCAGCAGGGATACCAGGTTGGTCAGGCCGTTTTGCAGCATGACCGGAACGGCGATGACCATCAGCATTTTGTAAAATGCCTTATCGCCAATGTAGCGTGAAAGTTTTTTGCTGCGCATAAAAATGCCTTTCTTCTGTGATTAGTTGAGCTTGACCACCATCACGTCGTCAACGACGGTGATGTAGCCCTCTTCCGGCCAGCGGGACATGTATTCAAAGTCTTCGGTCGCCATGATGGATTCCTGCTGTTCCTCGGTGGCAAAGACGATGTTATCGCCCAGCACATAGGTAAAGTAGGAACGGATGCTCTTGGTGTCGCGGGTGACGGCGTTGTCCTGGTTGACGCCAAGGATGCGGTCGACCTGTTCAAACCCTGGATAGCCGCCAAAGGGAATCGCGCCGGAGACGAACACCTCCGTCTCGCCGGGCACATAGCCGTAGTAGAGCATATCGTAGGCCACGTTGGTCATGCGGGAGTAGGTGGCCTGCGCCACAAGGCCCTTTTTGAAATGCACGGTGTTGGCCGTCTGCACGCCGCCCCACAACAGCAGCATCGCAAGCGACGCGCATACCGCGCGCGCCGGGCGGATGTTCAGCCTGCCCAGCAGCACCAGCGGCAGCACATACACCAGCACAAAGGCGTATTCCATCAAATCATGCACTGCGCCGGAGGCCAGCACATAGCAGGCGTTCATGCCCAGCGGCAACAGCAGCACGATCACGATGACCAGCACCTTCTGCACTGCGCCGGTGTTCTTTTTCACAAGCAGCGCCGCAAGCGCAGCCACACTCAGCACCAGCACGGCCATGTTGAGCACGGTGGTCCACTCCGGTGCAATCCACACCGAGGGCATATCGGCAAAGTACTGCCACCAGTACGCATACGCGCCGCCAAGCAGCGCAGGCAGCGCCTGAACCGTCAGGTTGCCCAGTGCGCTCACCGAGTTGCTGCGCTGTGCGATCTGCACGCCCGTCGCGGCCACGATGCCCTTCATGCTCAGGGCATAGATCACGCCGCCCGCGATCACCATCAGGGCGCCAAGCAGCGCGCTTTTGAGGGTCTGCGCGGGCTTTTCGCCATCCAGCAAACGCAGGATGAGCGCCATCATCACCAGCGCTACCGTTACCGACACATAGCTCTGGTACATGCCAAGGCTGAGCCCCACGCACAGCGCGCCCACCGCGAACCAGCCGCGCGTTCTGCGCTGCCACACAAGGGCGGCTGCGCAGCTGAGCAGCATGCCGAACATATTGATATCCAGGTCATGCAGATAGGTGGCCGACAGCGCCGTCACGGTGAGGTTGACCGTCATCAGCCCGCTGATGAGCACCAGCACCAGCGGCTTTTTTACGTCAAACAGCTTTGCAACGCAGATGACCGCCGCAGCGATCCACACCAGCGCCAGCAGCCCGCTCATCCACGGCATGGCGAACATGCCCCGCACGATCAGCCGGTAATATGGCGCAAACACGCGCCCCAGCTCGATCTTGTGGTCGTTGTCGGTCATTTCGGCATACAGGCCGTCCAGCGAGTCATGCGAAAGCTGGAAATTGGCAAAGCCGTACCCATGCGCCGCCAGCCCCCACGCAAACGTGGCGATCAGGCAGATGACGATCACGCGCCGGTTTGCTTCCCAAAAGCGTTTCAAAGCGTTTTCCATGTTTGAGACCATCCTTTGCATATGAATCCAGTATGTAGTATACCGGGTCGGACGGGCTGCGTCAAGGCATGCAAAAAGCGGCGGACCTTTTCGTCCGCCGCCGGGTCAAAACGGTTTACTTCACCGCGTCAAACACGCGCACATAGTCCACCACAAAGGTGTCGCCCACATTGTCGCGGGCTTCCTGCGTGGGCAGATGGTCGGCGTCGCGGTAGCCCTTGACCTCGGTGCCCACCAGAATGAACTCGGGGCAGTCGCTCACGGGGCCGTCGACGTGGCCGTCCAGTTCGCCGTCGATGTAGAAATCGTAGCCGTTTTCGTTCCATTCCATGCCGAACACATGGTATTCGTTCAGGTCAAGACCCTTGCGGCCTTCGCCGGCGTGCACGTCGCGGTGGTCGATGCCGTAGCCATTGTAGTGGCAGTAGTGGGCGATGACGTCGCCGGGGGCAAAGCTTTCCATAATGTCAAGCTCCACGCCGGACTGGGCGGGGTCGAGGCTGGCGCCGATGATGGGCGACTGCATCCAGAAGGCGCTCCACCAGCCGGGCTTCTGCTGCAGCTTGCAGCGGCACTCGTAGTAGCCGTGCTTGTGCAGGTACTTGTTCTGCTTCAAGGGCGCGATGGGCCAGTTGAGGCCGCCGGAATACTTGGTGCCTGCAGCGTCCTTCACGGCGTCCATAAAGTTGTAGCCGGTCTGCAGCTGGCTGGAGCACACCATGCCATCCTTTTCAATCATCTTGAACACGCAGTTGCTGTTGCCGTCCAGCTCAATGCCCTCATCGGCGCACCACGCCGCGTGGCGCGTGCCCATGATCTCCATGCGGAAATCCCACTTGCTCTTGTCCAGCTCAGTGCCGTCAAACTCGTCGCTCCATACCAGTTTCCATTCCTTGCCCTCAGGCAGCAGGCTGGAAGCGTGATCCTTTACTTCGTAGGTCTTCATTATGAATATCGCTCCTTTTTTTCAGTGTACGGAAAGATGTTGGCTTTATTATAACATGATGAACGGTAATTGTCAGCCGTTTTTTGTTTTCATGACACCTTTTTTCCAGCTGCCGGTAAGGTAGAACACCAGTCCGATGAAAAACGGCGTAAAGCCCGCCACCGCGTCGCCCAGCCAGAAGCCATAGTGGCGCATATCAAGCGCAAGGCCAAACAGCAGCGCCATGCCGATGCGCATCACAATGCCGTCAAGAATGGCCGTGGCAAAGTTCACCTTGTAGTTACCGCTGCCGTTCATCAGCGCGTTCATGATGGCGCGCATGGAGCTGCCAAAGAACAGAAGCACTGCAATGGGCACATAGCCGGGGCCGATGGCCAGCACAGCCGCATCGGAAGTGAAAATGCCAAACACCACGTCCGGGAACAGGCAGATGAATGCCGAAATCGCCGCAGCCACCGTGAGGGTGATGACTGCAAGGCTTTTGAGGATCTTCTTCACGCGGCCAAACTCGCCCGCCGCCAGGTTCTGGCCCACCATGGTGGAGCCTGCGGTGTTCATGGCGTTGCTGACAAGGTTGGAAATGCTGGAAATTTTGTTGGCGATGCCCGCAAAGGCCGAAACCGCAATGCCGTAGGAGTTGATCCACGAATTGACAAACAGCTTCGACACCATGATCGACGCGCTCTTGATGGCCATGGGCACGCCCAGGCTGATGAGCTGGCGCAGCATCGCGCCGTCCCAGCGGATGAATTCGCCGGCTTTCAGGCTCAGCTGGAACTTTTCCTTCTGGCGTATGAGCATCACCGCGCAGGCGATAAAGCTGACCGCCTGACTCATCACCGTGGCCAGCGCTGCGCCGCCGGGGCCCATGTCCATGAAAATGACAAATACAACGTCCAGCACAAGGTTCATCACCGCCGCAATGCTGATGAAGATGAACGGGTGCTTCGAGTCGCCCATGCCGCGCAGGATGGCGCTGACGATGTTGTAGCCGTAGATAAACACCAGTCCCGCCATACACACCGATGAATAGCTCAACGCGCCCGCATAGCTTTCAGCCGGGGTGTTCATCAGCCTGAGCAGCACGTCGCGCAGAAACAGGCCGCCGGTGCTCAGGAGGATCGCCGCCGCCATCAGAAAGCCCGTCATCGTGCCCACAAACCGGCCCAGCCTGTCCGTCTGCCGTGCGCCGATGTAGCGGGCGATGATCACCTGTCCCGCATTGGCAAAGCCCATGGCGATAAATGTCAGCAGGCTGGATACGTCGCCGCCCACAGCCACGGCGGAAATGCCGTTTTTGCCCAGCACCTGCCCAACGATGATCATATCCACCATGTTGTAGACCACCTGCAGCAGGTTTGACAGAAACAGCGGCCACGCAAAGCGGATGAGCTGGCCGGAAATGTTTCCGCTGGTAAAGTCCTGTACATGTGTTTTTTGCATGAGAAAGCGCCTCTTTTGCATGGTTTTTCCCAAACAGTATATCACAAAGGGGATGGTTTGTGTTATAGTGATCTTTGGAGGTGCCTCAGATGAAACGCACTGAAACACGCGCTTTTTTGTGGTCGCTGCTGATTGCAGCCGCCGTTTTGTTCTTCTGCACAAAATCCTCGCCCGGCTATCCCGTCAACGACTGGTCGGACGCCAATATCTACCTGACCATCGGCCGCGGCATGACGCGCGGACAGGTGGTGTACCGCGACCTGTACGACCACAAAGGCCCGCTTTTGTATGCGCTGCACGCGCTGTGCGCGCTTGTGTCCGCCAACAGCTTTCTGGGCGTGTACATCATGGAGGTGCTGCTGGGCGCGGCCTTCCTGTACGGCGCATACCGGGTGCTGACATTGACAGGGCTCAAACAGTCCGCATGGGCGATGCTGCCCGTGCTTGCGCTGATCGTTTTTTCATCGGTGAGCTTTGCCGAGGGCGACAGCGCTGAGGAGATGGCCCTGCCGCTGATCACAGGCACGATGGCGGCGGTATTCAGCTTTCTTCAAAGCGATGATGAACGCATGAGCGCTCAAAGCCTGCTTTTGTGCGGCGCGCTCACCGGCTGCGTTTTCTGGATCAAGTTCACCATGGCAGGCCTGCAGGCGGGGCTGTTGCTGTATGTGCTCATCAAATACTGGCGCGATCTGCCGCGCATGCTTGGGTGGCTGATCGCAGGCTTTGCGCTGTCCACATTACCGTGGATCGTGTATTTTGGACTAAACGGCGCGCTGATCGACTGGCTGAAGGTATACCTGTACGACAATCTGTTTTTGTACTCGGCAGGCGAAGGCGCGGGGCTTGTTGCCCGCGTGAAGGCCATCGTCATGAGCGGCCTCGACTGGCTGACCGGCAACCTGCGCTACACGCTGCCGATTCTCCTGGGGCTTGCGTGGTTTACCGTCAAGCACAAAAAGCTGCGCCTGTGCGTGTGGCTGATGGCGGCGATCGGCGCGCTGGGCGTGTTCATCGGCGGCAAGAGCTACACCTATTACGGCCTTGCGCTTGCGCCGCTGGCGGTTTTGGGGCTGGCTGCCATCGGCTGTCTGTGGGACCGTTTTGTGCGTCCGCGCTGGGCAGGCGCCGTCTGCCTTGCGGTGTGCGTAGCGCTTTGTCCCCTCATCAGCCACAACATGACCGCCGATTACGGCGCTGCTTTCGCCACTGCAAAGGAAGACACCATGCAGCACAGGATCGCGCAGCACATCCCGGCGGATGCGTCGCTGCTCAACTACGGCTTCATGGACGCAGGCTTTTTCACCGCCGCAGGCATCACGCCGCAGGTGAAATACTTCCATCAGACCAATGTGCCGCTGGATGAAATGCTGACCGAGCAAGCGCGCTACATTCGCGAGGGCGTGTGCAATTACGTGGTCACCCGCGGCCAGCAGCCGGAGGGGCTTGACCAGTACGAGCTGATCGCCGAAGCCGAAACGCCTGCCTTCTGGTACGAAAAGGTGTATCTCTACCGCCGGAGGACTGCCGAATGAACAGCGTGTTTCAATTATGGGGCATCCCGCCTGCCGCCGGACTGAACCGCGAGCAGGTGCTTGCGGTGCTGGACCGCATCCTCGCCGTGCATCCCTTTGCCGTGGTGGCCGGGCAGACTGAAGATACCGCCCTGCTTTATGAAATCTGCCGCCGCGCCCATGCCGCAGGCGTAAAGGTGCACCAGTGGGCGTCGCTGTTTTCCGAAAACGACTTTGCGGCGGATTTTGACCCCATCGTCTGCGCTGACGGCAGCCCATTCCCCCGCGTATTTGGCGAGCATTTCTATTTTCGCTGCCCGGGCAGCGAGAAAAATGTGCGCCTGTTTGCACAGCTTCAGAAGCAATCCATGGGCGACGTTCCCTTTGACGGCGTGTTCCTCGACCGGGTGCGCTATCCGTCCTTCGCCCACGGCGATCTGCAAAAGCTGGCCTGCTTCTGTCCGGATTGCGTGCGCCGCTATGAACAGGCCGGGATCGACGTAAACCGCGTGCGCCGTCTGCTTGAACAAAAGGATTTGTCCATCACCGGTTTTTCGGACGGAAAACCCGTCTTTGCTGACACGAACATGGAACGGTTCTTCGCCGTGCGCGCCGAGTGCATCACGCAGGCAGTGCGCATGCTCAGGGACTTTTTCGGCGAGGTGTCGCTAGACCTGTTCCCGCCGTCGCAGGCGTATCTCACCGGTCAGTCGCTTCAGGATCTTGCGCCGCTGGCGGCGTTCATCAAGCCCATGGTATACCGCTTCACCACCGCGCCCGCCGGGCTGCCCTTTGAGCAGCAGGCGCTTGAAGCCGCCTGCGGATCCGTTCCGCTGCCGGACTTTGAAAAACAGGTGCGCCAGTGGAACGTCATCACTGCGAACCTGTACTGGGGCGTGGAGGGCGGTTTCATTCCCGGCACGGTTGAAACGACCCCCGAACGCATTGAACAGACCCTTTCGCTGCTGCGTCAAAACGGCGCAAACGCCGTATGCGCGTCGTGGGCCAGCGTGCTTTTCCCCAAGGAAAATCTGGAAGCCTTCCTGCGCTCTTGCGAAAGTGCGCAAGGCTTGGTATAATAACAAGAGGAATACCCAATAATGGAGGTCACACAAATGAAGATCGCCGTTCTGATCCCCTGCTACAACGAAGCCAAGACCATCGCCAAGGTCGTCAGCGACTATCGTGCTGCGCTGCCCGAGGCCGATATTTATGTATACGACAACAACTCCAAGGACGGCACTGACGAAATCGCCCGCAACGCCGGTGCGATCGTACGCTACGAATACCGTCAGGGCAAGGGCAACGTCATCCGCACCATGTTCCGCGAGATCGAGGCCGACTGCTACCTCATGATCGACGGCGATGACACCTATCCTGCCGAAAACGCCCGCGAGATGGTGGATCTGGTGCTGGAAAAGCATGTCGACATGGTCGTCGGCGACCGCCTGAGCGCCACCTATTTCACCGAAAACAAGCGTCCCTTCCACAACCTGGGCAACCGTCTGGTGCGCGGGCTTGTCAACACCTTCTTCAAGGGCGACGTGCGCGACATCATGACCGGCTACCGCGCGTTCAGCTACCAGTTCGTCAAGTCCTTCCCGGTCATCTCCCAGGGCTTCGAAATTGAGACCGAAATGACCATCCACGCGCTGGACAAGAACCTCAGCCTCAAGTCCATCCCCGTCGAATACCGTGACCGTCCCGAGGACAGCGTCAGCAAGCTCAACACCTACTCCGACGGCTTCAAGGTGCTCAAGACCATCGCCCGCCTGTTCAAGGAGTACCGTCCGCTGCGCTTCTTCGGCATTCTGGCGGCGCTGTTTGGCGTGGTGGGCCTTGTGATGTTCCTGCCGGTGCTCATCGAGTTCTTCGCCACCGGCCTGGTGCCGCGCTTCCCCACACTGATCGTAAGCACCGTCATGATGATCTGCGCGCTGCTTTTGCTGGTTTGCGGCCTTGTGCTTGACACCGTGGCCAAGAAGCACCGTCAGCTGTTTGAGATCAACCTCAACATTCTCAACATGCTCCATAAAGGAGAAACCAAATGAAGTTATCCCTTCGCCCCCTGACGGGGGCTTTTCCCATTCTGGCGGGTATCCTGAGCGCCATGAGCTATGTGCAGGGGCAGACCGGCTACACCGGCATGAGCGACCTGCCCGCCAGCGCCACCAGCTACCTGTGGACGGCGCTGGCCTTGTGCTTTACATGGCTGTTTCATCACACGTTTGTCAAAAAACGCCTGCGTCCGACCCTTCCCATGGTGGGTTTCGGGCTGTTCTTTGGCGTATGCAACGCCTTTGGACTGCACCTGTTTGCCTACGACAGCTGGCAGATGGGGCCTTCGTCCCTTCTCTTCCTCCTCATCAAAGCCGTTGGCCAGAGTCTGCCCATGATGGCTGTCTTTGCGTGGATCGACCATGCGCTGCGTTCGGGGCTTCTCAGCCACGACGGAAAGCTGCCGTGGTTTAAACGCCACGAAACCCTGTGCCTGATGGGCCTGTTCGTGCTGTGCTGGTCGCCGTACCTGATCGCCTTCTACCCCGGCACCGTCTGCTGGGATCTGGGCGAGATGGTGGCGCAGTTCTTCGGCCAGCGCGAGATGGACACCTGGCACCCTGTATTCACCACGTGGATCATGGGCAGCTGCGTGTGGCTGGGCCGGCTGGTGGGCAGCGACAATCTGGGCGCGATGCTCTTTACCGCGCTGCAGACACTGGCGCTGAGCTATGCGCTGGCCAGCGCCGTGCGCTTCATGCGCCGCGCAGGCGTGGGACGCATTGTGCTGTGGATCTCCGCGGCGTTTTTCGCCCTCACGCCCATCTGGGGCGGCTATGCGCAGTTCATCAGCAAGGACACACTGTACACCTCCACCCTGCTGTTGTTCACGCTTTCGGTGCTGGAATATCTGGTACTTGGCGAAAGCTGCCCTGCAAAGCTGTTTGTGCGGTGCCTGCTTGCCTGCCTGCTGCGCTCCAACGGCCTGTACGTGGTGCTGCCCACGGCGCTGGTGCTGATCCCGGTGCTTCGCAAATGGAAGCCCGCCGCCGCGCTTTGCGCAGCTGTGGTCGGTGCGCTGCTGTTTTCCAATGTGCTGATCCCCGCCCTTGGCATCCGTGACGAGACAGCCAGCGGCATTTACTCGGTATGCTTCCAGCAGAGTGCGCGCACCCTGCGCGACCATGCCGATACCGTCACCCCTGAGGAATACGCTGAGATCGACCTTGTGCTGGACGCCGAACGTCTGCCGGATCTGTACGAACCGTGGATCTCCGACCCGGTGAAGTACACCTTCCGCCAGTACGGCCAGGGCCGCGAGGCCGAGGAAGCCGCCCTTGCACGCTACCGCGAAGCGTGGCTTTCCATGTTCAAAAAGTACCCGCTCACCTATATCGAAACCTTCTTTGCCGGCAATCTCAGCTACTACACCTTCGCCCCCAAGATCGAGGGTGAAACCTACAACGACCAGGCCGGCAACCGGCTGGTGTTTGAAACGTGGGAGCTGAGCCATTCGCAGGGCGACGATCCGCGTTTCCTAGACACCACGCAGATCGCCGCGCTGGAACCTGTGCGCATTTTGCTTGCCATGTTTGCGCGCGGCTGGCGGCACATTCCCGTCCTCAGCCTGCTGTATGTGTGCGCGTCCTACACATGGGTGTGCGTGGGTGCGGCGCTGAGCGTGCTGAGGCAAAAGCGCTGGCGCATTCTGGCGGGCTTCCTGCCAGCGCTGATGAGCCTTGCAGTGTGCATGTTAAGCCCCGTCAACGACTATTTCCGCTACTTCCTGCCCATTGTTTCGATGCTTCTGCCGCTTTTGGCGGCCAGCCGCGAAAACTGATTTTTTCCACGCCGCAGCGCCCGTCGCGCCGCGGCGTTTTTTCATGCGGTAAAAAAGCGGCAAAAAAAACGCTAAATTCCTATCAATCGTTGACTTTTTCGTTTCGCAGGCGTACAATGTCTGCGTTATAGATATCAGGCGTTTCTTCCTATTAATTGCGATGCGGAAGGAACGCTCATTTACTGCCTGATGGGAGGTTTTTCACTTGCTGCTTGTGCTGTTTGTACTGTGGATCATCTTCAACGGCCGCTTCACGTGGGAGATCGCAGCGTTCGGCGTGGTGATCGCAGGTGCGGTATACGCTTTCAGCTGTGCATTTCTGGGTTACAACTACAAAAAGGAGTGGCGGGTTCTTCGCAAACTGCCGCAGATCCTGCGCTATTTGTGGCTGCTGTTCTCGGAGATCATCAAAAGCAATTTTGCGCTCATCCGCAGGGTGTATGAGGTGGACCACGAGGTAAAGCCCAAACTGGTCACGTTCAAAACACCGCTGAAGGGCGCGCTCAAAAGCGTGCTGGCCGACTGCATCACCGTAACGCCGGGTACCATTTCCGTCATCAGCGAGGATGACAAACTCACCGTTCACTGTCTGGATGAAGAATTTGCCGATGGGATCGAAAACACCAGTTTTCAGCAGGCGCTCCTGGAACTGGCAAAGGAGGATGAAGCATGCTGAGCAACGCTTATCAGTCGCTGTACACCATCGTGCTGATCGTGCTGGTGGTGCTTGACTTCCTGTGCCTCGTCCGCGCCATCAAGGGCCCGCGTATCGCCGACCGAATCGTGGCCATCAACATGATCTCAACCATCACCATCGCCATGATCCTGGTGCTGGTCAACATGCTGGGCCAGGGCGGTCTGGCCGACGTAGCGCTCATCTACGCGCTGATCGGTTTTCTGGCTGTGGTGGTGCTGTGCAAGGTGTACATGGGCATCGCCCTTGAAAAGAAGCAGAAGAAGGAGGAAAACGAGCATGCTTGAGTGGATCCGCTTTGTGCTTACCGCCGTATGCATGGTATGCGGCCTGTTCCTTCTGCTGACCGGCGTCATCGGCCAGTATCGCTTCCATTACGTGCTCAACCGCATGCACGCCGCCTCTATGGGCGACTCGCTGGGCCTGCTGCTGGTGTCTGTGGGCATCTGCATTTCGCAGAACGACCCGTTCGTCATCATCAAGTGCCTGATGGTGGCGCTGTTCATCTGGCTCACCAGTCCCACGGGCAGCCACCTGATCGCCCGCCTGGAGCTGACGCTCAACGACCATCCTGAAACGGAAATGGAGCTGATTGAAAAATGAACGACCTGCTTTTGCTGATCGTGCTGGGCTTCCTGGTGGTATGTGCCATCGCCACCTGCCTGACGCGCAATTTGCTTTCCAGCGTGATCATTTTCATGGCTTACAGCGTGCTGATGTCCATCGTGTGGATGATTCTGCAGTCACCCGACCTGGCCATCACCGAGGCCGCCGTCGGCGCGGGCGTAACGAGCATTCTGTTCTTCGTCACGCTCAAAAAGATCCACGCCATCAAGCCTGAGGAGGAGGATCGCCATGACCATCAGTGAGCACTTCCGCCGCTGGCTGTACGAGGACGACGGCCTTGACCGCGAGATCGAGCACAGCATCACCGCAAGCTCCGAGCACGACGGCCTGACCCCCGAAGCCTTTGCCAGGCTGGAAAACGAGTACGATGAAAAGCACCATGCCCTTGTGCTGGAGGAGGAAAAACAGCACGAGCGCATGCACGAATGGGCCGAAACCCGCGGCAAGCGCCTGCTTCGCACCCTCTACCGCCTGCTGGCGTTCCTGATGCTGGGGATCATCAGCTACTTCCTGATTACTACAGTTATTTCGCTGCCGCCCTTCGGCGCTGCGGATAACCTGTACAACAACGAAGTGAGCCAGCGCTACATCGAGCAGGGCATTCCCGAGACCGGCGCTGTCAACTTCGTGGCCGGTATGATCCTTGACTACCGTGCATTCGACACCTTCGGCGAATCCACCGTCCTGTTCGTGGCTGCCTGCAGCGTGCTGATCCTGCTCAAGCTTGGCGATCATGGCAAGGACGAAAAGCCCACCAAGGCCATGCTCGAGGCCGAGTGGGACGACCGCCACTACGAGCCCAAGAACGACGGCATTCTGCAGCTGGCTGCCAAGGTGCTGGTGCCCGTCATTCTGCTGTACGGCTTCTATGTGGTACTGAACGGCCACCTCAGCCCCGGCGGCGGCTTCTCCGGCGGCGCCATCATGGGCGCAGGCCTCATTCTCTACCTCAACGCCTTCGGCTTTGCAAAGGCCGGCAGGCTGTTCACCTTCAAGACCTTCCGCTGGGTTACCTTCCTGTCGCTGATGACCTATGCGGGGCTTAAGAGCTATTCGTTCTTCACCGGCGCCAACCACATCGAAAGCGGCATCCCGCTGGGCACGCCCGGCGCCATCCTGTCCTCGGGTCTCATCCTGCCGCTGAATATCTGCGTGGGCTTCATCGTCATGTGCACGATGTATGCTTTCTACACGCTGTTCCGCAAAGGAGGCATGTCGTAATGATTCAGGTGTTTCGCGATCATCTGCCCCAGATCATTGCGGTGATCCTCTTCGGCATCGGCTTTACAACGCTGCTTGTCAAGCGCAACCTCATCAAGAAGATCATCGGCTTCAACATCATGGACACGGCCATCTACCTGTTCCTCACCTCGGTGGGCTACATCGAGGGCCGCGTTGCTCCCATCATGGTGGACGGCATCACCGACGCCAGCCACTACATCAACCCCATCCCCAGCGGCCTGGTGCTTACGGGCATCGTGGTGTCGGTCTCGGTATCCGCTCTGATGCTGAGCCTGACCATCCGCCTCTACCGCCGCTACCACACGCTGGACATTGACAAAATCACCTTGCTTATGAAGGGAGAGGACGACTGATATGCCTTTTGTGCAAAACGTACCGTTCTTTTCCATCATGCTGTGCATGGTCTGCGGCGTGATGAGCGCCATGCTCTCCGGCCGCGTGGCCAAGTGGGTAACGGTGGCGCTTTCCGCCGCAGTGGCCGCGCTGAACCTGTGGCTCACCCTTGACCTGTGGGCCAACCATCGCAGCTTTGTGTACTGGATGGGTCACTTCCCGGCCCCCTGGGGCAACGAGCTGCGCGGCGGCTTGGTGGAAAGCACGCTGGCCGTGTGCTTCAGCCTGATCATGATGCTGAGCGTGGCTGGCGGCATGCGCAAGCTGGACCAGCAGGTGGGCAAGAAGCTCAACCTCATCTGCGTCATGCTGGACCTGGTGCTGGCTGCCATGATGAGCATGCTCTACACCAACGACCTGTTCACCGGCTATGTGTTCATTGAGATCATGACGCTCACCGCCTGCGCGCTGATCATGTCGCGTCAGAACGGGCGCACGCTGGTTTCGGCCATGCGCTATATGATCATGAGCCTGTTGGGCAGCGGTCTGACGCTTCTGGCCATCACCATCACCTACAACGTGACCGGCCATCTGCTGATGGAAAACATCCACGACACGCTGTATGAGCTGCACCGCTCAGGCAACTATGCGGTGCCCATCACCACCATCATTGGCTTGTTCTTCGTGGGTCTGGGCATCAAGAGCGCCCTGTACCCCTTCCACACCTGGCTGCCTGACAGCTACGGCTACTCCACGCCTGCTGCCAGCGCGGTGCTGTCCTCCATTATCAGCAAGGCCTACATCTTCCTGCTGATCAAGATTTTGCTGCGCGTGGTGGGCCTGACGGTCGTCTCCGGCAGCCATGCGATGGACCTGATGTTCGTCCTTGGCATCGTGGGCATGATGATGGGCAGCATCAACGCCATCGGCAGCCATGACCTGCGCCGCATGGTGGCGTTCTCCTCCGTGGCGCAGATCGGCTACATCTATGCCGGCATGGGCCTTGGCATCCGCGCGGGCTTTGTGGCGGCTATCTTCCACATGATCATGCACGCCTTTGCCAAGAGCGCGCTGTTCATTTCCGCCTCCGGCCTGTCTGAAGTCAGCGGCAACAGCAAGCGCTTCAGCGACCTGCGCGGCGCGGGCTTCCGCCACCCCACGGCTGGCGTGTGCTTCACTGTTGCGGCCATGAGTCTGGTGGGCGTGCCGGTGCTTGCGGGCTTTACCGCCAAGCTGTACCTGAGTGACGCAGCCCTGACCGCCGGCGGCTGGAAAATGTGGACGCTGCTGATCGCCCTGGCTGTTTCCACGCTGCTCAACGTTCTGTACCTGATGAAGACGGTCATCACCCTGTACCGCCCGGCGCGCGAGGGTTTTGTGGACCCCGGCTACAAGAGCGGCAAACTGGCCACCTGCGCCATGTGGGGTTTTGTGATTGTGAACATTCTGGTTGGCCTGATGGCGCACCCCATTGCGGAAGCCATCCGTTCCGGTCTTGCCATGTTTGACTAAGGAGGAAATGAGATGCAGACCCTTCTGTTGATCCTCGTTCCGTTTTTCCCGGTTCTGTGCGCAGCCGTGTGCTGGTTCGTTCCCGCTGTGCGCGAGGATAAAAAGCGCGACGCGTTCGTGCTGTGCTCCCTCATCGTGAGCTTCGTGCTCACCTGCGCGCTGTGCCTGACGGGCGACGCGAGCGTGACCCTGTTTGAAATGACCGAGACCCTGCCTGTCGTTCTGGCCTCCGATGGCCTTGCCCGCCTGTTTGCGGTGCTGATGAGCGGCATGTGGCTGGTGAGCGGCGCGTTCAGCTTCGGCTACATGGCCCACGAAGGCAGCCAGCGCCGCTACTACACCTTCTACCTGCTGACGGAAGCCGCGCTGCTGGGCCTGTGCTTTGCCGGCACGCTGGTGACGATGTACCTGTTCTTTGAAATGATGACGCTGCTGAGCGTTGCGATGGTGCTGCATTCCCTCACGAAGGAAGCCGTCGCCGCCGGCATCAAGTACCTGCTGTACTCCATCGCCGGCGCCATGATGGGCCTGATGGGCGTGTTCTACTTCACCAAAAACGCCATCGTTCCCACCTTCGTGCCCGGCGGCACGCTGGACCTGGCTGTGGCCGGCGCTGAAGCGCCCCTGATGCTGGGCATCCTGTTTGTGACCATCGTGGGCTTTGGCACCAAGGCCGGTATGTTCCCCATGCATGGCTGGCTGCCCACCGCTCACCCCATCGCCCCGGCTCCTGCCAGCGCGGTGCTTTCCGGCGTGATCACCAAGGCCGGCGTCATCTGCATCATCCGCTTTCTGTACTACGTTGTGGGCGTTGAGCTGGTGCGCGGCACCTGGGTGCAGACGGCGCTGATCGTCCTCAGCCTCATCACCGTTTTCATGGGCTCCATGATGGCCTTCAAGACCACGGGCTTCAAAAAGCGTCTGGCCTACTCCAGCGTATCTCAGGTAAGCTACGTGCTGTTTGGCCTGTTCATGATGAACGAGATCGCTTTCCGCGGCGCAATGCTGCATGTGTACTTCCACTCCGTGATGAAGAACCTGCTGTTCCTGTGCGCAGGCGGCGTGATCTTCAAGACCGGTCTTACCGACGTGCGCGACCTGCGCGGCATCGGCAAGCGCATGCCCGCCACCCTGTGGTGCTTCACCCTGGCCGGCGTGAGCCTGGTGGGCGTGCCCCCGCTGTGCGGCTTCTTCTCGAAGTGGCAGCTGGCGCAGGGCGCACTGGCCAGCGGCGTTGCCACTTTCAGCTGGCTGGGCCCGGTGGTGCTGCTGGTGTCCGCCCTGCTGACGGCCGGTTACCTGCTGCCTGTCAGCATTGACGGCTTCTTCGTGGGCCATCACTACGAGGGCGACCTCACTTCCTGCGAACTGAACTGGAAGATGCTGCTGCCCCTGTTTGTGCTGGCCGCGCTGCTGGTGGTGCTGGGCGTTTGCCCCGCGCTGGTGGAAGGCCCCGTCGCAGCGGTGGCTGCGAGCCTGATGTAAGCAAGGAGGACGCATATGCTGTTCCTGTCCATTCTGATGCCGGTGCTGGGCGCGGCTGTGCTGTGGCTGTGGAAGCCGCAGTGCGCGCGCGCACGCCACATTTTCACCATTGCGGTCACGCTGCTTACCAGCATCCTCACCGCGTGGTGCATCTTTACGCCGGGCAGCCAGCAGTTTACGCTGCTGCAGCTGACGCCCCGGCTGACCATCAGCTTCAAGCTGGATGGTCTGGGCCGCATTTTCAGCGGCATGGTCGCGCTTCTGTGGCCGCTTGCCACGCTGTATGCCTTTGAGTACATGGAGCACGAGGGCGGCGAAAACACGTTCTTCGGCTTCTACATGCTCAGCTATGGCGTAACGCTTGGCATCGCTTTTGCCGAAGACCTGATGACCCTGTACGTGTTCTACGAGCTGCTGACCCTTGCCACGCTGTTCCTTGTGATGCACGGCATGAAGCCCCACGGCGTGCATGCCGGCCGCAAGTATGTGTATTACATGCTGGGCGGCGCGGCCATGGGCTTTATGGCGCTGACGACGGTCATCCACTTCAGCGGCACGTCCAACTTTGTGCGCGGCGGCATTCCCGCCATCGCCATGGCGCCGGACACGCTGATTTTGGTGATGTTCGTGATGGGCTTCCTGGGCTTTGGCGCGAAGGCTGCGGTATTCCCGCTGCACAGCTGGCTGCCCACCGCCGGCGTGGCTCCCACGCCGGTCACGGCGCTGCTGCACGCGGTGGCCGTGGTCAAGGCGGGCGTGTTTGCGGTCATCCGCATGGCGTATTACTGCTTTGGCGCTGATGAAGTGCGCGGCAGCTGGGCGCAGGCGGTGTGCCTGATCCTGGCCATGGTGAGCATCCTGTACGGCAGCGCGATGTCCGTGCGTGAAACGCACATGAAGCGCCGTCTGGCCTACTCCACCATGAGTAACTTAAGCTATGTGCTGCTGGGCGCGATGCTGCTCACCCCCGAAGGACTGACCGGCGGTCTTCTGCACATGGTGTATCATGCGCTGATGAAGATCACCCTGTTCAGCTGCGTGGGCGCTGTGATGGTGCGCACCGGCCGCAAATATGTGGACGACCTGCGCGGCATGGGCAAAAAGATGCCCTTCATCATGGGCGTATACCTGTTTGCCGCGCTGGCGCTGACGGGCATTCCGCCGCTGGTTGGTTTCCAGAGCAAGTGGGCGCTGGCTGAGGCCGCGTTGGGCTTTGGCGGCTGGCTTGGCATTGCCGCTGTGGCGGTGCTGCTGATCTCTGCGGTGCTGACGGCCATTTACATGCTGGTGCCTGCCGTGGCGGCCTATGCCATGCCGTTGGAAGGCGACGCCGGCAAGGGCGACCCCGGCTGGCGCATGAAGCTGCCGCTGGCGGTCACCTGCGCTGCAATGTTCATTCTCATCTTTGCCTCCAAGCCGCTGGTCGCCTATATCGCGAAAGTGGCTGCGGGTCTGCTGTAAGGGGGTGCGGACATGATGTTGATCCTGCTTGCGCTGTTCCCCATCCTGTGCGCGCCCATCGCCTACGCTGCCGGGCGCAAAAATCGCTCCATCGCTGTGATGGTTGGTGCGACCGCTATCGAGCTGATCGCCCTGCTTGCGGTGGTCTTCACCTCGTTTAACGCCACGCTTGAACTGCCCGGCGTGTGCGGCATGGGCATGCGCATGGCCATCGACGGCTTCCGCGGCCTGTACGCCTCCATCGCGTGCGTGATGTGGCTGGTAACGTCCATCTTCAGCCGCGATTACCTCAAGCACGACCATGCCCCGGGCCGCTATGCGCTGTTTACGCTCATCACCCAGGGCGCGACGGTGGGTCTGCTTTTGAGCGACAGCATCTACACGGCGTTCCTGTTCTTTGAAGTGATGTCGCTGGCCAGCTATCCGTGGGTCGCCCACGAGGAGGATCACGGCGCAATGCGCGCCGCGCAGACCTACCTGTACGTGGCGGTGATCGGCGGTCTGGTCATGCTGATGGGCATTCTGATGCTGCCCCAGGGCCTTGCCACTGCTCCGTTTGAACAGCTGCACGGCGACGAAAGCCTGCTTGTGCCCGCACTGCTCATTCTGGTGGGCTTTGGCGCAAAGGCCGGCGCGTTCCCCCTGCACATTTGGCTGCCCAAGGCGCACCCGGTGGCTCCCGCCCCGGCCAGCTCGCTGCTTTCAGGCATGCTGACCAAGGCCGGCGTGTTTGGCATGCTGGTGCTCACCCTGCGCCTGATGCACGGCGTGACCGCCTTTGCGGACATCATTTTCCGCCTTGGCGTGATCACCATGTTCCTGGGCGCGCTGCTGGCCATCTTCTCCACCAACCTCAAGCGCACCCTCGCTTGCTCGTCCCTCAGCCAGATCGGCTTCATCATGGTGGGCGTGGGCGTACAGGGCCTGTGCCATAACCAAAACGGCCTGGCCGCCTTCGGCACCATCCAGCACATGATGAACCACTCGCTGTTCAAGCTGGTGCTGTTCCTGCTGGCGGGCGTGGTGGCCATGAACGCCCATGCGCTCAGCCTGAACGAGGTAAAGGGCTTTGGCCGCAAAAAGCCGCTGATGCACTTCTGCTACCTGATGGCAATGCTGGGCATCGCGGGCATTCCGGGTTGGAGCGGCTATATTTCGAAGAGCCTGCTGCACGAAGGTCTGCTTGAATACATCCATGAGCTGGTACACGCCGGTCACGCTGCCGGGTTCTACGAGTTCTGCGAGATCGTGTTCATCGTCTCCGGCGGCATGACGCTGTGCTACATGTTCAAGCTCTACATCTGCCTGTTCTGGCAGAAGAACGAAACCCGTCAGGCCGAGTACGACGGCATGAAGAAGTACATGTCCGCGCCGTCTGCCATCGCGCTGACGCTGTGCGCGTGCATCATCCCCGTGCTGGGCCTGTTCCCCCACACGTTCATGACCCGCGTGGGTCAGCTGGCGCAGCCGTTCTTCGGTGCTGCCGACCCGCACCACATGCCCGTGCCCTACTTCAGCGCTGAAAACCTCATCGGCGCGGCCAAGTCCATCGCAGTGGGCGCTGTGCTGTACGCGGTGCAGTACTTCCTGGTGATGAGCAAGGGCAATTATCCCGAGCGCTGGCCCAAAAAGCTCGACCTGGAAGACAGCGTGTATCGCCCGCTGATGCGGCTGCTCATCATTCTGGGCGGCGCGTTCGCCTTTGCCTGCGACAAGCTGATGGACATCGGCATTGTGGTGATGAAGGCTGCGGGCGGCGCAGTCGCGATGCTGTGCAACAAGCTGGGCGACGGCACGGCGCTGACGGTGCGCCGCCTGTTCCTGCCGCGCGTGCACGAAAAGCACCCGGCGCCTGTGGGCACCAGGCTGACCTACGGCCTTGGCCGCATGATGGACAGCGCTGCAGCGCTTGTGAACAAGAATGTGGAAACGCCCTACGAAAGCGTGCTGGCCGCTCTGCGCGACGAAGCCCATGCGGACTTCAAGCGCGTCACCAAATCCATCAGCTTTGGTCTGGTGATGTTCTGCGTAGGCCTGCTGGTAACGCTTGTGTGGCTTCTTTTGTTGTGATACAATACGGACGGAAAGGCAAAGTGCCTTTCCGCCCTATTTTTTACGGGAGGTGCTCCCCATGAAAGAAAACAACAACCTGTGGCAGGCCGTCAAGTTCACGCTGTTTTCCGTCAGCGCAGGCATCATTCAGGTCGGAACGTTCACGGTTTTTGAAACCGTTTTCCACATGCCCTACTTGCCCAGTTACCTCATTTCTCTGGTACTCAGCGTGCTGTGGAACTTTACCTTCAACCGCCGCTACACCTTCCGCAGCGACGCCAACATCCCCCGTGCCATGGCGCTGGTGGCGCTGTTCTACCTGGTGTTCACGCCCGTGACCACCTGGGGCGGCGACGCGCTCACCCGCGCCGGCTGGAATGACTTTCTGGTGCTGGCGCTGACGATGATCCTCAACTTTGTGCTGGAGTACCTGTACCAGCGCTTCGTGGTGTACCGCGGCATGATCGACACCAACGACGTAGCCCGCCGCGCGCATGAAAAATGAAAAACTGGAAGAAGTGGCTTTCCACCGTGCTGTTTGCTGCGATGATCGCGCTTTTGGCATGGTATCTGTACGCAAACCGGGCTGATCTTTCCCGCCTGTTCAAGCTGGACATGCCCACCGTTTTGTGGATGCTGGTGCTGGCGCTGGGCGCATGTACGCTCAACTGCGTGTATCACAAGCTGATCCTTGACACCTATCATGTGCCGCTGGACGCGGTGGACTGGCTGGGCGTGGTATATGTGGCCAACGCCATCGCCTATGTGCTGCCCATGCGCGCCGATCTGGTGTTTTCCGCCACGTACTACAAGCGCACCAAGGGGCTCGAATATGTGAAAAGCGCCTCGATGGCGGCTGGCAACATTGTGTTCAGCGTCCTGTTTGCGCTCATCCAGATGCTGGCGGCGCTGGTATGCACCGGCCTACTGCAGGGCGTGTGGCCCCGTGCGCTGTGGCTGATCTGGCTGATCGGCGCCGTATGCATGACGGTGTTTCTGGTGATGGCGCTGTGGTTCCGCGACCGCATGCCCGCGTTTCTCAGCCGCATTGGCATCGTGCGCCGCATCGTGGACGGTTTCTGCGACCTGCTTACAAACCGCGCGCTTCTGTGGCGGCTGCTGGTTTGCCTGATCGTCAACAACATTCTGCATCTGCTGTTGTACATCGCGTGCTTTCGCGGCATCGGCATGGAGGTCACCCTCTATCAGGCGCTTTTTTACAACAGCGTCAGCCGCATGCTGAGCCTCGTCGCCATCGTGCCGGGCAACATCGGCATTCAGCAGGCGGTGATGGGCGCAGCCGGCAGCCTGATGGGCGATGTGTTCCAAAACGGCGTTGCGGTATCGCTTTTGCAAAGCGCGGCGCTGATGATCGTCTACATCATCATGGGCGCGGCGTTCGGCTGGCCTGTATGGAAGAAATATCAAAAAGGGAAGGCGTAAGCCCTCCCTTTTTTCATGCCGCCATCCGTCCGTGAATGCCGTCGATCATCTTGAGCACCTGCCGTTCCTCGCCGGTCTGTGCGTCGATATACACGCGGTACTCGCTGCCGTCGTACTGCCCGGCGGCCTCCCAGCACAGGCATTCGCCGCTGCGGTAGGGGATCACGCACAGCCGCACAGCCGACACTTCCAGCCGTGGGCTGATTTTTTCCCGCGCCTCCGCCTCGGTCAGCGCAGGCACAAGTGACTCGCGCTGCGTGTGGTTCATCAGATAATTGTTGCTCTCCACGCCCACCAGCTCGCCGGTGTCCATGCGCAGCTGCACCTTGATCAGGTCGGGATAGAGCAGCACGCCATCCTGAACGGCCACAAAGTTGATGACCGCCAGCCCGTCATACACCTGATAGTGATTGGGCTCCATCTCGCCATAGCCGCGGCTTTTGAGAAACTGCTGCGCCTGCTGCGTGCATTCCTCCAGCGTGAGCAGCGGCTGAAAGCTGGCATGCTCCGGAATCATCCACAGCATCTGCCCGCCCTGCTTGGTGATATCGGCGTTGAGTACCGTGCCGTCCAAAAGCAGAAGGGTCACGCCCCAGCTTTCCAGCGCGCCGCCGGTGGAGGGCGCAGCCTGCGCCGACTGCACCCGTTCCACCCCCACAAAATCACGGGCGATTTGAAGCGCCTGCTCCTGCGTGACCTGCTGCATCCCCAGCGCCTTGGGCGTGCCCATATGCCTTGCATCGGAAAACGCGCCGTCGTAGATCATGCTGGGGTAGTCCATGCCGTTATCTGCATCCGTCGGTTGGTCATAAAAGGCGGATGGCTGCCACTGCGACGTGGCCGCCGCGCCGGTGAGCAGCACGCACTGGTCGCGCAGAGCCTGCATCTGCTCAAGCTCCGCCGGCTGCCATGTCTGCCCGGAGGCAGCCTTCAGCGCCAGCATCAGCGTGTACTCCGACACCTGGTTGAGAAATTTCACCGTGTCCGCCGTCTGCGCATGGCTCTGCGGAAGCGCCGCCAGCGCGCTCACCGCCTGATCAGCCTGACGGCTGATGCCGGCCAGCAGCTCCACGCGCGTGGCGATGTCGTCCGTCACGCCGAGCTTGTCCATCTTCAGTGCGATCGCCTGCAGATGCTCCTGCCCCTCCAGCGCGCGCTGGGTAAAAGCATCGTGCAGCAGCGCCTCATTTTGCTGCGCAACGGCCCAGCGATCCGCCGCTACAAGCACCGCCGCCGTGAGCGCCACGCCCAGCGCCGCATAAATCCAAACGTGTTTCTTCATGCCGTGCCTCCTCAGATGGCAAAGTTATGCTTGCCGATGGCCAGCTGCACGCTGCGCGTCCAGATCCAGCTGTTGGTGGCGGTCACGGGGTTATAGTAGTACAGGCAGCCGCCGGTGGGGTCCCACCCAGCCAGCGCATCACGCGCGGCGCGCAGGCTGTCCTCATCCGGGGTGAGGTTGATCTGCCCGTCGGCCACGGCGTCAAATGCGCCCGCCTGATAGATGACCCCCGCGATGGTGTTGGGAAAGGACGAACTGCGCACGCGGTTGAGCACCACCGCCGCCACCGCTACCTTGCCCACATAGGGCTCGCCCCGCGCCTCGCCGTGCACCAGCCTGCCCAGCAGGTAGCTTTCGCTTTCGTTGTAGCTGGCGGCGGCTACGTCGGCACTCAGGCTCAGCCCCAGCGCCGTCGCGGTGGATTTGCCCACCACGCCGTCCACCTTCAGATTGTTTTTGCGCTGAAACTTCACCACGGCGTCGTAGGTCTCCTTGCCGAAAATGCCGTCGGCTGCGCCGGTCATATAGCCCCACTGCTTGAGCTTGAGCTGGATCTGCGTGACCATCGTGCCCTTGTCGCCCCACGCCACGGTCGCAGCCTCGGCCTGCGTAAAGAATACAAACAGCGCAAAGGTCACAAGCGCCAGCACCCACTGCCAGATTTTCTCCGCCCGCTGCATCCAATGTTCCTCCTGATATGTGATGGTCACAGTCTGCCCCGTCACATGCAAACCTATCCATTGATTTGCCAGGGAAAGGGGCGTATAATGGAAACCAGAGGGAGGGGTGCATATGCTGTTTGGTCTGATCATGCCAAAGCGCGACGCGGCTGCGTTTGAACAGCTGTGCGCGCCTTATTCCGGCATGGTGTACCGCCATTGCCTGCACATGCTCAAACATCCGCAGGACGCTGAGGACGCCGCGCAGGAAAGCATGCTGCGCGCATTCCGGGCGTTTTCGTCCTTCCATGGCGGCGGCGTGGCCACGTGGCTGTACCGCATTGCCCACAACACCTGTCTGGACGTGCTCAAAAGCGCGCATCACCGCCGTGAAAGCCTGCTGCCGGAGGATTTTGATGCGCCGGACGCATCCCCCACGCCGGAGGATGCCTGCATGCAAAGTGACGAAAACCAGCGTTTGTGGCAGCTGGTGCAGGAACTGCCGCTGCCGCAGCAGACGGTACTGAACCTGTATTACGGCGAAAACATGAGCTACGACGCCATCGCCCGCGCAACGGGCATGCTGCCGGGCACGGTCAAAAGCCGTTTGAGCCGCGCCAAAGAGGCGCTGAAAGAAAAATTATCCGAAAATGGGAACCAGGCGGACCCTTCCGTCGTCTGTTCCAAATGAAAGGAGGCCAGCGCATGCAGGACCATTCCATCGACGAGGCGCTGAGCCGCCTGCATCACACCGCCGCGCCCGAGAGCTTTGAAACCGGCTGGCGCGCCGCGGTCAGACGGGAGGAACTTTTGAAAATGACTGAAAAGAAAAAGAGCTTCAAACGCTTCTGGCGCATCGCCGTGCCCGCGCTGTGCGCGCTGGTGCTGGTCGTCGGCGGCCTGCATGTGGGGCAGATGGATCAGCCCGCGGCTTCCATGCCATCCGACATGGTGATGATGTCGCGCAGCAGCAGCAAGCTGGCGTCCAATACCAGCTATGATACTGTCTATGAAGAAGCCGCCTACGATACGGGCTATGCCATGACCTCCGGCAGCGCCGGAGGCACATACGGCAGCGCCGGAAGCACATACGGCAGCGCCGCGCCCGCAGCGCAGGAAAACCGCAAGCTGGTGCGCACCGCCGATCTGTCCATCCGCACCACGGCTTTTGATCAGGCGCTGGAAAATGCCCAGACCCTGCTTGCCGACATGGGCGGTTACGTGGAAAGTCTGTACCAGTACGGCGAAACCACCCGCCGCATCAGCCTGACCATGCGCGTGCCGTCCGGAAAGCTGGACGAATTCCTCTCCGGCGCAGAGGGTCTGGGCCGTGTGACCGACCGCAGCGAATCCACCACCGACATGACGACGCGGTATGTGGACAATCAGGCGAGGCTCAACACGCTGTACGCCAAGCGCGACCGTCTGAACGAACTGCTGCTGAAGGCAGAGGACGTGAGCGACCTTATCGAGATCGAATCCGCCGTTGCCGACACCCAGTACCAGATCGACAGCTACGAATCCACCCAGCGCTCCATCGACAGCCAGGTTGATATGAGCGCCGTGACCCTCACCCTGATCGAAGAAAAGCCCGCCGATACCGCGCAGGCCGACGTGAGCCTGCTGGAGCGCATGCGCGCCGCCTTTGCCGCCTCCGTGGAATGGACGGGCGAGTTTGTGCGCGACGTGGCGGTGTTCATCGTGATGATCCTGCCTGTGGCCGTGCCCGTGGGCGTGATCGCGCTGGTGATTGTACTCATCCGCCGCCGCAAGAAAATGAAGGAGGTCTGACCCCCATGAAACGCCTTTCCGCCCTGCTTTTGGCCCTGACGCTGCTGTTTTCCTGCGCCCTTGCCGAAGAAGCCGCTTTGCCCGCTTCCACCGTGATCACCGCCAGCGGCGGCGCCACGCTGCCCCTTTCGGCTGACAGCGCCCTGATCACGCTGACGGTGCATGCCAACGGTGAAACGCTTGCCGATGCGGAAAGCAGCGCCGCCGTCATGGTGGATGCGCTCACCGCCGCGCTGCTTGGCGCAGGCGCCGCCGAGAGCGATATTCAAAGTGCGCGCGGAGAGGTGCAAACCAACGCCCAGTACCACTACAACAAGGTCAGTTCTCCCCAGTGGACCGCCACCGGCTTTGATGTGGAATACATCCTCACCGTGGCGCTGCACGACGTAGGCCGCCTTGCCCAGCTGGTGGACGCCGTGCTGCTTTGTGAGGCAAACGTCAGCTACACCGTCACTCTGCGCTGCAGCCGCAGCGATGAAATCTACCGTCAGGCGCTGGCACAGGCTGCGCAAAACGCCATGGAAAAGGCACGCACCCTCGCCGAAGCCTGCGGCTTTGCGGTGGAGAATGTCTTAAGCGTGACCGAGATGCCTGCCGAGCAGACCAGCGAGCTGGAGATAAGCGCCGCCGCCCAGGTGTGCCTGAACGTCAGATAAACGGAGGAGACCATGCGAAAGACGCTCTGCCTTGTGCTGACCGCCATGCTTGCGCTGTGCGCCCTGTGCGCGCATGCCGACGGCGTTGGCCAGACCTACAAAGCCTTTGAAGCCAGCTACGCCGAAAACATCGTCTTTATCAACGAAAACACCGGCCGCATGCTTCTGCCCCACAACCTTACCAAGGACTACGATTCCCGCGCCAGGCGCTTCTACCGCATCCAGAGCGGCGCGCTGTCGATGGAAATGCACATGGACGACAGCGGCGAGCGCATCGCCACCTGCCTCATCACCCTCACAGCACCTGCGGGCATGACCTATGGCGATGCACAGTACCGTGATTTTGCCACCGCTGGCTACCACAGCTACGCGCTCATCATGGCCATGAGCGACGCTGCCACCGTTGCCGACCGCTACGGCCTGGTGGAGCAGGTGAACTGGGGCATCAAGCAGTACGGCGGCGCATTTGACACCGAATGCGGCGATTACCGCCTTACCTGCAAAAGCGAAAACGGCGTGGCCACCATGCTTTTTGAAAACGCGCTGCTGGTGCCCGCAACGCCCGAACCGGCAGAACCCGCGCCCGAAATGGACATCACCGACGAAGACGCGTCTGAAGAAGAGGGTGATTCGCTCGCAGGCTGATTTTTCCGCAAAACAACACAATACAATACATTTCAAAGCGGGTTTCGGCCCGTTTTTTCAATGGAAGAATTGGCATGACTTTTGGAAAGAATTCGCATATTGCGTCTTGACATGTCGCGTCTGACCCCCTACAATATAGAGTGGACTTCCTTTCAGGCAATCCACACTACAGAATGGGAGACAGAAACGATGTCCTACGTAACCTTCGTTCCTCAGGCGCCCATCGGTGAGAGCGCCGATCCCGGTATTTTTGTTCAGGGTACCCACGTGCCCGCGCTGCTGGCAGAGCAGAGCGGCGTGTGGATCAAGACCGCCGGCAGCGCGATCCTGCTGCAGGACAGCTACCGCCTTTCCAGCTGTGAAAATCCCATGTGGCTGGTGGTAGACGACGGCAATATTCTTTTCCAGCACCGCGATATGGAGGTGCCCCTCAAAAAGGGCGAATGCGCGGTCATCCCCGCCGGCACCGAGGGCTGCCTCATCCTCAAGGCCAAGGACACCCGCCTTTTGTGGCTGACGGTCGACGGCCCGCTGACCGAAAGCTTCATGCGTCAGATGAACGCATACAACCGCGTGCCCGCCAAGCAGGGCATGCTGCCCAGCATGGTCATCCTCATCCGGCAGATCGTGCAGGTGCTGGTGCGCCACACCGGTACCAGCGACGCCAGCTTCCAGCTGGAGCAGCTTTTGTGGGGCCTCATCGCCGCGCACAGCGGCCAGAGCGTTGCCACCAGCGCCACCCTCAGCCATGAGATCGCCCGCGTGGTCGACGCGCTGCGCGCCTGCCGTTACCGCGATGCCTTCTCCCTGGCCGACATGGCCGCTATCAGCCGCATGCCTGTGGAAACCTTCCGCAAACGCTTCACCGCAGAGCTTGGCATTCCCCCGCTGGGCTACCTGCAGTTTTTGAAGATGGAGCGCGCCAAAACGCTTCTGCGCGACGGCATGAGCGTGCGCAACACCGGCGTGGAGATCGGCATGCCCGACCCCTACCATTTCTCCAAGCAGTTCAAGCGCATCGTGGGCATGAGCCCCACGGCCTACCTCAAGCATGTGGGCCGCGAGGACCACACCCCGCGCCTGACCCTCAACGACTGACACCATGGTTCCTGCGCGGGCCTTCCCCCGCGCCATCGATAACAAGGAGTGATTTTCTGTGATCCGTAAGATTGGTATTCTGACCAGCGGCGGCGACTCTCCCGGAATGAACGCGGCGGTTGTGGGCGTGGCCCGCTGCGCCGCAGCGCATGGCATTCAGCTGATGGGCATCAAGCGCGGCTACAACGGCCTGCTGGGCCTGAGCGAAAAACCCGAAGACGATATCGCGGCGCTGGATCTTGAAACCGTACTGGATATTGCCGACGGCCGCGGTACCTTCCTGCGTACCGCCCGCTGCGACGAATTCCGTCAGCCTGAAGTGCAGCGCCAGTGCGCGCAGAACCTGCGCAACCTGGGCATTGACGCGCTGGTTGTGTGCGGCGGCGACGGCTCCTTCAACGGCGCTCTGCGCCTGGCTGAGCTGGGCATCCCCTGCATCGGCATCCCCGGCACCATCGACAACGACCTGGGCTACACCGAGCGTACCCTCGGTTATGACTCCGCCGTCAACTGCTGCGTGGAGGCTGTGCGCGCCATCCGCGCCACCAGCCGCAGCCACGACCGTCCCGCCGTTGTGCAGGTCATGGGCCGTCATTGCGGCGACATCGCCATGAAGACCGCTATGGCCACCGGCGCCGAAATGATCGTTGTGCCCGAAATGCGCTGGGACGTTGACAAGGTTGCTGCCCGCCTCAACGACCTGGTTGCCCGCGGCAACACCCGCGCCACCCTCATCATCAGCGAAAACTGCTGGGACAACATGAAGGAGTTTGACTGGCGCAAGTTCCTCAACGACAACGGCAAGACCATCTATCCTCACGAGCCCATCAACGCCGAGCGCCTCGCCAGCATCCTCAAGCGCAAGTGCGGCGGCCTTGAGGTTCGCGCCACCGTGCTTGGCTACGTCCAGCGCGGCGTGCAGCCCACCGCTGAGGACAGCGCATTTGCCTTTGAAGCTGCCAACCTGGCCATCCAGCTGCTCAACCGCGGCGTGATCAACCAGGCCATCGGCATCCGTCACGGCCGCGTGTTCAACATGCCCATCGCCGACGCTCTGCTGATGAAGAAGCACTTCGACCGCGAGACCTACGACCTGATCAACTCGCTGTAATGCAAAGCATATCAAGAACCGGCACAGCATATACTGTGCCGGTTTTGTCAGCGCTCGTACTATATATCTCTTTGGGGCTAAACATCCATGAAAGCCAGACTGTTTCTTGCAGTCTGGCTTTCATTTTTATGTCATCACCCGCGCAGTGCGCAGGCGTTGCTGTTTGTCGCGCCCGGAAGCGAAGGGAGCCCGGCACAAATAATCGCCGGTACGTACCGTCGGTCAAGAGAGAGGAGAACCGTTCATCTTACGTAAGAGCATCCCTTTGCGCCGCTTCCGCGCGCATTTGTCCTTTTCGACAGTATCATCATAGCATCCATTTGTGGACAAACCGTGACCGTCAGGCAAACAAACAGCGAAAATGGATCACCTGAGCACAACGCCGTTGTCGCCGAACTTGCAGCGCAGGTGCATCAGCACATTGTCCGACGCACTGCTCCAGTAGCGGCGGCTGAGCAGCAGCGCGATGCCCTCGTCCTGAATTTTGACATATACCGGCACGTCGCCGGGATAGGCTTCGCATTCGTCCTTGACGGGCTCCAGATCAGCGCGGGTGGGCAGCAGCAGGTACAGCTTTTTGGGCGCCTGCTTGGCCAACTGCGCGTCGGTCAGCTGGGGCTGCGGCGCAGCGGCTGCAGCCTGACGGGCTTCACGCGCCTTTTCCTGATCGGCCTTCATTTCGCTCACGGGCTTGGTGTGCACCTTCACGCCGTTGCGGTCGAGGGGACGCAGGCTGTCGACCAGAATTTTGGGGTCTTCATCGTCGCGGATGGACAGCTTGCCTTCGATAATGACGAGGCTGTCAACGTCCATCATGAAGGCGTAGCGCTCGTATACCTTGGGGAAGGCCAGACCTTCGATCTGCCCGGTCAGGTCCTCCAGGGCCAGCACGCCCATCATGGCGCCCTTTTTGGTCACCTTGTTTTTGGCCATGGTCAGAATACCCGCCATGGTCACCTGCAGGCCGTCAAAGTTCTGCGTTTCGCTTTCGGCCATCTCCTGCACGTCGGCAGCGGTGGTAAAGCCGGTACGAAGCAGATCAGCCACCTCATCCAGCGGATGGCCGGTGATGTACACGCCGGTCATTTCGCGTTCCATGTTCAAAAGCGCCTTGTGCGGATATTCCTCCATGGGCGGCACCTCAAACATCACGCCTGCGGTCACCGGGCCTCCGCCGCTCATTTCAAGGTCGAACAGGCTCAATTGCCCGGCCACGTTGTTGCGGCGCTTGATGGCCGCGTCGTCCATGAGGGGCTCGTGGATGTAGAGCAGCTGCTGGCGGTTGTAGCCCAGCCGGTCAAACGCGCCGGCCTTGATGAGGCTTTCGACCGTGCGCTTGTTGAGCGCGTCGCCGCTGCAGCGTTCCACAAAGTCAAAGATATTGGTGAATGCGCCCTTGGCGCGCTCGCGCTCGATCAGCTCCACCGCGCCGCGGCCCACGTTTTTCACGCCGCCCATACCAAAGCGGATGCCGGGCCTGCCGTCCTCGCCCCGGTCGACGGAGAAGCGCCACTGGCTCTTGTTCACGTCCGGCGGCAGGATGGGAATGCCGTTCTGGCGGCAGTACTGCACATAGCCTGCGATCTTGGGGGTGTTGTCGAGCATGCTGTTCATGAGCGCCGCCATGAAGGGCACCGGGTGATGCCTTTTCAGCCACCCCGTCTGCACAGCTACGAGGGCGTAGGCCGCCGCATGGCTTTTGTTGAAGGCATAGCTGGCGAAGGCGCTCATCTCGTCATAGATGGCTTCGGCAGCTTCCTGCGGCACGCCGCGGCGCACTGCGCCGTCGATGACCACATTGCCGTTTTCGTCCGTCATGCCGTGCACGAAGTATTCGCGCTCCTGCGCCATGACGTCCTTTTTCTTTTTGGCCATGGCGCGGCGCATCAGGTCGCTGCGGCCCAGCGAATAACCGGCAAGGTCGCGCACGATCTGCATCACCTGCTCCTGATACACCATGCAGCCGTAGGTCACGTCGAGGATGGGCTTCAAGAGCGGCGTTTTGTATTTGACGGTGGACGGGTCATGCTTGCCCGCGATGTAGCGCGGGATGGAATCCATCGGGCCGGGACGGTAGAGCGAAATGGCAGCGATGACGTCTTCAAAGCACTCCGGCTTCATGCTCTGCAGAAACACGCGCATGCCGCCCGATTCCAGCTGGAACACGCCGTCGGTATCGCCGGAGGAGATCATTTTGTACACTTCCGCGTCGTCTGTGGGGATGTCCTCCGGGCGGATGTCGACGCCGGTCTCTTTCATCATGGCCAGCGTGTCACGGATGACGGTCAGCGTGCGCAGGCCCAGAAAGTCCATCTTGAGCAAGCCCAGTCGCTCCAGCGTGCCCATGGGATACTGCGTGGTGATGACCTCGTCGTTTAACTGCAGCGGCACATATTCGGTGACCGGCTTTGCGGTGATCAATACGCCCGCCGCGTGGGTGCTGGCGTGGCGCGGCATGCCCTCCAGCGTACGGCTCATGTCGTACAGGCGCTGGATCTGCGGGTCGCTTTCCACCAGTTCGCGCAGCTGAGGGCTGACGTCCATGGCCTTTTCAAGGGTCATGTCCAGTGCAAAGGGAATGGCCTTGGCCACCTGATCCACGCTTGCGTAGCTCATGCCCAGCACGCGTCCCACGTCGCGCACCACAGCCTTGGCCTTCATGGTACCAAAGGTGATGATCTGGCTGACGTGGTCGTGCCCGTACTTGCGCGCCACATAGTCGATGACCTCCTGACGGCGCTCGTAGCAGAAGTCGATGTCAAGGTCAGGCATGGACATGCGTTCGGGGTTCAGGAAACGTTCAAACAGCAGGTTGTACTTGAGGGGGTCCAGCATGGTGATGGAAAGCGTATACGCCACAATGCTGCCTGCGCCGCTGCCGCGGCCGGGGCCCACCATGATGCCGTTGCGCTTGGCATAGTGGATGAAGTCCCACACGATGAGGAAGTAATCCACATAACCCATCTGGCTGATCATGTCCAGCTCGTACTGAAGACGGGTGCGCGGCTCGCTGGCAGGATCGTCCGCCTGCGCGGGATACAGGCGGCGCAGGCCCTCCATGCACAGGCGGGTGAGCATTTCCAGCGCCGTTTCGCCGGTTTCGATGGGATAGTGCGGCAGGTGCAGGGTACCAAAGTCAAACGTCACATGGCACCTTTCAGCAATTTTCTGCGCGTTGTCCACCGCCTCCTGACAGTCGGAAAACAACAGCCGCATCTCGCGCTCGCCTTTCACATAGAGTTCCTCGGTCTCCATGCGCATACGGCTTTCATCCTGCAGGGTCTTGCCGGTCTGGATGCACATAAGCACTTCCTGCGCCTGCGCGTCCTCGCGGTAGAGGTAGTGGCAGTCGTTGGTGGCCACCAGCGGCGCGCCGGTCTCCATGGCCAGGCGCTTCAATTTGGGCAGCACCAGCTTTTCATCGCGGATGCCATGATCCATGATCTCAATATAAAAGTTGTCCCTGCCGAAAATACGCTGCATATTGGCCACATACTGGCGCGCCTCGTCCGGGCGACCCTGCATGAGCAGCTTGGGCAGGTCGCCGCTTAAGCACGCCGACAGGCAGATGAGGCCCTCGCTGTGCTCTTCCAGCAGCTTGTAGTCGATGCGGGGGCGGTAGTAAAAGCCCTCGGTAAAACCGGCAGACACGAGCTTGACCAGGTTTTCATAGCCGGTGTTGTTTTCGCAAAGCAAAATCAGGTGGCTGTATTCGCGCGCCGCGCCGTGCTTTTCCAGCCGGTCGGGGCAGATGTACACCTCGCAGCCGATCACCGGCGTGATGCCGTTTTTCTGGCATTCATTATAAAAGTCGATCACGCCGTACATCACGCCGTGGTCGGTGATGGCGGCATGGGTCTGCCCCAGTTCCTTCAGGCGCTTGACAAGCGGGCCGATCCGGTTTGCGCCGTCCAGCAGGCTGTATTCGGTGTGCAGATGCAGGTGGGTGAAGGACATGAGCGGCCTCCTTGGCAGTTGATTCTTTGTTTATTATAGCATATACCGCCCATGAAAAACTTTTTTCAAAAAACTTTTGAAAAGGGGTTGACATTCCCATAGGGTGGTGCTATTATACTATCGTGTTAGCGCACTAAAGCGATAACACGATAAGAAACAAAAATTTTTAGGAGGAAACAACAATGATGAAGAAACTGTTCGCCGCTGTACTGGTACTGATGATGATGGTGTGCGGTTTCGCTCATGCTGAAGATAATTCCGTGCAGGCCATCCTTGACAAGGGCACCTTTATCCTCGGCCTGGACGACAGCTTCCCCCCCATGGGCTTCCGTGATGAAAACAACGAGATCGTCGGCTTCGACATCGACGTGGCCAAGGCCGTCGCCGCCAAGCTGGGCGTAGAATTCGTGGCGCAGCCCATCTCCTGGGACGCCAAGGAACTGGAACTGAACTCCGGCAACATCGACTGCATCTGGAACGGCATGTCCATCACCCCCGAGCGTGAGGCTTCCATGGCCATGAGCTTCCCCTATCTGAACAACCAGATGGTGTTCTACGTCAAGGCCGACAGCGGCATCAAGGCTGCCGAGGATCTGGCTGGCAAGAGCGTTGCCGTGCAGAACGGCTCCTACGCTGAAGAGCTGCTGAATGGCGACTTCGCCGACATGGCCGCTACCTTCTCCGAGGTTCTGGGTTACGACGAGTATCTCACCGCTCTGATGGATCTGCAGAATGGCGGCTGCGACGCCGTGCTGGTCGACCTGGTGGTTGGCGAATACAAGGTCAGCGGCATGGGCGCTACCGACCTGATTGCCGGCTTCGCTCTGGCTGACGACAACTACGGCATCGGCTTCCGCAAGGACGATGTGGCTCTGCGCGACAAGGTGCAGGAACTGCTCATCGAAATGAAGGCCGACGGCAGCCTGGCTGAGATCTGCAAGAAGTGGTTCACCGACGACATCACCGTCGTGCCCGCCAAGTAAGCAAAGGATAGCAACATAACGCCGGGGGTCAAGTTTTGGCCCCCGGCTCGTTTGGCGCTATGAGAAAGGAAAACCCCACATGACCATCAAGTTCTTCAACAACCCTGAAAAGCTGTGGAAGCTGGTAACCCTCATGATCGACGGTGCCGGCACCACGCTGAGCATCTTCTTCCTCACGCTGCTTCTCAGCGTGCCGCTTGGCATGCTGGTGGCGCTTGGCCGCATGAGCAAAAAAAGCGTGATCCGCGGCCCCATCAGCCTTTACATCTACATCATGCGCTCCACCCCGCTGATGCTGCAGATCATGTTCATCTATTTCCTGCTGCCCATGATTCTGCCCTTCCGCGTGGACCGTTTCTGGGCGGTCATCTTCTCCTTTGTCATCAACTACGCCGCTTATTTTGCCGAGATCTTCCGTTCCGGCATCCAGTCCATCCCGCAGGGCCAGTACGAGGCCGCGCAGGTGCTGGGCTACACCAAAATGCAGACCTTCTTCCGCATCATCCTGCCGCAGGTGGTCAAGCGCGTGCTGCTGCCTGTGTGCAACGAGATCATCACCCTCATCAAGGATACCGCGCTTGCCTCCACCGTGGCCGTGGTCGACCTGATGACGGTTGCCAAAAAGCAGGTTTCTTCGTCGTCTTCCATCGAGCCGTACCTGGTGGCCATTATCATGTACCTCATTTTGAACGGCGTGGCCGAGCAGCTGTGCAAGCTGGCTGAAAAGAAAATGGACTACTACCGCTAAAGAAAGGAGATTCCCCCACATGCTTACCGCAACGAATATTCACAAGGGTTTTAACGGTCTGGGCGTACTGAAGGGCATCTCCATGACCGTCAACAAAGGCGAAGTGGTGGCCCTCATCGGCCCCAGCGGCAGCGGCAAGAGCACCTTCCTGCGCTGCCTCAACCCGCTGGAAACCGTCGACAGCGGCGAGATCCGCC
This sequence comes from Clostridia bacterium, assembly GCA_017473345.1. Taxonomy (GTDB): domain Bacteria; phylum Bacillota; class Clostridia; order Christensenellales; family Aristaeellaceae; genus Limiplasma. The sequence continues at coordinate 304 of JAFULL010000089.1, read as the reverse complement.
TGGAGGACCTCACCATGTGCTCCATGCAGGACGGCAAGCTGACCTATGCCGACGAAGCCACCCTGCGCCAGATCACCCTGCGCATGGGCATGGTGTTCCAGCAGTTCAACCTCTTCCCCCATATGAACGTGCTGCAAAACATCATCGACGCGCCCGTTCGCGTGAAGAAAATGCCCAAAGAACAGGCCATCGAAAAGGCCAAGGCCCTGCTTGCCAAAGTGGGCCTGTCTGACAAGGCTGACCAGTATCCCTTCCAGCTTTCCGGCGGCCAGCAGCAGCGCGTGGCCATCGCCCGCGCGCTTTG
>JAFULL010000088.1 GCA_017473345.1 Clostridia bacterium | reverse complement strand
TCCCCGAAGCCTCCGCCACCACCCAAGTTCCCTTTCGCGCCCGCCGTTCCCAAACCGGGCAATCAAGGGAATTTCCCGGAGCGACGCGTCGCCTGCTTTTTGCATACTTTTTCTTGAAAAAGTATGACCCGTTCCTCTTCGGCACGAGTAGAAAGGTACCGCAGGTAGGGGATCCCCCTCATTCACCCTGACGGCAGCCAGCTGCACAAGTAAAAAAAGAACCGCACGCTTCCGCGTGCAAGACCCCCCTGCTGCCAAACGTAGTGCTTTTTCGACAAAGGACAAGTGCGGCCGCCGCAGAAAATTGATCCTGAACATATCCTGTCAGGAGGGACAAGCCATGCTTAAGCCGCTTTCTCAGGCGGTCACGGTGGTCATTGCGGGCGAACTGGATCACTGCGCCGCGCCGCAGATCCGCGCCATGCTGGATGATCTGCTTTTAGACCCGATGGTTACGCATCTGGTACTGGATCTGGAAAACCTCACGTTTATGGACTCGTCGGGCATCGGGGTGCTGTTGGGGCGGCTGAGGACGCTGCAGAGCCGGGGCGGAACGATGAGCGTGAAAAACATGCAGCCGCCGGTTGAAAAGCTGTTCAGGCTTTCGGGGATGCACAGGGTGATCGGAATCGAAAAGGACTCAAGGGGAGGGCGGCAGTGATGCAAAACCGGATGGAGCTTACCTTCAGCGCATGTGCCAGAAATGAGGCGTTCGCGCGCGTGGCCATTGCGGCCTTTGCCGTGCAGCTCAATCCCACGCTGCCGGAAATGGCCGATATCAAAACCGCCGTGTCCGAGGCCGTGACCAACGCCATCGTGCACGGCTACAAAAGCGATGAATCGCGGATGGTTTCACTCAAGGCCGGGTACGATGACCGGCGGGTGCTGGAGGTAACGGTGGAGGACGCCGGCTGCGGCATCCGCGACATCGAAACCGCCATGCAGCCCTTCTTTTCCACCGGCGACGGCAGCGAGCGCAGCGGCATGGGCTTTTGCGTGATGCAGACCTTCATGGACGCGGTGGAGGTGGAATCCACCGTGGGCGAGGGCACAACCGTGCTCATGCGCAAGTACGTGCACGGCGAGGCCGCGCTCAACCGGGAGCGGATGCTGGATGAAATCGGCTGAGCGGGAGCATTACGGGCTGGCGGTGTACTGCGCAAAACGCTTTCAGGGCCGCGGCGTGGAGATGGAGGAATTGATTGCCGAAAGTGAGGCGGCGCTTCTGTGGGCGGCCTCGCGGTTTGACGAAAGCCGCGGCGTGCGGTTTTCTACTTACGCCATTCCCGTGGTGCTTGGTGCGCTGAGGCAATTGTGCCGTCAGGCCGCGCCCATGCATGTGCCGCGCGCAGAGGGGCGGATGCTCAGGGAGGCGCAGGAAGTACGCCAGCGCATCGCCGCCCGGGAAGGGCGCGAGCCGGACGTAAGGCGAATTGCACAGGAAATGGGTACAGACGAAGAACGCCTCGCCGAAATGCTCGCCGCAAGCGAGCGCATGCGCCTGTCCTCGGGCGCGCTGGACAGCTCTGCGGCAAGGGAAGAGGGGTTTGAGGACCGGGTGCTTCTGCGCGGCGCGCTGCGCTCTCTTCCCGCGCCCTATGCGCAGGTGGTGTGGCTGGGCGTGGGACTGGGCGTGGGACAGGTGGAGATCGCCCGCAGGCTTGGCGTGAGCCAGCCGCAGGTGTCGCGCTTGGAGCGCAGGGGCGTTGAAATGCTGCGTCAGGCGCTTTCGGAGGGCTGAGGTTGCGCATCTCTTGCCTTTGGTGGTACAATGACATGTATTCATCCGAAGGGAGGCCTGCCTGTGGCACGCAACGAAAACCTGTGGCAGATCATCAAATTCACGCTTTTCTCCGCCAGTGCCGGCATCATTCAGGTCGCATCCTTTGCCGTACTGGAAACGGTGTTCCATCTCCCCTACTGGCCCAGCTATCTGACGTCGCTGATTCTGAGCGTTCTGTGGAATTTTACCTTCAACCGCCGCTATACCTTCTGTTCCGACGCCAACGTCCCGCGCGCCATGGCGCTGGTGGCGGTGTTCTATGTGATCTTCACGCCGCTGTCCACATGGGGCGGCGACGCGCTGACCAAGGCCGGCTGGAATGACTTCCTCGTGCTGGCCCTCACGATGATTCTCAACTTCGTGCTGGAGTACCTGTACCAGCGCTTCGTGGTGTACCGCGGCATGATCGACACCAACGACGTCGCCCGCCGCGCCGGGGAGCAGAAGAAATGAAAAGCTGGAAAAAGTGGCTGAGCTATCTTTTGTTCCTTGCGATGATCGCGCTTTTGGGCTGGTATCTGTACGCAAACCGCGAGGATCTCGCCCGATTGATCACGCTGGATTTTGCAACCGTTGCATGGATGATGGTGCTTGCGCTGGGCGCGTGTACGCTCAACTGCGTGTACCACAAGCTCATCCTTGACACGCACAAAATCCCGCTGGACGTGGTGGACTGGATGGGCGTGGTCTACGTTGCCAACGCCATGGCCTATGTGCTGCCGCTGCGCATGGATCTGGTGTTTTCCGCTACCTATTACAAGCGCACCAAGAACCTCGCCTATGTCAAAAGCGCCAGCATGGCCGCCGGCAACATCGTGTTCAGCATCCTGTTTGCGCTCATCCAGATGTTCGCGGCTCTGCTTTGCACGGGGCTCATTCAGGGCGTATGGCCGGGCGCACTGTGGCTGGTATGGCTGGCTGCCGCGGCAGGCACGGCGGCGTTTCTGGTGATGGCGCTATGGTTCCGCGACCGCATGCCCGCCTTCCTCAGCCGCATCAAAATCGTGCGCAATATCGTGGACGGCTTCTGCGATCTCCTGACCGACCGCAATCTTCTCTGGCGGCTGCTGCTTTGCCTGATCGTAAACAACATCCTGCACCTGCTTTTGTACATAGCCTGTTTCCGCGGCATCGGCATGGAGGTCACGCTCTATCAGGCGCTGTTCTACAACAGCGTGAGCCGCATCATGAGCCTCGTGGCGATCGTGCCGGGCAACATCGGCATCCAGCAGGCCGTGATGGGCGCAGCCGGAAGCCTGATGGGCGACGTATTCCAGCACGGCGTAATGGTATCGCTTCTGCAAAGCGCCGCCCTGATGGTAGTCTACATCCTCGCCGGCGCAGCCTTCTCCTGGCCCGTCTGGAAGCGCTGGAGGGGGAGGGGCTGAGCCCCTCCACCCCGGACCGCTTCGCGGAGGGGGCTGAGCCCCCATTCGGACCGCTTCGCGGGGCGTGGCGGACGGAGATTGTAACTGCATATCAGACCGCCGGGGCCCACCAGCAGGGGCCCCGGCTCGCTTGAGTGAGCGGACAACAAGCCAAGTGGCTTGTCTGCACGGGCGCACACACAGGTGCGCCCCTACAGGGCTGCCATACTTGTCCGATTCCTTTGTAGGGGCCGACCTATGTGTCGGCCCGTG
>JAFULL010000087.1 GCA_017473345.1 Clostridia bacterium | reverse complement strand
TGCCCGCGATAGGCGCGCGGGTAGCGGGATCCACCTCAGACACCGTAACGCCGGTCACGCGCTCGCGGCCGTGGCTCTGAGTCACGGTGTGGTTGAACTTCAGGGGGATATCGTGGTCAACAAGGCACTGCACGATATTGCGGTTCAGGCCGCTGGAGTAGGGCATCAGTTCGACGCAGGCCAGCACCTTCGCGCCCTGCAGGGTCATGCGGCGGGCCATGATCAGGCCGATGTCGCCGGAGCCCAGAATGACACAGCGCTTGCCGGGCATATAGCCCTCAAGGTTAACGAACTTCTGCGCAGTACCGGCGGAATAGACGCCGGCGCAGCGGGTGCCGGGGGTAGCCAGCGCGCCGCGGGGACGCTCGCGGCAGCCCATGGCCAGAATCACAGCGCCAGCCTCAAACAGCTGCACGCCCTTTTCACGGCTGATGGCGGTGACGAAGCGGTTTTCGTCGATGGAGAGCACGGTCGTGCCGGTGCGCACCTCGATGCCCAGTTCCTTCACCTTGTCGATGTCGCGCTGAGCGTATTCGGGGCCGGTCAGCTCCTCCTTGAAGCGGTGGAGGCCGAAGCCGTTATGGATGCACTGACGGAGAATACCGCCCATGTTCTGCTCGCGTTCGAGCACCAGAAGGTTGTCCACGCCGGCTTCCTTGGCGGCGATGGCGGCAGCCATGCCCGCAGGGCCGGCGCCGATGACCAGGACGTCTACATACTTGACCTGGCTGCGAAGTTCAGGGCTCAGCATCAGGCATTCTCCTTTCCGACTGCTTCGGCAATGGTACCAACCAGCAGGTTGCTCTTGCCGCCGCACTTGGTGATCTCGGTAGGATCAAGGTTCAGTTCTTCAGCCAGGATCTCCAGCACGCGGGGACTGCAGAAACCGCCCTGGCAGCGGCCCATGCCGGCGCGGGTGCGGCGCTTGACAGCGTCGATGGTGCGCGCGCCCACAGGACGGCGGATGGCAGCGCGGATCTCGGCTTCGGTCACCTGCTCGCAGCGGCAGACCAGAGCGCCGTTCAAAGGATCGCGCTTCACCAGCTCAGCGCGCTCTTCCAGAGTCATGGCATAGAAGGGCTTTTCACGTTTGGGAGCAGGCTTCCACTCGACCTTTTCGGTCAGGCCTTCGTTTTCGGCGATCATGCCGACCAGGTACTTCGCGATGGCGGGAGCGGCGGACAGGCCGGGGCTCTCAACGCCAACGGTCTCGTAAGCGCCCTTCTGACCTTCCACAGCGCCGATGACGAAGTCGCCATTCTCTTCATGAGCACGGATGCCGGCAAAGGTGGTGATGACAGTGCGCAGGTTTTCCTTGGGCCAGGTCAGGCGGGAAGCCTTGCCAACAGCCGCCAGCGCTTCCGCGGTGGTGGACACGTCGGTGCCGTCTTCCACATCGATGGCAGAGGGACCCAGCAGCAGGTTGCCATGGCAGGTGGGGCTGACCAGAACGCCCTTGCCCATCTTGGTGGGGCACTGGAACATGGTCATGGTGAACTGCAGGGGCTTGGTGTGGTCAAGCAGGTAATACTCGCCCTTGCGGGGGATGATGGTGAGCTTCTTGTCGCTGAGCTGGTTGTGCAGCTTGGCGGAGTTGACGCCCGCGCAGTTGATGACGATGCGCGCGCTCATCTCACCCTTGCTGGTGTTGAGCACATAGCCGCCCTCGACAGGCTTGATTTCGTTAACATAGGTTTCCAGCATGAATTCCACGCCGTTGACGGCCGCATGGTCGGCCAGGGCGCAGGTCAGCTCGTAGGGGCTGGTCAGACCGCTGGTGGGTACCAGCAGAGCGCACACAACGTCAGGATTGACGCAGGGCTCCATCTCGATGATTTCTTCGCGCTCGATGATGCGCAGCTGCGGCACGCCGTTGGAAATGCCCTGCTCATAGAGCTTTTCGATGGTGGGGCGCTCTTCCTCACTGAAAGCCAGCACCATGGCGCAGGGCTGAGCGTAGGGAGCATTGACCTCAGCGCAAATCTCGCGGTACATATTTGCGCCTTCCACATTCAACTTGGCCTTGAGAGAACCGGGCTTGGCGTCGAAACCGGCATGAACGATGCCGCTGTTGGCCTTGCTGGCGCCTTCTGCCACATCGCTGCCGCCCTCGAGCAGAGCAATGCTGGCGTCGTAACGGGACAGGAGCCTCGCCACGGCGCAGCCGACAACGCCGCCGCCAATGATGATGATGTCCTTATTCAATGTGAACCCTCCAAGCATTTGGGCGCTTTCAAAGCGCCTCCAACGTTTATTGTATCACGAATCAGCATAAAACGCTATCCCTGTTTCGCCAAAACTTTCACAATATTGCGATCATTCGCATCGCCTCATAAGCCAGGTACAGACCGGCCACGGACGGCACAAAACTCACTGATCCCGGTGCCGGACGTCCAGCTCCTTTCGTCTCAGCGTCCGGGCCATGATGCGGCTGAATGGCAGGCTCCAGCGAATACACGCAGCGCAGCGACGAAATGCCGCGCTTGCGCAGTTCGTGCCGCATCACACGGCACAGCGGACAGCCCGTGGTTTCATAAATATCGCCTATTCGGATCTGCGTGGGATCCAGCCGGTTGCCCATGCCCATGCAGCTGATGAGGGGAATATTGCGCTGCTGACACACCTGCGCCAGATGCAGCTTGGCCGACGTGGTGTCGATAGCATCCACCACAGCAGAACAGTTGTCAGGCACCGGCACCGGCGTTTCCGGCAGATAAAAGGCGTTGACCACATGCAGCTTCATATCCGGCGCGATGTCCATGAGCCGCTTTGCCACCACGTCCGTCTTCAGCTGACCGACCGTACTGGCAAGCGCCGGCAGCTGCCGGTTGAGGTTGGAAACCGACACATCGTCGTTATCCACGATGGTCATCTCCCCCACGCCGCCGCGTGCCATCGCCTCCGCCGCGTAGCTGCCTACGCCGCCAAGGCCCAAAAGCATCACATGGGCATTCTTCAGCCGTTCCATTTGTTCTTCAGAAAGCAGCAGCGCCGTGCGGTTCAGGCGCTGTTCACGGGTAATGGTCATCGTGTCTCCTCCTGCTCCAAACCTGTATGCCTGATTATAGCATGCCACATTTATTGCTTTCAAGGCATGAAAAAACAGACGGCATACACCGTCTGTCGAAACTTACCTGAGTTTTCTGGCCAGCGGCACGATCAGGAAGATCAGCCAGCCCGGATGCCAGAGGTTAAAAAAGCAGCCCATTGCCAGATAGATCAGCGTTACCATTACAGGATTGGTCAGCTGATCCCAGCGGGAATCAAAATGCATATAGTGCAGCGGAATGGTCAGAAAAATCAGCCAGCCCGGATGCCACAGCCCAAAGCCGAAGCCAAGCACCAGATACAAAACCGTGATCAGCGTCGGGTAGGCTGCGTCCATCTTGCGCCTGCGCGCGCGTTCCTCCTCGCGCGCCTTTGCTTCGTAGTAGCTGCCTTCGGGGCCAAGTCCATCGTGCATCGTCGTTTCCTCCTTGCGACCACGTGTGCCGTGATCTGATGATGCTATCTTACCAGACTTTTTCATAACAAAAAAGAGAAAACCGGTGAAAGTCAGATGAGAATTCCATGAGAAACGAACAAACTGTAAAACCATTTCTCACGCTTGTACATTTCAGGTGTTTGGTGGTATAATAAGCTGTTATGATGTGGCTTTATGTCTATTTTGATATTTGGCTGCCATTGATGGAGGGAGGGAATGCCGTGTTCAATGCCCGAGAGTGGCTTTTAAGGGCTGTTTGTCTGCTGATGTGCTTGCTGGTGATGAGCACGCCGTTCATTCCCTGCGCGCTGGCGGAAGAGGCTGTGTACATCGCGCCCAAGCTTCCCAGCGACGCCGAACCCTACGATCCCGAGCATCCTGAAAATCTGGATGAAAACCAGTTGTATGCCAAGTCCGCCATTCTGATCGAAGCATCCACCGGCGAGGTCATTTTCGAAAAAGACGCCGACGCCGTCATGTATCCCGCGTCGACGACAAAGATCATGACCATCCTGCTGGGCATCATGATGGGAGACATGGATCAGACCCTGTACCTGACCGAGTCCGCCATGACAGGCATTGAAGACGGCGACGCCGTTATGGACCTGGAAATCGGCGAAAGCATCCAGTTTGAGGATCTGCTCTACGGCACATTTGTGCGAAGCGCGAACGAAGGCGCCAACCTGATCGCCGAAGCGGTGTCCGGTTCCATTCCCGCCTTTGTGGACGTGATGAACGAGGCCGCCGCCATGTACGGCTGTACCAACACCCATTTCATGAACCCCAACGGCCTTCATGACGACAATCATTACTCCACCGTGCGCGACATGGCCACGCTGGCCCGCGCTGCCATGGAGAACGAAACCTTCCGCAACATCGCCAAAACCTATACTTATTCTCTGCCCAAGAGCAACCTGCACCGCGCGCGCGTGCTTACGCACTCCTCCCGCCGGTTCTTTAACCCCAGTCTGGAGGAAAACGAGTACTACTACCCCTACGCCACCGGTATCAAAACAGGCTATCACGCCCGCGCGGGTTACTGCTTTGTGGGTTCTGCCGAACGCGACGGCATCGAGCTGATCTCCGTGGTCTTCTACACCAGCGAAAACGGTCGCTGGACCGACACTAAAAAGCTGATGGAATACGGCTTCTCGCAGTTTGTCAGCATGACGCCGCAGGAACTGTATCTGGAAAACCCCATCACCGTGGAAACCTCCGGCTTCTCGCTGGACGATCCCGGCTATGGCAGACTGGAACTGGGCGTACAGGCCCGCACCGGCTCCCGTTCCGTGTACATCGTCGCCACCAAGTCTGAGATGGAGTCCATGGCGCGTAACCTGCGTCAGACGGTGCTTATCGAATACTCACGCGATTTCATCGCCCCCATTTCCGAGGGTGAGGTCATGGGCAGCATGACCTACTACCCCACCGACGGCGGCAGCGCTGTCACTTATGATCTGGTCGCAACACGCAGCATCGCAAGGCGTGCCAATGCACCGCTGACGCTGGAGGAGATCGAGGCGCTGGTCTACGGCGATCCCAATCCCTTCCCGCCGCTGTCTGTGGAATTTGTGCTGATGCTTCTGCTGCCGGTCAGCGGCGTGGTGCTGGGCATCAAGCTGCTCAGGCGTCTGTTCCATAAGGACGTTCATGACCGAACCGGTCATGTACCCAAGGTACGCAACCGTTTCTATCGCTGATTTTGTTACGTATGAAGGAGGATGGACATGATCGCGCAGGTCATTGTGGACGTGGTACACACCAACGTCGCCCGTCCCTTCTCCTATCTTGTGCCGGACAGCATGAGCCTTACCGTGGGTTCGCGCGTACTGGTGCCGCTGGGGCCCCGCCGTGTCGACGGCTTTGTGGTGGGGCTTTCCACTGAAGAAGCGCTGGATTTCCCCATTGAAAAGCTCAAACCCGTCGTAAAGGTACTGGACGATTATCCGGCGCTTCTGCCGCCGCTTCTGGAACTGGCAGAGGAAATGGCGCTGGAGTCCCATTGTCCCCTTTCTGAAACCCTTCGGCTGATGCTGCCCGCAGCCATGCGTACAGGCCGCATTCAGCAGAAAAAAGCGCTGTATGCTCAGCTTGTATCCGGTGTGGATGCTGCAGCTGAAGCTGAAAAGCAGCGCCGCGCACCCAAACGCGCCACGCTTTTGCGGCTGCTGGCAGATGGCAGTGCAAAGCCTGTTGCAGATTTGTCTGCTCTTGTCAACGAGCCCCGCGAGTCGCTCAAAGCACTTGAAAAAAGTGGGCTGATCACACTGGTCGAGCGTGAAGTGTTCCGTTCGCCGGACGGCACGGACGCTATCGCCCGCACCGTTGCGCCGCCGCTGACAGCCGACCAGCAGGATGCGCTTGGCACCATGCTTCCCGCGCTTGCACAGGGCAAGGGGGCCTTTCTTCTGCACGGCGTGACCGGCAGCGGCAAAACCGAAGTTTACCTTTCCATGGTGCAAAAAACGCTGACCATGGGCAAGGGCGCCATCATCCTTGTGCCGGAGATCGCCCTCACGCCGCAGATGGTGCGCTGGTTTGTTTCCCGCTTCGGCCCGGAAACGGCTGTTTTGCACAGCCGCCTGACCGACGGTCAGCGCTACGACGAATGGCGGCGCATCCGCCTCGGGCAGGCCCGCGTGGTGGTTGGTGCAAGAAGCGCCATCTTTGCCCCGGTGGAAAAGCTGGGCCTCATCGTGATCGACGAGGAGCATGAACAGACCTACCTGAGTGACAAGCATCCCCGTTACGATGCGCGCCGCATTGCCATGAGCCGCTCCAAACGCGAAGGCGCGACCGTGCTTTTGAGCTCTGCGACCCCCAGCATCCTGTCCTTCGCCATGGCACGCCGCGGCGATTACACGCTGGTGGAAATGCCCCGCCGCGTCAATGACCGCCCTCTGCCCGAGGTGACCATCGTGGACATGCGGCGCGAGCTGGACAGCGGCAACCGTTCCATTTTCAGCCGCCTGCTCATCCAGAAGCTGCACGCCTGTTTTCAGAATGGGCAGCAGGCCATGCTGTTTCTCAACCGGCGCGGCTACAACACCTTTGTTTCCTGCCGCAAATGCGGCTATGTGGTCAAGTGTCCCCAGTGTGACCTGAGCATGACGCTGCATCGCGAGCACGGCGAGGACGGCCCGCAGCAGCTGCGCTGCCATATGTGTGGCGCTGTACAGGATCCGCCGGATGTCTGCCCCGAATGCGGCAGTAAGTACATCCGCTATTTCGGCAGCGGTACCCAGCGTGTGGAGGAGGAAATGCACAAGCTGTTTCCCCAGATCCAGACCGTGCGCATGGATATCGACACCACCCGTGAGCGCGACGCTCACGCCAAACTGCTTGGCAAATTCGGCCGGGGTGAGGCACAGGTGCTGATCGGCACGCAGATGATCGCCAAAGGCTTGGACTTTCCCAAAGTGACCCTTGTAGGCGTTGTGGCTGCCGACATGACCCTCAACCTGCCCGACTACCGCGCCCCGGAGCGCACATTCCAGCTCATCACGCAGGTGGCTGGCCGTGCAGGCCGGGCCCAGCAGCCAGGCGAGGTGATCGTGCAGACGTACAAGCCCGACAACCCCTGCATTGAGGCCGCCGCTGCGCAGGACTACCGCGCCTTCTTCGAAATGGAATTCAGCCGCCGCCGCGCAGGACTGTATCCGCCGTTTACGCTGCTGGCAAGGCTGCTGGTGGAAAGCGAGCGCGAGGCTGATGCAAAGGCCATGGCTGAGCAGCTGTACAACACGGTGCAGACCTATCTTCTCAGCCATCCGCCGCAGAAGAAGCGCACGCTGATGGTGCGCGCAGATGAAGCGCCCGTCAAGCGCATACGCGGCCAGTTCCGCTATCATGTGCTGCTGAAAATTTTTGATCATCCCGACGCTGCGCCGCTTTTGGCGCTTTTGTCGGAACTGACCTCGCTGACCAACGAAAATTTACGCATTTACTGCGAAATCAACCCCGCTACCATGATGTGATACAAGGAGAGAAAAAACGATGGCCATTCGCAAAATCGTGGAACTCGGTGAAGAAAAACTGCGCAAGATTTCAAAGCCTGTGGACAAGTTTGACCTGCGCCTGCGCATTCTGCTCAAGGACATGGCTGATACCATGTACAAAGCCGAGGGCGTGGGTCTTGCCGCGCCTCAGGTAGGTATCCTGCGCCGCGTTGTGGTGGTGGATATCGGCGACGGGCTGATCGAAATGGTCAACCCTGAGATCATCTCTTTCAGCGGCGAACAGACCGGCCCCGAGGGCTGCCTCAGCGTGCCCGGCCGCAGCGCTATCGTCACCCGCCCCAATGAAGTCACCGTGCGCTATCAGGACCGCAACGGCGACGAATATGAAGCCTCTGCTGAAGGCTTCCTCGCCCGTGCCTTCTGCCATGAGATCGACCATCTGGACGGCGTGATCTACGTCGACAAGATGGACCGCGAGATCTTCGACGACGATGATTACGAGGACGATGAGGAGGAAGAAGAGGAATGAGAGTTGTTTTTATGGGCACACCGGATTTTTCCGTGCCCACGCTGCAGGCCCTCATCGACGCCAAATACGACGTTGTGGGCGTATTCACCCAGCCTGACCGTCCCAAGGGACGCGGCGGTAAGGTGCAGATGAGCCCCGTCAAGGAGCTGGCGCTGAAGCACGATATTCCCGTCTTCCAGCCCCTCAAAATGCGTCTGGACGGACTGGAGCCCTTGCGTGAGCTTAAGCCTGACATTTGCGTGACAGCTGCATTCGGCCAGATCCTGTCGCAGGAAGTGCTGGACGTGCCGCCCATGGGTACCGTAAACGTGCACGCCTCCCTGCTGCCTCGTCACCGCGGCGCAGCGCCCATTCAGTGGAGCATTCTCACCGGCGACAAGGTGGCTGGTGTGACCACCATGTTCTCCGACAAGGGCATCGACACGGGCGATATGCTGCTGAAGGCTGAAACGCCCATCAGCGAAGACGATACCGCCGGCACGCTCACTGACCGCATTGCCCAGATGGGCGCGGAGCTGCTGATTGAAACCCTGCGTCAGCTGGAAGCAGGTACCTGTCCCCGCGAAAAGCAGGATGAAAGCCAGTCTACCTACGACCCCAAGATCACCAAGGAACTGGGCCTGCTGGACTTTGGCGAAGGGACGGAAAAATGCCTTCTGCGCGTGCGTGCCATGTCGCCGTGGCCGTGCGCCTATGCAGAGCTTGCTGAAGGCGTGCTGAAGGTATGGCGCGCCCAGAAGGCTGATGTTTCCTCCTCTGCCCCTGCTGGAACCGTGATCTGCGCCAACAAAAAGAACGGCCTGGTGGTTGCGACCGCCGACGGAGCCATTGAACTGTGTGAAATTCAGGCCCCTAACGCCAAGCGCATGGATGCGCGCGCGTTCCTGCTGGGCCATCCCATTGAAGAAGGCAAAAGCCTGAAAGAGGTACGCGTATGACGGAAAAACGCCCTGAAACCAAGAAGCCCTTTCGCTCTGCTCAAAGCGGCGAAAAGAAGCCCTTCCGCAGCAACGATAAAAAGCCCTTTGGCAAGCCCGCCTGCGACCGCAAATTCAGCAAGCCCGCTCCCAAAAAGCCTGAAGGCGAGCGCCTGTTTGGCCGCAGCGCCAAGGATGCTCCCCAGGAGTCTACCGGCCTCACCATGAACGCCCGCCGCGTAGCGCTGGACGTGCTTTGCGACGTGCATCAGAACGGCGCTTTTGCCGCTCTCAGCCTGGATGAAAAGCTGCGTGCTTCCAAGCTCAGCCCCCAGGACCGCAGTCTGGTCACCAACATCGTCTACGGCACGCTGGAAAATGAACTGCGCATCGACTATGCGCTGGACAAGCTGATGGATCATCCCACGCATCAACCTTCTCAGCGTGATATTCTGCGCATGAGTGCCTATCAGATCCTGTTCCTTGACCGCGTGCCCGACAGCGCCGCCGTCAACGAGGCCGTCAAGCTGGTCAAGGCCATGAACATGGAAGCCGCCAGCGGCTTTGTCAACGCAGTGCTTCGCAACCTGTCCCGCGGCAAAGAAGAGATCGAGTGGCCCAGGAAGGAAGACGATCTGCGTACTTATCTGAGCATCATGGGCAGCATGCCCATGTGGTTGGTGGACCGCCTCATCGCTGACTACGGCGCTGAAGAGGCCGAGCGTGTGATCCTCTACCGTGAGACCGAGCACCCCATCGTGGTACGCCCCAATTTCAACAAGATCAGCGATGAGGAGTTCGAAAAGCTGCTGGCCAAAAAGGAATGGCGCGTCGAACGCGGCATCGCTCCCCATGCGTGGATGGTATATGGCGCGCAGGAGATCACCTTTGACCCCGATTACAAGGCCGGTCTGTTCTCCATTCAGGGCCAGTCCAGCATGCTGGCAGCCGAGGCCGTGCAGGTCAAAAACGGCATGAAGGTGCTGGATGCCTGCGCTGCTCCCGGCGGCAAGAGCGCCTACCTGTGCGAAAAGATGCAGCTGACCGGCCGCGTGTTCAGCTGGGAACTGCATGAAAAGCGCGCGCTTCTGCTGGAAGGCGTCAAGCGCCGTCTGGGCCTTGACAATATGCGCATTTCCGTGCGCGATGCAGGCGACTTCCGCGAGGATATGGAAGGCACGCTGGACGCTGTGCTTTTGGACGCTCCCTGCGCCGGTCTCGGCGTGCTTGCGCAGAAACCTGACGTGAAGCTGCGCCTGAAGGCAGAAGACGTCCCTGCCATCGTCGAAAGCCAGAAGCGCATTCTGGAAACCGTATGCCGCTATGTCAAGAAGGGCGGCACGCTTGTGTACTCCACCTGCTCCATCCTGCCTGAGGAAAATGCACAGCAGGTGCAGGCATTCCTGGAGCGCCATCCCGAATACGAACTGCAGACGCTGCCCGCCTCTTTCCCTGAAGACCTGCGCAAGCAGCAGGGCGCTTATGGTCTGCAGCTGCTGGGCTGCCGCGACGGCGTGGAGGGCTTCTTCATCGCCCGTATGCGGAGGGTGCGCTGATGGATGGCAAACAGATCCTGCTGGACATGACGCAGGACGAACTGAAGCAGTATCTGATGAGCAACGGCCAGCCCGCCTTCCGTGCAAAGCAGCTGTTTGGCTGGCTGCACAAGGGCGTGCCCTTTGCCGACATGCGCAATCTTCCCGGTGCACTGCGTGAGCAGCTGGCCCAGGAATGCTTTGATCTGCCCATGGAGCTGCACGCCTCCTTCCCCTCCCAGAAGGACGACACGGTCAAATTCCTGTTTGCCTGCTGGGACGGCAACATCATCGAAGGCGTGCTGATGCACTATCACTACGGCTATTCGCTGTGCATCTCCACCCAGATCGGCTGCAAAATGGGCTGTGCCTTCTGCGCCAGCACGCTGAACGGCTGCGTGCGCAGCCTGACCGCCGGTGAAATGCTGGCCGAAGTGCTGCTGGCCAACCGTTTTCTGGGCGACAAGGGCAAAGTGGGCCATATTGTGCTCATGGGCAGCGGCGAACCGCTGGACAACTACGACAACGTGGTTCACTTCCTGCGCCTCGTCAACGATCCGGAAGGTCTGAATATCAGCCTGCGCAACATTTCGCTGTCCACCTGCGGCCTTGTTCCGCAGATCGACCGCCTGAAGGAAGAGCGCCTGCCGGTAACGCTGAGCATTTCGCTGCATGCCCCCAACGACGGCATTCGCACGCAGATCATGCCCATTGCCCGCACTTACCCCATCGGAGAACTGATGCAGTCCGTGCGCAGCTATGTGGCTGACACCGGCCGCCGCGTGGTGTTTGAGTACGCGCTGATCGACCAGCTCAACAGCAAACCCGAGCATGCCCGGGAACTGGCAAAGCTGGTGCGCGGCCTTCAGTGCCACGTAAACCTCATCCCCCTCAACTATGTGGATGAGCGCCATCTGATGCCTGCCTCCCCCGCCGCTGTGCAAACCTTCCTCAAAACGCTGGAGGGCGAGCACATTTCCGCCACTGTCCGCCGTGAAATGGGGTCGGACATCGGCGGCGCATGCGGCCAGCTCAGACGCAGGCATCTGGAGGGCAACACCTGAAACATACCGATACCAAAGGAGTGACTATGACGATGCGGGTCTGCCAAAGGACACATCAGGGACTTGTGCGCGCAAGCAATCAGGACAGCCTGCTTGTGGACAAAAGCGTTTACGGCGTTGCCGACGGCATGGGCGGTCACAACGGCGGCGAGACAGCCAGCCGTGTGGCGGTACAGGTTGTCAAAAATGCGCTGCGCGGCAAAAAGCCTGAACAGCACGCGCTGGAGGTAAGCATTGAAGCCGCCAATCGCCGCATCTACGATATGTCGCGCCACGACAGCAGCTTGAGCGGCATGGGCACCACCCTCACCTTCCTGTGGGAGGATGAAAACGAACTGCTCATCGCCCATGTGGGCGACAGCCGCACCTATCTTCTGCGCGACGGACAGCTTTTGCAGGTCACAAGAGACCACAGCGTTGTGGCGGAGCTGGTTAGAAACGGCGTGATCACCCAGGAGGCTGCACGTACCCATCCCTACCGCAATGTCATCACCCGCGCCGTAGGCGTGGACCCCACCGTGGAAGCCGACATGCTCACGCATGACAAGCAGCCCGGCGATCTGTGGCTCGTCTGCTCGGACGGCCTTTACACCATGGTGGATGACGCGCATATCAAAGAAGCGCTGGAAACTGCCGAGGACGATGAAGCTGCTGCCGACGAGCTGCTGAAGCTTGCACTGGACGGCGGCGGCAAGGACAACGTCTCCTTTGTACTGTGCCGCATCACGGAGGTGACCGCCTCATGATGAAAGGCATGATCTTTGCCGAGCGCTACAAGCTGGAGGACTTCATCGGTCAGGGCGGCATGTCGCTGGTCTACCGTGCAGTGGACATCCGCACGGGCCACAGCGTTGCCGTCAAGATCCTCAAAAGCGAATACAACAGCGACAAGGAATTCCTTGAGCGCTTCCAGCGCGAGGCACAGGCCGCCAGCCTGATGAGCCATCACAATCTTGTCAACCTTCTGGACGTAGGCGTTGAAGGTGAGTACCGCTATCTGGTGCTGGAATACGTCAACGGCAACACCCTCAAGGACATCATCCGCCAGAAGGGCCGACTGAGCTACCAGACCACCATCCAGATCGCCATCCGCATTTTAAGTGCGCTTCAGCATGCCCATGATAACGGCATTATTCATCGTGATATCAAACCTCAAAATGTGCTGATCCATGCTGACGGTCACGTCAAGGTGGCTGACTTCGGCATTGCCCGCATGACCGGCGGTGCCACTATCGGCAAGGGCGATACGGTCGTTGGCTCAGTTCATTATTCTTCGCCTGAGCAGGCAACCGGCAGCGTGGTGGAGGCCGCGAGCGACCTTTATTCCACCGGCGTCGTCATGTATGAAATGCTCACGGGCCGCGTGCCCTTTGTGGGCGATACGCCTGTTGCCGTCGCCATGCAGCACATTCAGGATGCCCCGCCGCCCATTACGGATTTTGCCCCCGAAACGCCGCCCGCTGTGGTCGCCGTGGTGATGAAGGCCCTGCAAAAGGACCCTGCACAGCGTTTCCAGACAGCGCGCGAAATGGCGGATGCGCTCATGAAAGCCAAGGACGGCAAGCTCGACCCTGCCTCCATCGCGCCGGAGGTCAGCCGCATCCCTGTTCCGCAGCAGCCGCCGCGTGTGCAGGAGGTCAGTCCACGTACGGCCGCCAGCCGCCGCGCGGCTTCCGCCGTGCGCCGCACTCCGGTGCGCAGACGCCCCCGCTATAAGCTGAGCAGCGTGATCATCAGCGTCGCAGGCGTAGCGCTGGTGCTTGGTTTACTGACCTTTGGTATCATTGAAATTCTCAACCAGGCCAGCCGCAGCGTCCTTGCCCCTGATGTAGTGGGCTTTGACGCAGAGGATGCGCAGGCACTGGCACGTCGTGAAGGCCTCAACTGGCAGCAAACGGAGATCAACCATGAAACCATTGCTTCCGGCGTAGTCATTTCACAAATTCCGGAAGCCGATACCAGCATGGAAAAGGGCGACAGCCTGCTGGTGACCGTAAGCCTTGGCCCCGTTTCCAGCACCATGCCGGACATGCGCGGACTGGATTACAGCGATGCAGCCGACCGTCTGAAAGAACGCGGTTTCGGCAGCACCATCGCCATGAAGATCGTATCGACCTCTCCTGCCGGAACCGTGCTGGAGCAGTCGCCTCTGGCCGGCGATCCCTATACGCCCGGTCAGGCCGTTGAACTTACCATTTCCGGCGGCAGCGCCATGATCCCGGACGTCACCGGCCGCACGCTTGAAGATGCGGTGAACGTTCTGAAGGAAAGCGGGCTTTCCTCCGCCAAGCCCACCTTTGTGGAAACCACTGACCCGGCACAGGTCGGGCAGGTGCTGGCGCAGACGCCCACTTCCGGCACGATGGCTGTGCTCAACGCCCCCGTAACGCTTACCGTAGGCATTGAAAGCCAGCCTTATCAGGGTGAAGTCAGCGTGACTGTGCCTGCCGGCGAAGCCGACCGTGTGCTGCGCGTAACACTGATGATCGGCGAAGAAGAGTATGCCAAGTACGAAGGCACCGTCGCTGCCGGGGACGAAACGGTCATGCTCATCCCCCTCAGTTCCAAAACATCCGGCGAACTGAACTGCCGGATTTATCTCAACGGTGAATTATTCAGGGAAGAAATCGTCACGCTTCGCTGATGAACAGGAGGATAACGGTTTGATGGAAGCTTTCACGCCCGCGGGTGTGATCGTCAAAGGCGTGGGCGGCCTGTATTACGCCCGTGATGAAAAGGGCGAAGTGCATGTGCTGCGCGCCAAGGGCAAATTTCGCAAGCAGCGCATTACGCCCATGGTGGGTGACCGCGTGCACTTTACTCCCGGAACGGGTGATGAGCATGGCTGGGTGGAGAAAATCCTGCCCCGCGAAAGCGAGCTGGTGCGCCCACCGGTGGCCAATATCCGCCATATTGTGCTGGTGCTGGCTCCGCAGCCTGCCCCGGATTATCTGCTGATCGACACGCTGATCGTAATGGCGGTCAAGCAGGGTATTCAGCCTGCCATTGTCGTCAACAAGTGCGATCTGGATGAACAACTGTTTGAACAGGTGCAGCGCGATTATGCCGGACTGGGCGCGCCGATGCTGAAGGTAAGCGCCAAAACCGGCGAAGGCATGGAAGCACTTCGCGAACTGCTCAAAGCCGGCATCTGCTGCTTTGCCGGGCAAAGCGGCGTAGGCAAAAGTACGCTTCTGAGCGCCGCCACAGGCCTTGAACTGGAAACCGGTGAGATCAGCCGCAAGATCAGCCGCGGCCGTCATACCACGCGCCATGCCGAGCTGCTGTTCAGCGGCGACTATCAGGTGCTGGACACCCCCGGCTTCAGCCTGCTGGAACTGTGGGAGGGGCTTGAACCCATCCAGCTGAAGGAATACTACCCGGAATTCTTCCCCTATGAGGGCGAGTGCCGCTTTGCACCCTGCTATCATCTCAGCGAGCCCGGCTGCGCCGTGCTCAGCGCTGCGCGTGACGGTCATATCAGTCATGCAAGGCTGGAGCGCTATCATCAGCTGCTCAAAAAAGTACAGGAGGCATGGAAAAACCGCTATGATTAAACTTTCGCCATCTCTACTGGCTGCCGATCCCGCCTGTCTGGGCAACGAAGTACGCAAGGCAGTCAACGCCGGCTGCGATGAACTGCACTTTGACGTTATGGACGCTCATTTTGTACCCAATCTCACCTTTGGCCCGCATATTCTGGCTGCTCTCAAAAAGCTGACGGACTGTCCCTTTGACGTTCACCTCATGCTGGATCAGCCGCTTTCCATGGTAGATGTGTTTGCAAAATCCGGCGCTGATGTGCTGACGGTGCATGCTGAAGCCGAGCATTTTGTGGAGGCTCTTGAGCGCATTCGTGAACTGGGCGTCAAAACGGGCGTATCCGTTCGTCCGGGAACCAGCGTGGAAGTCCTGCGCGACCATCTGCATCTGTGTGACCGTGTACTGCTGATGACAGTGGAACCCGGCTTCGGCGGCCAGGCCATGAAGCCTGAAGCCCTCTCCAAAGGCCGTGAACTGCGCGCACTGGGCTTCCAGGGCGAAATTGAAGTCGATGGCGGCATCGGTCCTGCCAACATGCAGCTGGCTGTTGATAACGGCGTGGATGTGCTGGTAATGGGTACTGCTTTCTTCGGCTCGGCTGATCCTGTGCAGCTTGCACAGCAGGTGCATGCTCTTTGACTTTTTCCGGGCATACTGTTGTCCGGGAGGTCATAAGAATGAAAAAAAACAAAAATCTGCGGCTTTTTACTCCGCCGCAAAAACAAAAACGCATGGAGCGCTCGCCGGTCAGGCACTGAGCGCTCCATGTTCAGGACAGGAATGAATTCATGCATTTTGATCAATTACACTTAAATGCCCAGCTGCTTGCCGCCGTCAAGTGCTGCGGCTATACCGAGCCCACGCCTATCCAGCGCGAGACCATTCCGCCTGTGCTCAAAGGACGGGATGTGCTGGGCTGTGCGCAGACCGGTACCGGCAAGACGGCGGCTTTTGCGCTGCCGATTCTGCAGCGTCTTTTTGAAGAGGGAAAACCTCAAAAGCGTTTTATCCGCGCGCTGATCCTGACGCCTACGCGTGAACTGGCCCTGCAAATCTACGAAAACTTTGAGGGGTATGGCAAAAACCTTCCTCTGCGCCCGTGCGTCATCTTTGGCGGCGTGGGTCAGCAGCCTCAGGTGGACCAGCTCAGGCGAGGCGTGGATATTCTGGTTGCAACGCCTGGCAGGCTTAATGACCTGATCGGTCAGGGACATATCAGCCTGGATCGTCTGGAGATCTTTGTGCTGGACGAAGCTGACCGCATGCTGGATATGGGTTTCATCCATGACGTCAAAAAAGTCATCGCCAAGCTGCCTGCCAAGCGCCAGACGCTGTTTTTCTCCGCCACAATGCCACCGGAAGTCGAAAAGCTGGCGCAAAGCCTGCTGACCGATGCGGTGACGGTAAAAGTCAATCCAGTCTCCAGCACAGTGGATAAAATCGACCAGAGCCTGTACATGGTGGACAAAGCCAACAAAAAGCATCTGCTGGCCAAACTGCTTAAAGGCAGTGAGGTCGAAAATGCTCTTGTGTTCAGCCGCACCAAGCACGGCGCCGACCGCATTGTGCGCGAGCTTTCCCGTGCAGGAATCGAAGCGCGTTCCATTCACGGCAACAAGAGCCAGTCTGCCCGTCAGCAGGCACTGGGAGACTTCAAATCCGGCCGTATTCGCGTACTGGTTGCCACGGATATCGCCGCACGAGGAATTGATATTGCCGGACTCAGCCATGTCTTCAACTATGATCTGCCCAACGAGCCGGAAGCCTATGTGCACCGCATCGGCCGTACGGGCCGCGCCGGTCTGGAAGGCACGGCGATCAGCTTTTGCTGCATTGACGAAATGAAGGAGCTTAAGCAGATCGAAAAGCTGATCGGCAAAACGCTGCCTCGTCTTGAAAGTGAATGGCCCATGCAGGTGATGACTGAAACTGTGCGTGAACCGCGCAGCCAGCGCACGTCCCGTGAAATGAAAAACAGTCGAATCGAGAAGACTGAAAAGTCGTCTGCTCCCGCAAAGCCTGTTGCCATGCGCGCCACACCGCTTGAGCGTCCTGCGAAGCCGCTAAGCCGGCCGGCTGCTCCTGCCAAACAGGCTGCCCCTGTCAGACAGGCTTCGCCCGTCAAAGCAGCCCCACCTGCCAAAAAGGAGAACCTTTCTACCCACGACCGTTCCTATGCCGAAATGCTGCGCGCTCGTCGCCGCGCCGGCCGCCGTCCTATTTCCACCGGCAACGACCGCTACTGACCCTTTAAAGGAGCAAAACCATGCCAAAGCAAATGACTGCCGAACAAAAGCTGCGCTATATGACGGAAACCCCGCTGACAAAGCTGATTCTGTCTTTGTCTGTGCCCACCGTCATCAGCATGTTGATCACCTCTTTCTACAATATGGCTGATACCTACTTTGTGGGCCTGATCGGCTCGGCCAGCGCATCGGGTGCAGTGGGCGTTGTGTTCCCGCTGATGTCCATCATGCAGGCGGTTGGCTTTATGTTCGGCCATGGTTCCGGCAACCATATGTCGCGCGTGCTGGGCGCGGGCAAGACAGATGACGCCATGCGCATGGCCGCTACTGGCTTTTTCAGTGCCTTTATTGCAGGTGTGGTTATTATGCTGGTCGGCCTTTTTGCAGCCGAGCCGCTGGTGTATCTGCTGGGTTCTACAGACACCATCGCGCCCTATGCACAGGACTACATCCGCTTCCTCATGCCCGGCGTGCCGTTTCTGATCAGCAGCCTTGTACTCAATAACCAGCTTCGCTTTCAGGGCAGTGCATTTCATGGCATGATCGGCATTACCTCCGGCGCGCTGCTGAATGTTGCGCTGGATCCGCTGTTTATTTTCGTTTTTGACATGGGCGTTGCAGGCGCAGCGCTTGCCACCAGCCTGAGTCAGATGGTCAGCTTCGTGCTGTTGCTTGCTGGCACCGCCAAGGGCGGCAATATCCGCATCCGCTTCAGCTGTTTTACCCCAACGCTTTCCAATTTCCGCGAGATTTTCCGCGGCGGTATTCCTTCCCTGGCACGTCAGGGGCTCAACAGCCTTGCCACCGTCTGCCTGAATCTGGCTGCGGGCGGATACGGTGATGCTGCCATTGCTGCCATGAGCATTGTTTCCCGCGTCATGATGATGACCGTCAGCGCGATCATCGG
Source organism: Clostridia bacterium (assembly GCA_017473345.1). Taxonomy (GTDB): domain Bacteria; phylum Bacillota; class Clostridia; order Christensenellales; family Aristaeellaceae; genus Limiplasma. Next base: position 5,341 of record JAFULL010000087.1, on the reverse strand, counting down.
CTTTGGTCAGGGCTTTCAGCCGGTATGCGGGTTTAACTACGGTGCGAAGCTGTATGGCCGTGTACGCAAAGCATTCTGGCTGTGTGTACGCATCTGTTTCGGTGTGCTGGTAGTATTGGCCGTGTTTGCCGTCACCTTTGCCCCGCAGATCGTAAGCCTGTTTCTGGCGGCTGACCCCGAGGTACAGCGCATTGGTTCGCTTGCGCTCAGGCTGCAGTGCATTTTCATTCCGCTGTTCTCATTTACCTGCATCTCCAACATGATGCTGCAGACCATGGGCATTGCCGGACGTGCAACATTGCTGGCGATTTCCCGGCAGGGACTGTTCTTCATTCCGGCCGTGCTGCTGCTGGAAAAAATCTTCGGACTGCTTGGCGTACAGACGGCGCAGCCCGTAGCTGATGTGCTGGCTTTCCTGCTGGCCATTCCTCTGACAGCGACGGTACTTCGTGAACTCAAACAGCTGGAAAGCACTGAAACAACTGCAAAAGAGTGATTTTTTCTTCGAAACTGCAAACTTTTCTGCATCCTGAAGCGTCTAATCATCAGTACGGCAGAAAGGAGGCTGTTTCTGTACACTGTTTTCAATTATGAAGCCAATATTACGTTGACATTATCTTTCACTGAATGCTATAATGGAAAGGTATGGGATTTGCTGTAAAAAACCTTCCCAGACCGGAACTACACAAGGAGGAAATACCGTGAAAAAGATCCTGTCTCTGCTGCTGGTTGCCATGCTGGCGCTTTCCACCGTTTCCGCCGTTGCTGAAGAAATTGTCCGCAACGACTCCGGTACCAAGTATACCATGGAGACCGATGGTCACGTTGTGCTGACCATGGATGCTGACCGCGCCATCACCCCCGCTGCCGGCGCTTTGGACGTTAACCCTGTGATCGAAGGCGAAAGCCCCACCACCGGCATGCCTTATGACACCAACAGCCTGTATCTGCCCATGCTGGTGCAGATCTCCAACCCCGAAGGCTCTGTGAAGATCGGCAAGCAGAAGATTACCGCTGCCGGCGTTGGCGAGCGTTCTCCCTGGGGCGGCCAGTATGCCGACATCGTTTATGAAGGCATCCTCTATCGTTCCGGTCAGACCCGTATCACCTTCCTGGTCAGCGACGCTTTTGCTGATGGCCAGCCCCTGAGCATCGGCCCCGTGCGTTCTGCCCGTATCGGCCACGTGCTGCTGCGTGAAGAGTGGCAGGGCGGCATCGTGTATGCCGGCGGCCCCAAGGCTGAAGAAAACAACATTGCTGCCATGTTCGCCGAACTGGGCGCCAGCGACAAGGGTGTTACCTTCAACCTGCTGGACGGAAAGTATCAGGACGTGAAGAACCGCGTTTCCGGCGTGAAGGCTCCTGACAACTACAACGTCAACCTCGTCGGCATCCGTGCTCTGATCCCCTCCACCACTGTTGCTACTCCCCATCCCTTCCTGTTCACTGACGTCAGCCCCTACACCGATGGCTACGAGATGGCGTACAGCATCAACATGGACTGGGGCCACAAGCGTTATATCTCCCATTTCTACTATGACGAGGCCAACAACCTCTATCTGCGCTACTCCGGCGATGCTCCCTACATGACCTTCGCCGAGGCCGAAGACCGTTCTGATGAGAACAGCGAGCAGCTGGCTTTCAGCAACGTGATCATCCAGCGCGTTGGCTACGACTACACCAACAATTCCAAGATCATGCCCGTCATGCGCAGCGTGGGCAAGGGCAATGCTGATATCTTCATCGGCGGCCGCTACATCCCCGGCTACTGGGTACGCGAGTCCATCGACTCCCCCACCATCTTCCTTGATGACAAGGGCAATGAGATCCAGCTCACCCGCGGCAAGACCTTCATCGGTCACTTCCCGCCCGAGAGCATCCTGAGCTACAACAACTGATTGCTCACTTCAGGAGCACCGATCAAAAATCGGTGCTCCTTTTTGATTGACATTTTGAGTAGACAGGTGTTACAATAAGCCATCAACTTTTGGAGGTACTGGATGTCGGTTCAGTAAGGAACGCTGTATGCGTAAGTGAAACATAGCGGCGCATGACCGCTTGTTTGCTTTGCATATTTTGTTTTTGACCGGCATGAGCAGGCCTTTTTTGCTTGCCTGAAAACTGCCCTGCAGAAGCAGGCGTTCCTCTCCGTTCATGCACAAACATGAAAAGGAGACATCCACAGTGGAAGCATCTGAATATTTCAACATTCTTCATTTTGATACAATCATTCATCAACTGCAGGAAATGGCCTTGAGCGACCGTACAAAGCAACAGCTTGCCCTACTCAGGCCTTTTCAAAGTGAGATACAGGCCCGGCTGAAAATGCAGGAAACGACCTCTGCAAGGGCCATTCTGGACGCGTGTGGCGTTCCTCCCCTGACAGCAATGGATGGCGTGACTACGCATCTGCACCATGCGCAGTCAGGCGGGATGCTGCTGCCTGATCAGCTTTGTGCAATTGCACGCTTTGCCTCTGCCTGCAGGCGAACAGCCGATCATCTGAAGCGCTGTGAAAGCATGAATCCCGATTGTGTCCATGTGGCCGTATATGGCCGTGGCTTTCAGGATCTGAGTGACCTGCGCAAGCGCATTGAACAATCTGTAAACGAAGACGGCGTCTATGATGACGCCAGCCCGGTTTTAAAGGATATCCGCAGACGTTTAAACCACCTGCATGGTCAGATTCGCGAAAAGCTGGATCATGTTCTGAAGACCAAAAAAGAAATGCTGGCCGATCACTATATCTCCATCCGGGGCGATCACTATGTGCTTCCTGTCCTCAGAAGGTACAAAAATGAATTTGGCGGCACTGTGATCGAAGCATCCGCCAAAGGCAGTACCTTATTTATGGAACCAACCGCCATTCGCAAGCTGCAGGAAGAACTGAGTCTGCTGACGCTGGAGGAGGATGGTGAGATCCGGCGCATCCTCTACACTCTGAGCGGAGAAGCGGCCGATGAAGCAGCTTCTATTGAAAACAACCTGCAGCTGATGGAACAACTGGATATGGTATTCGCCAAAGCCAAACTGAGCGCTGCCATGAACGCACGTGCAGTGGAAATCAGCAGTGGCCGCACGCTGAAGATCCATCAGGGGCGACATCCGCTGCTTGCTGCTGAAAGCTGCGTACCTCTTGATTTAACGATGGACGACAGCGTTGACGGCATGGTGATCACAGGCCCCAATACAGGCGGCAAGACTGTCGCCATGAAGACCGTCGGTCTGCTCTGTGCCATGGCGCAGTCAGGCCTGCATGTTCCGTGTGCTGAGGGAACCGTGATTCCCATGCACGACCGTTTCCTGTGCGACATCGGTGACAGCCAGAGTCTGACACAGAACCTTTCTACTTTTTCCGGTCACATTTCCAATGTGATCCATATTTTGCAAACCGCTAGCCGTGACAGTCTCGTGCTTCTGGACGAGCTTGGCAGCGGCACAGATCCGGCTGAAGGCATGGGCATTGCCATTGCCGTGCTTCAGGAGCTATGGCTGCGAAGATGCCGATATATCGTCACCACACACGATCCCGAGGTGAAGCACTACGCCACATCAGCTCCGCGTGTACTGGCGGCACGCATGGCCTTTGACCGCGAAACGCTGCGTCCTCTCTACCGGCTGGAAACCGGCAAAACCGGTGAAAGCTGTGCGCTCTACATCGCTCAGCGGCTGGGAATGCCCATGGAACTGCTGGACCGTGCCAGAAAAATCGTCTATGATAAGGTAGTGCAGCCGCTTCCTCCTACACCTGCATTCCAGCAGCCTGCCAGCACGCTGATCCGCCCCCGGGTGGACCATACTGCCGAGGTGCAGCAGCGTTTTGCCATGGGCGATGCAGTCATCCTGCAGCCGGATGGCACACACGCCATCGTCTTTCAGCCGGCAGACGACAAGGGCATGGTGATTGTTCAGATCAAAAGAGAAAAACAGGCCGTCAACCACAAGCGTCTGCAGCTGCACATTCCTGCCAGCCAGCTTTATCCACCCGACTATGATTTCTCTATTTTGTTCGACACGGTCGCCAATCGCAAGGCGGCTCATGTTCTGTCAAAGCGCTACGACGAAAGCGCCACTGTTATTCATAAAGAAGGAAGGAGCACCCACTAATGCGCAGCGATATCATCATCCGCCCCGAACGACCCGAAGAATTTGCTGAGATCCGTCAGCTTGTGCAGCGTACCTTTGCCGAGCATACGCCCTATTCGGACGGAGTGGCCGAGGCCGACCTGATCGAGGAGATCCGTGCCTCCCGCTACTACCAGCCTGAGCTTTCCTTTGTGGCCCTGCTGGGTGATAAAATGGTCGGGCATTTCATGTTTTCACAGTTTCCTCTCTCCCCCAAGCCTACTGGCGGGTATGATCCATCCGCAAAGCCTGAGTTTTGATGCTTGCCCCGGTTGCAGTGCATGCGGACTATTGCCGGCAGGGTATCGGTCAGGCCATGCTCCACCTGGGAGTCGAACTGGTTAAGAAACTGGATTACAAGGGACTGACCGTAGAGGGAAATCCGCAGTTTTACAATCGTTTTGGCTATCGTACCTCTGCGAATTATGGCATTTACGCCACCAGCGGTTTCCCACTGGAGAATCCGGACTGTATGATGTGTCAGGAAACGACACCCGGTTCTCTTGAGGGAGTACATGGATATATTGTCTACGATATGTACAAGAATGCATAAGTGAAAGAGGCTGCTTCCGCAACAGGAAGCAGCCTCTTAATCATAGGCAGAAAAATCCCCGACAGTTGCCTGTCGGGGAGAAGGTTACATTACAGCTTGGGGCCAGCTTCAACCAGAGCCTTGCCAGCATCGTTGCCAGTGTACTTCACGAAGTTCTTCACGAAGCGGCCGGCCAGATCCTGAGCCTTGGTCTCCCACTCGGAAGCATCCGCGTAGGTGTTGCGAGGATCGAGAATGTTGGTGTCAACGCCGGGCAGTTCGGTGGGAACTTCCAGATTGAAGTAGGGGATGGTCTTGGTCTCAGCCTTCAGGATGGAGCCATCCAGAATGGCGTCGATGATACCACGGGTATCCTTGATGGAGATACGCTTGCCGGTGCCGTTCCAGCCAGTGTTGACCAGATAAGCCTTGGCGCCGCTCTTTTCCATCTTCTTGACCAGCTCTTCGCCGTACTTGGTGGGGTGCAGCTCAAGGAAAGCAGCGCCGAAGCAAGCGGAGAAGGTGGGAGTGGGCTCGGTGATGCCGCGCTCGGTGCCGGCCAGCTTGCTGGTGAAGCCGGACAGGAAGTAGTACTGGGTCTGCTCGGGGGTCAGGATGCTGACGGGGGGCAGCACGCCGAAAGCGTCAGCAGACAGGAAGATCACGTTCTTGGCGTCGGGGCCG
>JAFULL010000086.1 GCA_017473345.1 Clostridia bacterium | reverse complement strand
GTGCGAGTTCAAGGGCGCGCATCGCCGCTTCGAGCTGACCAGCGAGATTGAGGGCGTGAAGCTCTACCACGACTATGGTCACAATCCGACCGAGATGCGCAACGCCATCTCCGTGGCCGTGCGCCAGCCGCACAACCGGGTGTGGGCGGTCATGCAGCCGCATACCTTCAGCCGCGTCAAGCGCCTGTTTGACGATTACCTCACCTGCACCGAGGCGGCGGATATCACGCTGGTGACGGATATCTACGCCGCGCGTGAAAAGGACCCCGGCGACATCAAGGCCGAGATGGTCGTGGAGGGCATGAAGGCCAATGGCATCAACGCCATCCACACGCCTACCTTCAACGATACCGAAGCCTATCTGCGCGCCCACTGGCAGCCAGGCGACCTCGTGCTCACCATGGGCTGTGGAAACATCAATCAGCTCAACGACCAGATCTACGCAAATCAGCAAGCCAAAGAAAAGGAGTAAACCATGCTTCAGCTTAACGACATCAGCCTTCAGTTTGCCGGCGACCTTCTCTACAAGCACGTCGACCTCATCTTCCAGCCCGATCACTGCTACGGCATCATCGGTGCAAACGGCGCAGGCAAGTCCACGCTGCTTCGCATCATCTCCGGCGAGCTGCAGCCCACCACCGGCACCGTGACCATGAAAAAGGAAGACCGCATGAGCGTGCTGGAGCAGAACCACTTCAAGTACGACGAATATTCCGTGATGGATACCGTCATCATGGGCAACAAGCGCCTGTACGATATCATGAAGGAAAAGGACGCGCTCTATGCCAAGGAGGATTTCTCCGATGCGGACGGCGAGCGCGCTGCCGAGCTGGAGGGCGAATTTGCCGAGCTGGGCGGCTGGGACGCCGAGACCGAGGCTGCGCAGCTGCTCAACGGCATCGGCATTCCCACCGATCTGCACTATGCCCAGATGGAAAGCCTCGACGGCCGCCAGAAGCTGAAGGTGCTGCTGGCGCAGGCGCTGTTCGGCCATCCCAGTATCATCCTGCTGGACGAGCCCACCAACGGTCTGGACGTTGAATCCACCGTGTGGCTGGAGGACTTCCTGGTCGATTGCGACGCCATCGTCATCGTGGTCAGCCACGACCGCCACTTCCTCAACGCCGTTTGCACCAACATCGTCGACGTGGACCATCAGGCCTGCAAGATGTACGCCGGCAACTACGACTTCTGGTACGAGACCTCTGCCATGATGCAGCAGCTCATGCGCAACCAGAACAAGAAGCGCGAAGAGAAGATCCGCGACCTGCAGGAGTTCATCCGCCGTTTTGCCGCCAACAAGTCCAAGAGCCGCCAGGCCACCAGCCGCAAGAAGGTGCTGGACAGCCTGCAGCTTGAGCAGATTCCCGCCTCCAGCCGCAAATATCCCTTCGTTGGCTTCGAGCCCGAGCGTGAGGCCGGCAAGGACATCCTGACCGTGGAAGGCCTAAGCAAGACCATCGACGGCGTGAAGGTGCTCGACAACGTCAGCTTCACCGTTAAGAAGGGCGACAAGATCGCCTTCGTTGGCGACAACGAGGCCGGTGTGACCGCGCTCATGCGCATTCTGGTGGGCGAGCTCAACCCCGACGAGGGCAGCTTCAAGTGGGGCGTGACCATCAGCCAGAGCTACTTCCCCAAGGACAACACCCGTTTCTTCGAAGGCTTCGACGGCGACCTCATCGAGTGGCTGGCCCAGTTCTCCTTCGACACCACCGAAACCTACCTGCGCGGCTTCCTGGGACGCATGCTCTTCAGCGGCGACGACGTTTACAAGCCCGCCAAGGTGCTCTCGGGCGGTGAAAAGGTGCGCTGCATGCTCAGCCGCCTGATGCTTTCCAAGGCCAACGCCCTGCTTTTGGACCAGCCCACCGACCACCTCGATCTGGAAAGTATCACCGCGCTGTCCAACGGTCTGCAGGCCTATCCCGGCAACCTGTTCTTCGCCGTGCACGACCACCAGTTCATCGACGAAGTGGCCAACCGCATCATCGAATTCCCGCTGGAAAAGGGCGGCATTCTCGATTATGAAGGCAGCTACGACGACTTTGTCGAGTGGAAGAAGGAACGCGTGTGATGGACCTGAAGCCCGGTATTTATCAGCATTTCAAGGGTAACCGTTACGAGCTGCTGTATGTAGCCACCCACTCAGAAACGCTGGAGCCCATGGTGGTCTACCGTGCGCTGTACGGCGAAGGCGGCGTGTGGGTGCGCCCTGCGCACATGTGGAGCGAGCACGTTGAAAAGAACGGCTACAGCGGCCCCAGGTTTGCGCTGGTTCATGAATAATTCGTCAATCCTCCTTTCCGTTTGGGAAGGGGGATTGCTTTTTCCATGTTTTGAATTGACATTTCGGCCATTTTTCGATATAATTTTTCCACTTCTTTTAATTGTTTTTCGCAAATTCATTTATGGTGCTTTGCAGGCTGCGGCCTGTTTGGTATAGGTATTCCCATTCTAATCAGGAGGTACACACACAATGACTGGTATTCCCCTTCTTATCGCATTCGTGATTGCCATCATCATCATGATCGTGGCCATCGCGAAGTGGAAGATCCATCCCTTCCTCTCCATCATGGGCGTTTCTCTCATTCTGGCCATCATCGCCGGCATCAAGCTGACCGACATCCCCGGCGTCATCGGCGCGGGCTTCTCCGGCACGTTCTCTTCCATTGGTATTGTCATCATCCTTGGCGCTATGGTGGGCGTCATTCTGGAAAAGACCGGCGCTGCCCTCAAAATGGCTGACGTTGTGGTTAAGCTGGTGGGCAAAAAGCACCCCGAAGCTGCCATGATCCTCATGGGCTGGATCGTTTCCATCCCCGTGTTCTGCGACAGCGGCTTTGTTATCCTCAACCCCATCCGTAAGGCGCTGGTGAAGCGCACCGGCGCCAGCAGCGTTGCCTGCACCGTCGCTCTGTCCATGGGCCTGTACATCACCCACTGCTTCATTCCCCCCACGCCCGGCCCCATTGCCGCTGCCAACACCCTGTACGGCGGCCTTGGCATGGAAACCAACCTGCTGATGGTGATGGGCATCGGCGCTGCCTGCTCCATCCTGCCTGTGATCGCCGGCTACATCTTCGCCCTGTTCATTGGCAAGAAGGTCAAGAGCAAGGACGAACTGGCTGCTGCTGAAGAAAACGTGCAGACCTATGAAGAGCTGGTGGCCAGCTACGGCAAGCTGCCCAGCGCTTTCATGAGCTTTGCCCCCATCGTTGTTCCCATCATCCTGATGGGCCTGTCCAGCGCCATGAGCATGGCCGGTGCGAACGTCGGCCTGATCACCTTCCTGGGCACCCCCATCATCGCCCTGACCGTGGGCGTGATCGTTGGCATCATTCTGCTGGCCCAGTCCGGCAAGATGGCCGAGTTCTACGATATGACCAATGATACCCTCAAGACCGTTGGCCCCATCCTGTTCGTCACCGCTGCCGGCGGCGTGCTGGGCAAGGTGATCTCCTCCACCGATCTGGTCAACTTCATCAAGGACAACGCCACTGCTCTGCAGACCCTTGGCCTGTTCTTCCCCTTCCTGCTGGCTGCTATCCTCAAGACGGCGCAGGGTTCCTCCACCGTTGCCATCACCACCACTGCGGGCATCCTTGCTCCTCTGATGGCTACGCTGGGCTTTGTGACCGGTGCGGACGCCGCCATGGTGGTTATCGCTATCGGCGCTGGCGCTATGACCGTGTCTCACGCCAACGACAGCTACTTCTGGGTTGTCACCAACTTTGGCGAGCTGGAGCCCCAGGACGGCTATAAGACCCAGACGCTGGGCACTCTGGTCATCGGCCTTGCCGCCATGGTCAACGTGCTCATTCTCTCCCTCATCTTCTGATGAAGTGCTGATTCCATGAAAAACGCGGGCCGCACTCTGCTGCGGTCCGCGTACTCTTATCCGGGAGGAATGTTCCTATGCATAACGATGCCAAACGCATCATCGACGCCGCGCTTCGCGACGCCATGCCCGGCGCTGCTGTGCGTCAGGCCCTTGAAAAGATCGAATTCAATCCTGAAGGCAGGCTGATTGTGGTTTCCACCGGCAAGGCCGGCTGGGAAATGGCCCGCGCCGCCGTGGAAGTGCTGGGTGACCGCATCGACAGCGGCGTTGTCGTTACCAAGTACGACCACTGCAAGGGCGAGCTGAAACCCCTGGAGCTGTACGAGGCCGGTCATCCCGTGCCCGATGAAAACAGCTACAAAGCCACCGCCCGCGCGCTGGAAGTGGTCAGCGGCCTGACCGAAAACGACAGCGTGCTGTTCCTGCTGTCCGGCGGCGGCAGCGCCCTGTTTGAGCAACCCCGCATCCCCTACGATGAAATGGCTGATGTGACCAGGCAGCTGCTGGCCTGCGGCGCCAACATCGTGGAAATGAACACGATCCGCAAGCGTCTGTCTGCCGTCAAGGGCGGCCGCTTTGCGCTCAGCTGCATGCCTGCGCATGTTTACACCGTCGTGCTCAGCGACATCATCGGCGACCCGCTGGATATGATCGCCTCCGGCCCTGCCTATCCCGACGCCTCCACCTGCGAGCAGGCCGTGCAGATCGTGGAAAACTACAAGCTGAAGCTTTCCGATGCTGCCATGGAGCTCATCAGGAGCGAAACTCCCAAGGAGCTCACCAACGTAACTACCTACATCACCGGCAGTGTGAAGCAGCTGTGCCGCTCTGCCGCCGAGACCTGCCGTGAACTGGGCTACGAACCTATCTTCCTCACTGCAAGCCTCAGCTGCGAAGCCCGTGAAGCCGGCGCTTTCCTCGCCTCCATCGCCCGTGACCATCAGGATACCACCAAGTCCCTCGCCTTCCTGTGCGGCGGCGAAACCGTCGTGCACCTCACCGGCAAGGGCCTTGGCGGCCGCAACCAGGAAATCGCCCTCGGCGCTGCCGAAGGTCTGGTTGGCTGCAAAAATACCTGTGTGTTCTCTGTCGGTTCTGACGGCTCTGACGGCCCCACCGATGCCGCCGGCGGTATCGCTGACGAAACCACCCTCGCCAAGCTCCAGTCCGCAGGGCTCGACATCCGCAAGGTGATGGCCGACAACGACGCTTACCATGCCCTCAAGGCCATCGACGCCCTCGTCATGACCGGCCCCACCGGCACCAACGTCAACGACCTGACCGTTGCGCTGATCAAGCGTTAAGAAGGGGGACGGCAGGGGCGCTGCCCCTGCACCCCGGTTAAGGGCTATCGCCCTTAACAATCCCGTGGTTTCGGCCATTTCATGGCCGAAAGATATTTACGAAATATAAATAACACCTCCGGAACAATATGTTTCCGGAGGTGTTTTCTATTCTGCTTCCCTTGCGGTCATGAAATGACCGCAAAACTGGGTTTCCAAAGGGTGATAACCCTTTGGCGGGTGGTGTGGAGGGCAGCGCCCTCCACCGTCCTCTCCCCCATCACTCGTTCTCTGCTTCCTCCACGGCCATTTCGGCGGCTTCGAGAGCTTCGTAAAGGGCGTCGGTTTTGTCCTGCTCGGCGCGGTAGGCTTCGCCGATCTGAAGGGCTTTTTCGTTGTCGTTGTAGGTGGCAGGGTCGGCGAGGAGGGCTTCGAGTTCGGCGATGCGCTGCTCGTTGGCTTCGATGGCCTCCTCGGCCTTTTTGACCTGTGCTTTAAGCTCGCGGATGTAGGCGGACTGCTTGCGGTCGCGCTTGCGCTCGCGCAGGATGGCCGTTTTGGTGATCTCGGGGCCGCTGGTGTTGACGGGCGGACGGGGACGGTCGCGCTTTTCGATGTAGTCGTCAAAGTTGCCCAGATATTCGGTAACGCCGTCGGCGTTCATCACCATCACGCGGTCGGCAAAGCGGTTGATGAAATAGCGGTCGTGGCTGATGGCAAGGATGGTGCCGGGGAAGTCCTGCAAAGCGTCCTCCAGCACCTCGCGGCTGTCCATGTCGAGGTGGTTGGTGGGCTCGTCCAAAAGCAGCAGATTGTCCTTTTTGAGCATCAGCTTGGTCAGCGCCACGCGTCCGCGCTCGCCGCCTGACAGGCTTTCGATGGTGTCAAACACATCGTCGCCGCTGAAGAGGAACATACCCAGCGCACCGCGGATCTTGCTCTGCTCCATGGAGGGGAAGCTGTTCCACACCTCGTCCAGCACGGTGTTGTAGGGGTTGAGATCCTGCTGGTGCTGGTCGTAGTAGCCCAGGTCGATGTTGGTGCCAAACTTCACGCTGCCACGGTCGGGCGTGAGGCGGTTGACCAGAATCTTGAACAGCGTGCTCTTGCCCACACCGTTGGGGCCGATGAGCGCCACACGGTCGCCTGTGCGCATTTTGAAGCTGATGTTTTCAAACACCGGCTCGCCGTCGTAAGTCTTGGCCAGATCTTTGACCTCCAGCGCGTCCTCGCCGCTGCGGCGGCGCGCATCGAAGGAGAAGTGCACCTGGTGCTCTTCCACAGGCTTTTCAAGGCGTTCACTGCGGTCCAGACGCTTCTGGCGGCTCTCGGCAGCCTTGATGCTCTTTTCGCGGTTGAAGCTGCGATAACGCTCGATGATGGCCTTTTCGCGCTCGATTTCCTTCTGCTGCAGATTGTAGGCCTTCATGCGCGTTTCAAAATCTGCAGTGCGCTTGCGCATGTATTCGGTATAGTTGCCGGTAAACTTGATCATCTTGCCGCCGAGGATCTCACCCATGGTGTTGCACACATGGTCGAGGAAATAGCGGTCATGGCTGATGAGCAGCCACGAGCCCTTGTACTCGGTCAGATATTCCTGCAGCCATTCGATGGCTTCCAGATCCAGGTGGTTGGTGGGTTCATCCATGAAGATGATGTCGGGCTTTTGCAGCAGCAGCTTGGCCAGCGACAGGCGGGTGCGCTCGCCGCCGGACAGAGTGCTTACCTGACGGTCGTGCATTTCAGGCTTCAGGCCCAGACCGTTGAGCACGCCCAGCATTTCGCCCTCGTAGGCGTAACCTTCGGCCTCGTTGAAGCGATCCAGCAGCTTCTGATAATCCGCCGTCAGCCGCAGGGCAAGCTCGGGGTCGCTGTTTTGTTCCATCTCCTGTTCCATGCTGCGCAGACGCTTTTCCATGGCGATCACGTCTTCAAACACACGCAGCAGCGCGCCCCATACGGTATCCGTCAGGGCGATATCATCCACCTGCTTCAGATAGCCGATGCGCAGATCCTTGTTTTTATGGATCATGCCGCCGTCGGACTCCATCTCGCCGGTGATAATACGCATCAGCGTGGTTTTGCCACAGCCATTGACGCCCACAAGCCCCATCTTTTCGCCTTTTTGCAGACTGAAAGACACGCCCTTCAAAACCTCATGCGCGCCAAAGCCCTTGATAATGTCCTGTACAGATATCAAAATCATGGGTAAGTTCCCCTTTGTGTATTCCTCAGGCGGCCCATAAACCACCAGTTTGCATTATAGCATATCTTTCCTTCTGACTCAACGACAAAACCCGCGCAGACTCTGCGCGGGTGGGTATCAGGTTTTTGGGGGTATCGCCTGCGCCATACCCAGCAGGAACGGTGCAGCAACAATGATGCTGTACACATAGCGATATTCGGCATACACGGGCGACAGCAGCGTGGTCAGCCACACGCCCAGCAGGAACAACACGGGTGTCAGCAGCTTTGCGCGTTTTTTGCACAGCAGCAGTCCGCAGGCGATGAGCGTAAGCCACACATAGCTGCCAGGGCGGTACAGCCAGCCGGTCACACGGTTCCATTCCAGCCGGTCATGATGGCTGTGCAGTGCCTGTGCAGCATGCGTCGCGGGCGTGGTCAACCCGAATTCGTTTTCATAAATGCCGACATAGACCGTCCAGTACGGCGTATCCGGATACCAATAGCCGTGGCCCTGATACAGGAATGCGTCCAGATACACCAGCGGGTGCCTCAGCCCCAGCTGCAGCCACACCTTTGCATAGCGCAGCGGGTCGGCGTTGAACACGTCCGCCTGAAACAGATCCTTAACCGGGTCGGAGATGTGCGGGATGTACGCCCAGCGCACTTCCTCCACCGAAGGGAAGATCTCCTCAAGGATCGCCGTTTCTTCGTCTGTCACGCTGCGGTGATGATAACGCACTGTCCGGGCGATCTGCTGCAGCGGCACCGACAGTGATTCACCGCTTTTGGATTTTTCAGCGCCCAGCACGTCAAAGATCAGCGACTGATAGGCATTGATGGCGATGAATACCGCAAGACCGGTCGCCAGAAGCGGCTTCCACAGTCGGCGGTTGAACAGAATGAAGAACGGAATGCCGAACAGGAATGCATAATACCCGTTGTTACGGTACAGGCAGAACAGAAACATTGTACCGCCCAGCATGAGCCAGCTGCGAAGCGGCATTTTTTCCTCTTTGCTACGATCGCACAGACGCAGCAGCTGCATCACCAGCAGCAGCGCAATGCCGCCAAACAGCACATCCTTCCACATGGAAATGCTGTAAAATGCGTTGACTGTGTGCAGCGCATACCATGCAAGCAGCGCCACGCGCAGCCACAGAGACGTGCCGCGGCGGCCCAGTTCCCAAACAGCATATGCAAAAATCGCCGACATCAGTGCCATTTGGAACAGGCTGTACAGCCCTATCCCCAGCTCCAGCGAACCAACTGCCTGGCCCAGAAGCACAAAGGGCGCAATGGTCCACTGATGGACAAGCGGATGATGGTTGTTAAGCGGCAGCTGGCCAAGTATCGTCCTAATTTCATTGAAGGAGTCATTGCTGACACAGCCCGGGTAATACACTACAAAATACGGAAGCCAGCACGAAAAAATGATCAGCCACAGCAGCCAGAACGGCGGGGTCACGTTTGAGGGCTTGGTGTACATCAGCCCGTGGGATATAAGCCGCAGCAGGGAAGCAGCCAGGATCGCAAGTCCAAGCAGGCGCATGACTGCTTTGGGCATTTCGCGCAGGTCAAGCAGACGCTCTATGGTCTCAAATGTGTGGATCTCGCTGCCGACGACCATAAACGCTGCCAGCAGCAGGCCCAGTGCCGCCGAAACGATGCTGACCCTGCGCGCTGTTTTCAGCAGGCTTGCCGCCAGCACCGCGGCGGCGCAGATCAGCATCCACACTGCACAGGATGCGCCCGGCTGCAGCTGCCACTGCTCCACGCAGCCCCAAAAGGCCAGTACGCATGCCGGCAGGGCCAGTGCCAGTCGTTTCAAGCTGTGCTGCATTGCCAATCCCCTTCGTTCAAAAAGTATGTGTTTATCATACCATAACTGCGTGATAAAAGCAAAAACCCTCCGCTTTTTCAAACGGAGGGTGAAAGCTCTGATGATTAGAACTTCAGGGGGTTGACCTTGATGGCTGGGCCCATGGTAGCGGTCAGGTACAGAGACTTGATGTAAGTACCCTTGGCAGCGGCGGGCTTGGCCTTGTTGATGGCGTCCATCAGAACCTGCAGGTTCTCCTGCAGCTTCTCGGGGCCGAAGGAAGCCTTACCGATGGGGCAGTGCACGATGGAGGTCTTGTCGACGCGGTACTCAACCTTACCGGCCTTGGTATCCTGCACAGCCTTGGCGACGTCCATGGTAACGGTGCCGCTCTTGGGGTTGGGCATGAGGCCCTTGGGGCCCAGGATACGACCGATGCGGCCAACAATGCCCATCATGTCGGGGGTAGCGATCATCACGTCAAAGCCGAACCAGTTCTCGGTCTTGATCTTTTCGATCATTTCCTCGCCGCCAACGAAATCGGCGCCGGCTTCCTGAGCAGCCTTGATCTTGTCGCCCTTGGTCACAACCAGCACGCGAACGGTGCGGCCGGTGCCGTTGGGCAGAACCACGCTGCCGCGAACCTGCTGGTCAGCATGACGGGGGTCAACGCCCAGGCGGGCGTGGATCTCGATGGTCTCGTCGAACTTGGCCTTGCTGGTCTGGATAGCCAGAGCAACGGCCTCTTCGGGATCGTAGGCGTTCAGGGAATCGATCAGCTTCGCGCTGTCAACATATTTCTTACCGTGTTTCATGCTTCTTTCCTTCCTGTGGTGCTAACGGCACTATTGTCCTCCCACATTTGACTCGTCTTACTCTTCGACGGTGATGCCCATGGAGCGCGCGGTACCCTTGACCATGCTCATGATGGACTCGATATCGGTGGCGTTCACGTCAGGCTTCTTGATCTCAGCGATCTTGCGGACCTGTTCCTGGGTCAGCTGGCCAACCTTGTCGCGGTTGGGGCGGCCGGAAGCGGTCTGCAGGTTCAGTTCCTTCTTGATGAGGACCGGAACCGGAGGAGTCTTGGTGATGAAGGAGAAGGTGTTGTCGGTGTACACAGTGATGACGACGGGGATGATCATGCCGGCGTCCTTCTGGGTACGCTCGTTGAACTCCTTGCAGAAACCGGGAATGTTCACGCCGTGCTGACCCAGCGC
>JAFULL010000085.1 GCA_017473345.1 Clostridia bacterium | reverse complement strand
TGTGCGCATGGGCAGTCCGGTGGTTCTGCTGATCTCCCGCGCCAGCAGCTCCGCCTGATTGTATCCGCGCTCCTGCTCGCGCAGCGGATGCAGCGGAACGGGAATGATCAGCTTCGCCTGTCTGAGCACCTCTTCCTCTTCAACCAGCGCGGCAGTCATACCCTCCGCCAGCAGCACAGCCGCCTGCGGATCGGAGTTGTACTTGAGCAGATGCACCAGGTTTCTGGGCACAGAGCGGTGCTTCCAGCAGGAAACCACCGCGAGGACGCCGGTTCGGAAATGGCGCGAGGGATGTGCCAGCCGCTGCGCATGAAGCCCTTTCATGCAGGCTTCACACAGAATCCCGCTTTCAGGCCATCTTCCGCACAGATGGCAGACGTTTTCCTGCGGAAACAGCAGGTTCAGCGCGGACTCCAGCAGCGGATGCATCATTCTCTCTCCCTGTATGCAAAAACAGCGCGCCCGTTTGGGACGCGCTGCTTTGAAAAACGCTTATTCTTCTTCCTCTTCCTCGGGAAGCTCGGCGTTGTGCCACACATTCTGCACGTCGTCGTTTTCCTCGAGCATATCCAGCATCTTGAGGATCTTGGCGAGGGTGTCCTCATCAGCGGGCTTCACGGTGTTCTGAGGCACCATCTGCACTTCGGCGCTGAGGAAGGAGATGCCCTGATTTTCCAGTGCTTCACGCACAACGGAGAAATCGTTGGGAGCGGTGGTGACTTCGAACGCGTCGTCCATGACTTCCATGTCTTCGGCGCCGGCGTCCAGCACGGTCATCATCATCTCGTCCTCGTCCATATCGGCGGTACGCTCGATGACCAGCACGCCCTTCTTGTCAAACATGAAGCCCACGCTGCCGGTCACGCCCAGAGAACCGTCGTTCTTGGCAAAGCAGTGACGCACGTCGCTGGCGGTGCGGTTGCGGCTGTCGGTGATGGCTTCCACGATCACGGCCACGCCGCCGGGGGCATAGCCTTCGTAGGTGATTTCTTCGTAGTCCACATTGCCCAGCTCGCCGGAAGCCTTCATGATGGAACGCTTGATGTTGTCGTTGGGCATGTTGTTGCTCTTGGCCTTGGCGATGATATCGCGCAGCTTGGAGTTGCTTTCGGGGTTGGAGCCGCCCTCGCGCACGGCGATGGCGATCTCACGGCCGATCTTGGTAAAGATCTTGCCGCGGGCAGCGTCGGTCTTGCCCTTCTTGGCCTGAATGTTATGCCATTTGCTATGTCCGGACATTGATATCAGCCTTTCTGTATCAACCGGCGCGCCAGGCGCTCCGGCGGGCGTGATGCAACGCCCTGAAACTTATTTTTACAACTGCGTATTATAGCACAACTTGGGCGCAAGGTCAAATCATTTGGGCATTTCGCGGCTTTTCCCGTCATATTTTTCTGTTACTTTTATGAAAAAATCATTTCAAACTCATGGCGGAACTTTGCGGTTTCTTACTCATCCTAACAAAACCCTTACACATTCCCCCAGTTTATTGGCAGGCGCTTTCGGATGGGCTATACTGTATCCACACTAAAATTGCAGCATTATCCTGTTCGATATGCATCTGCAAGTTTGTTAAGGAGGTACCCTTTATATGCGCAAGAATATCAGCCGCGTGATCGCGTTTATCGTCGCCATGGTACTGAGCATGGCCTTCATCGCCAGCGCTCTGGCCTATGAAACCATCCCCTACGGCGAGCAGAGCAACGCCGTGCGCAAGATGCAGTCCAAGCTGAAATCGAAGGGCTTCTACGGCGGCGCCGTCGACGGCAAGTTCGGCCCCTCCACCAAGGCTGCGGTCAAGAAGTTCCAGGCTTATGTGGGCATCAGTGCCGACGGCAAGCCCGGCAACAAGACCCTCACCGCCCTGTACGAAGGCAAGAGCGCCATCAACAAGAGCAACAATACCGAGCTGAAGGAAACCACCAAGCCCAGCAATCCCCGCACCCTGTACTACGGCTGCACCGGTGCCCGCGTACGCGAACTGCAGCGCGCCCTGTACAAGGCTGGCGTGTACAAGGGAGCCATTGATGGCGTATATGGCGATCTTACTTTGGCTGCCGTGAAAAAGTACCAGTCCAAGAAGGGCCTGCATGCTGACGGTATGGCCGGCACCAAGACCCTGGCCAGCCTGCGCAAGAGCACCGGTTCCAACATTGCCGGTTTCATGCTGCTGGATATCGGCAGCAAGGGCAGCGAGGTCAAGAGCGTGTCCCGCCGCATGGTGGCCTGGGGCTACACCACCTCCATCACCGACACTTACGATGCCGCTCTGGCTGCCGGCGTAAAGGCATGGCAGCGTGATAACGGCTACACCCAGACCGGTGCCGTTACTGAAAACCAGTACAACAAAATGGTCATTGGCGATTGATCGCATTTCCGCCCGGCTTTCAGCCGGGCTTTTTTGATGGAAAAACGTTGATATTTATGGAATATGGGCATTTTTTGTCCACGCGCACATATAATAAGGAAGTTTCCCCTTTTCAAAAAGCCGAAAAAATGGTATAATTTTAAGGTAGAAGCCGCCTCCTGCGCACCTGCTGCTACGAGGCGGTTTTCTATGCCCGCCATATTGGCGAGAACCGGCGCAGGAGCGCCAAAGGGAGAGGATTTTTGGTGAACGATCAGAACGAACTCATGCCCAATGAGCTGACCGAAACGCCCGTCTCTGCCACCGCTGTGGAAGAGAACGTATATGACGAAACGCAGATTCAGGTGCTGGAGGGCCTTGAGGCTGTTCGCAAGCGCCCCGGCATGTATATTGGCTCCACGGATTTCCGCGGCCTGCATCACTGCGTATATGAGATCGTTGACAATGCCATCGACGAAGCGCTGGCAGGTTTCTGCACCGACATCAACGTCATTTTGCACGCCGACGGCAGCTGCGAAGTGCAGGACAACGGCCGTGGCTTCCCGGTAGGTATCCACCCCAAGCTGGGCCGTCCTGCGGTTGAGGTTTGCCTTACCGTGCTTCATGCCGGCGGCAAGTTCGGCGGCGAGGGCTACAAGGTATCCGGCGGTCTGCACGGCGTAGGCGCCAGCGTCGTCAACGCTCTCAGCCGTCACCTGAAGGTGACCGTGTATCAGGACGGCAAGATCTACCAGCAGGAATACGAGCGCGGCAAGGTGCTCTATGACCTGAAGGTGATCGGCGAAACCGACCGCACCGGCACCACCATCCAGTTCTGGCCCGACGCCCGCTGCGAGGACAACCCCGACGGCGTGTTCGAGACCGGCGACTTCCAGTACAACATCCTCAAGGCCCGCCTGCGCGAGATGGCCTTCCTCAACAAGGGCATCCGCATCACCTTCTCGGACGAGCGCACCGATCCCGTGACCGAGCGCGTGTTCTACTACGAGGGCGGCATCATCGAGTTTGTCAAGTACCTCAACAAGAACAAGGAAGTCCTCTTTGAAGAACCCATCTACATGGAGGGCGTGGTGAAGGGTTCCTCCGTCGAGGTGGCGCTGCAGTATAACGACACCTACCAGGAGAACATTTACACCTTCGCCAACAACATCCACACGCCTGAGGGCGGCACGCACCTGACCGGCTTCTCCAGCGCCCTGACCCGCGCCATCAACGAGTACGGCCGTCAGTTCAAGTTCCTCAAGGACAACGACTCCAACCTCAAGAGCGAGGACGTGCGCGAGAGCATTGCTGCCATCGTGTCCGTCAAGCTCAAGGAGCCGCAGTTTGAGGGCCAGACCAAGAGCAAGCTTGGCAACAGCGAAGTGCGCGGCATCGTCGACAGTCTGGTGTACGAAAAGCTGTCCACCTACCTGGGCGAGAATCCCGCCGTTGCGCGCATCATCCTGGACCGCTGCGTAGGCGCTGCCCGCGCCCGTGAAGCCGCCCGCAAGGCCCGCGAGCTCACCCGCCGCAAGACTGTGCTTGAAAGCGCCTCCCTGCCCGGCAAACTGGCCGACTGCACCGAACGCGACCCCTCCAAGTGCGAGATCTTCCTCGTCGAGGGCGACAGCGCCGGCGGCAGCGCCAAGACCGGCCGCGACCGCTTCTTCCAGGCCATTCTGCCGCTGCGCGGCAAGATCCTCAACGTTGAAAAAGTGCGTTTTGACCGCGCCCTTGCCAACAACGAGATCAAGGCCATGATCACCGCCTTCGGCTGCGGCTGGGGCGATGAATTCAACATCGAAAAGCTGCGCTATCACCGCATCGTCTGCATGACCGACGCCGACGTCGATGGCGCGCACATCCGCATCCTCATGCTCACCTTCTTCTACCGCTACATGCGTCCCCTCATCGAGAAGGGCTATGTGTACATTGCCATGCCGCCCCTCTACAAGGTGACCAAGAACAAGAAGGAATACTACGTCTATGACGACAACGAGCTGGAAAAGCTCATGCAGGAGATCGGCCGCGATCCCAAGCCTGAGATCCAGCGCTACAAAGGTCTGGGCGAAATGAGCGCCGAGCAGCTGTGGCAGACCACCATGAACCCCGAAACCCGCACCATGATGCAGGTCACCGTCGAGGACGCCATGGCCGCCGACGAGATCATGTCCCTCCTCATGGGCGACAAGGTCGAGCCCCGCAAGGAGTTCATCGAAGAAAACGCCAAGCTGGTAACGGATCTGGACATTTAACGCAAGGGGCGCTGCCCCTTGACCCCGCCAAAGGGCTACGCCCTTTGGAATCCCGCCTCCGCGCGTTTCACGCGCGGGTTGGGGATGGAAACTGTTCGCATCCTTTGCCACTTGAATCAACCAGCTGCTATAGAGCCATCTATCCCGAATCCCCCACCCGCCTGCTGCGCAGGCGGTGCATGGGATTCTTAAGGGCAAAGCCCTTAAGCGGGGTGCAGGGGCAGCGCCCCTGCCTGCCGTACCCCCTCCAAAGGAGTGATACCTCACATGGGTTCCACGATCAACGATAAGCTCATTCCCATTGACCTTGAGCAGGAAATGAAGAAATCGTTCATCAGCTATGCGATGGCGGTCATCATCAACCGCGCGCTGCCGGATGTGCGCGACGGCCTGAAGCCGGTGCACCGCCGCATCATTTATGCGATGAACGAATTGAACATGACGCCCGACAAGCCGTACCGCAAGAGTGCGCGTCTGGTCGGTGACGTGCTGGGTAAGTACCATCTCCACGGCGACAGCAGCGTGTACGACGCCATGGTGCGTCTGGCGCAGGATTTCAACATGCGCTATCCGCTGGTGGAAGGCCAGGGCAACTTCGGCTCTGTCGACGGCGACGGCGCAGCCGCCATGCGTTACACCGAAGCCCGCATGGACAAGCTCACCATGCATTTGATCGGCGAGATCGATAAGGATACCGTCGACTTCTATCCCAACTTTGACGAAACGCTGCTGCAGCCCACCGTTATGCCCAGCCGTTTCCCCAACCTGCTGGTCAACGGCGCCAACGGCATTGCCGTCGGCATGGCTACCAACATCCCGCCCCACAATCTGGGCGAGGTGATCGACGGCTGCATGCACATGATCGACCATCCCGACTGCACCATCGACGACCTGATGCAGTTCATCAAGGGCCCGGACTTCCCCACCGGCGCTCTCATCCTTGGCCAGAGCGGCATCCGCGCGGCTTATCACACGGGCCGCGGCCGCATCATCGTGCGTGCCAAGACTGAGATTGAAACCATGGCGAACAACCGCAGCCGCATCGTTGTGACCGAGATCCCCTACATGGTCAACAAGGCCAAGCTGGTGGAGAAGATCGCCGAACTTGTGCACGAAAAGCGTCTGGACGGCATCAGCGACATCCGCGACGAATCCGACCGCAACGGCATGCGCATCGTCATTGAGCTCAAGCGCGACGTGCATCCCACCGTGGTGCTCAATTATCTGTACAAGCATACCTCTATGCAGGAGACCTTCGGTGCCAACATGCTGGCGCTGGTCAATGGTGAGCCCAAGGTGCTTTCCCTGCGTGAGATGCTGTACCACTACATTCAGCATCAGAAGGACGTTGTGACCCGCCGCACGAAGTACGACCTTGCCAAGGCCGAGGCGCGTGCACACATCGTAGAAGGCCTTCTGAAGGCGCTGGACCACATCGATGAGATCGTAGCGATCATCCGCGGCAGCAAGGACACCGGTGCTGCCCGTGAAGCCCTGATGGAGCGCTTCGGCTTCAGCGACAAGCAGGCGCAGGCCATCCTCGACATGCGTCTGGCCCGCCTGACCGGTCTGGAACGCGACAAGCTGCAGGCTGAATATGACGAGCTGGAAAAGAACATCGCCTACTTCAGAAGCCTGCTGGCGGATGAAGGTCTGCTGATGGGCGTCATCAAGGACGAGATGGGCGCCATCCGCGACAAATTTGCCGACCCGCGCCGCACGGAGTTGACCGTGCTGGAGGGCGAGATCGACATCGAAGACCTCATCCAGTCCGACGACATGGTGGTCACCATGTCCCACCTGGGCTATGTGAAGCGCCTGCCCAAGAGCACCTACCGCGCGCAGCATCGCGGCGGCAAGGGCGTGACCGGCATGGCCACCCGCGAAGAGGACTTTGTGGAGCGCATGATCGTGGTCAACACCCACGACGAGATCATGTTCTTCACCAACCGCGGCCGCGTGTACAACCTGAAGTGCTATCAGATTCCTGAGGCAGGGCGCACCGCCCGCGGCATGGCGATCGTGAACCTGCTGCAGATCGCGGCAGATGAGAAGATCACCGCCATGATCCCCGTGCCCCGCGACATCGACAGTGCCAATCTGGTCATGATGACCCGTCAGGGCCTCATCAAGCGCACACCGTACAGCGAGTTTGCCAACCTGCGCAAGTCCGGTCTGATCGCCATCACCCTCAAGGAGGACGACGAGCTGTGCGCCGTCAACCTCACCGACGGCGACACCAGTCTGATCATTGCCAGCCGTGCAGGCCGCGCGCTGCGCATCCACGAGTCGACCATCCGCGTCATCGGCCGCACCGGCATGGGCGTGCATGCCATGAAGCTGAAGGACGGCGACGAGCTCATCGACATGAGCCCCATCCGCGAAGGCCAGAAGGTGCTTGCCATCACCGTCAACGGCTACGGCAAGCGCACCGATCCTGAGCAGTACCGCGAGCAGGGCCGCAACGGCATGGGCATCCGTGCCATGACCATCACCGAAAAGACCGGTGAGCTGGCCGCTCAGCTGGGTGTGGATGACGACGAGGACATCCTGCTCATCACAGACGAGGGCGTGGTCATCCGCATGGCCGTCAGCGCCATCCGCGAAAGCGGCCGCAGCACGCAGGGCGTACGCCTGATGCGCATCGGTGAAAACGCCAAGATCGTCTGCGTAGCCCGCGCCGAAAAGGAAGCGGAAGAGGACGAAGAGAGTCTGACCGAAGAAATGCTGACCGAAGAGGTCGTGACCGAGGAGTAACGGGAAGGACGCTGGAGGGTGCCGCCCTCCAGCCCACCCGCCAAAGGGCTATAGCCCTTTTGAAACCCACCATAAAAGCCGAAGCAGATTTTCTGCTTCGGCTTTTTTATACCACCAAGAAAAAGTTCCGGCGAAGAAGGTCGTACAGCGAGCTTCTTCGCCGGAACTGTTGTTTATTCTACTACGTCAAAGGCGTCAGGTTCGCCGGCGTCGCCGTAGAGGAAATTTTTGAGGATCTCACGGGCTGCATCAAAGTCGACCTGGCGGGTGCTCATGCCTGCGTAAGTGATAGGCTCCATGCAGCTGTCAGGCGGCATCTGCAGACCTTCGGGCGTTACGCCGCGCAGCTCGATGGCATAGCCCACAGCTTCAAAAAGGTCGGCCATCGTCATGTTGGTGGTGACCACGTTTTCAGAAACAGCGGTCAGCAGCTTCAGGGCGTCGTCCAGCGAGGCATTGGCATACTTGCCTGCCAGCGTGCTCAGCACCGTGCGCATGCGGCGCGTACGGCCGGAATCGCCGTCGCCGCCCACTTTGCGGATGCGCATATAGATGACCGCTGCATGGCCGCCAAACAGGTAGGTGCCGCCCTTGCCCATACTGGGCGTGGTGGAATCACGGGAAATACGATAGCGGTTGAGATAATCCGCCTCAGCGTCGGTCACGGTGATATTCACACCGCCCATGGCGTCGATGATGGTCTGCACATTATCCATGCTGAAGATGATGTACTGGTCGACCTTGGCGCCAAAATGGGTGCTGACGATATCGCACAGGGCTTCCGGGCCGTAGTTCTTGGCGATGTAGGTAAAGCGGCCGATGCCGCCGTCCGGGCGCTTGATGAGCATTTCACGCGAGAATGTGGTAAATAGCACGCGCTTGGCTGCTGTATCCAGCGTGACAAGGATCACGCCGTCGGTATTGCCCAGTTTTTTGGCGTTGCCTTTCCAGTTGTCCACGCACGCAAACAGGTAGTGATGCATGCCCTCGGGCGGCTCCACCACCGTTTCCAGCGGCGTGATATCGCGGGGCTTATCGGCCAGCGCAGCAGTGGGCAGCAGAATCATCAGCGCAAGCAAAGCGCACAGCAGGCGTTTGAACATGAGCTTCTTCCTTTCAGCAAAAAACCTTGTATGGCGACAAAAGCGCCATACAAGGTATACGATATTCAACAGGCAAAACCCTGCTTTTCAGGGTGGATGTTACATCTTGTCAGTTCTTTGCCAGCAGTTCCAGCAGCTTGTGGCTGCGGCTGAGGAACGCCGTCACCTCGTCCTTTTCCAGCGGGCGGGTGCTCATGCGGGCCAGATCGTACAGCTGAGCAGCCATCAGGTCGCGCTTTTCAGCATCGTCAGCCGCCAGCAGGCCCTTGACCACGGCGTTGGACGCATTCAGCACCAGCGTGTGCACCTCGGGCATCTTGAAGTCCTGACCGTAGATGCGGCCCATTTCACTGAAGCGGCGGCCCTGCTCGTCCTGCGTGAGCAGCGCGGGCATGCTTTCATCTTTGAGGGCGCTGAGCTTCACGGTCAGCTCTTCCTTGCCGGTAGCGGCCTTGAACAGGTCAGCGAGGTTCTTTTCGCTTTCCTCGTTGGCCTTCTTTTCATCCTCGGTCATCTCCTTGGTGAAGGTATCGCTGTCAGCGTCCACGCGGGCAAAGCTCAGGCCCTCCACACCGGCGGAATACTCAATGAAGCTGAGGAAGTTGAGGTCGATCAGGGCATCGAGCACCACAACGTCGACACCCTCGGCGTCATACATGGCAATGCTGGCGCTCTGACGGGTGGGATCGTTGGTGTAGATGACCTTCTTGCCCAGCGTGCCTTCATGCTTGGCCAGATATTCCTGCACGGTGAAATATTCGCCCTTGGTGGTCTTGTACAGCAGGGTGTCCTTCACCTGGTCGAAGAACTTGCTGTCGCGCATGCAGCCGTACTTGACGAAGGGATGGATATCGTCCCAGTACTTCTGATAATCCTCGCGTTCGGTGTTGAACAGACCGGTCAGCTTGTCCGCCACCTTGCGGGTGATATAGGCAGACAGCTTCTTGACGTAGCCGTCATTCTGCAGGAAGGATCGGCTGACGTTGAGGGGCAGGTCGGGGCAGTCGATCACGCCCTTGAGCAGCATCAGGAACTCAGGAATGACTTCCTTGATGTTATCGGCCACAAACACCTGACCGCTGAACATTTTAATTTCGCCCTCGCGGGTGCCGAAGTCGTTGGTCAGCTTGGGGAAGTACAGAATTCCCTTGAGGTTGAAGGGATAGTCCACATTCAGGTGCACATAGAACAGCGGATCCTCGAAGGTGTGGAACACCTCGCGGTAGAAGCTCTTGTACTCCTCGTCGGTGCAGTCGCGGGGGGCCTTCAGCCACAGGGGAGCGGTGGCGTTGATCAATTCGGGGGCCTTGGGCTCCTCAGGCTTCACCTCTTCGCCCTCGGCGGCGGTTACAGGCACTTCCTCGCGGATGACCTCAAAATACACCGGCGTGTTCATAAAGCCGCAGTAGCGCTTGAGCACTTCGCGCACGCGGTACTCCTGCAGGAAGTCCTTTTCCTCTTCGCTGATGTGAAGGATCATGCAGCTGCCGCGCTCGGTACGGCTGCCCTCGCTCATGGTGAAGGCCATGCCGTCCTCGCTCTCCCAGCATACGGGAGATGCGCCTTCGCTGCCGGACAGGGTCTGGATGGTCACCTTGTCAGCCACCATAAAGGCGGAGTAGAAACCCAGACCAAAATGGCCGATGATGCCGCTCTTGTCCTCGCCCTCGTAGTTCTTCAGGAACTCCTCAGCGCCGGAAAAAGCCACCTGGTTGATGTACTTTTCCACCTCGTCAGCAGTCATGCCGATGCCGTTGTCGCTGAAACGCAGCTCTCCAGCTTTTTCGTCGAGGGTGACAGTCACGCGCCAGTCGCAGTCCGCGCCTGGGGTGAGCATCTTCTGCTTGGTGATGGCGTCGCAGCCGTTGGAAACCAGCTCGCGGATGAAGATATCTTTGTCAGAATACAGCCAGCGCTTGATGATGGGCATGATATTCTGCGCATGGATGGAAATGTTGCCCTGTTGATTGGTCATGATGAGATACGCCTCCTGACAATTTACGCAGGCATGAAAAAAGCTGCCCGCCTACCGTATTGTAACAGAGACGGCAGCAAAAAGCAATGAAAAATTAGCACTCATTATGGATGAGTGCTAACAATTCTCGGTTTGTTCATATTTCTCTTCGGTTTTGTCAAACAGGCGTATCTGCTCTTCGTTGATACGTTTGAGCAGTCTGAGGGCTGCTTTGGCGTTGCCCTCCTCAAACAGCTGTGCGGCACGCAAATGCAGAAAACGCCATTCCTCACGCATTTCCACCATGATTCTCCCACCTTTCGACAGTAGGATAATGGCAAAAACCGTCGCATGCAAGCGAAAAGAATGTCGAAAAATCAGTTCTGACAGCGTTTGATTTTTCGGGTGATCTGCGTGCGCAGGTACCACATGCCAAGCAGCATCAGCGGTACGGTCGCAAACGACAGGATCTGCTGGGCGTACAGCGGCATGCCAAACAAACCTGCGCCGCTTTGCTGAATGCACGAAAGCACCGCACCAAACACAAGCGTCGTTGCAAAACCCACGCTTCCGCCCACAGCAGGGCATACCGCCAGCGCGCTCACTCGCTCTTCATGGGGAATGTAGTCAAAAACCAGATTGCTGATCGCACTGCTGGCGCCGCCCATGGCAATGCCGTGGAAGGCATAATACAGCGCAAACATCACCGCACCGTTGCGCGGCGTGGCAAATGCAGCGCATACATACGAAGCCCCCAGAAAACCGAAGCACTTTTCCAGCGTGACGGAAAATGAATACCTGTCGGAATGTCGGCCCCAGAACTTTGAAACCGCCATTCTCACCACGCTGCCCACCATGGTCAAAAGCGACACCAGCTTCAGGCTGAAGCCCAGCTCGTGCAGCTGGTAGGTGGCATAAAACGGTGCTGCCATGTGCGTAAGAATGTTGTAAAAAACATACGCGCCCATGATGCGGTACAAATTGCGGCTGCCTGCAAGGCTGCTGAATGTCTGGCGTAGCGTCTGCGGCTGCGGGCTGTCCTTCGGGGGAATGACACACG
The DNA here is from genome assembly GCA_017473345.1 of Clostridia bacterium. GTDB lineage: Bacteria > Bacillota > Clostridia > Christensenellales > Aristaeellaceae > Limiplasma. The sequence continues at coordinate 12,510 of JAFULL010000085.1, read as the reverse complement.
AAAGGATCAGCGCATGGATCAGCATCAGCATGGTAATGACCATGGCCATCAGCACAAAGGCGCTCTGCAGCCTGCCATCGGCTTCCAGATGGTCAAACGCCGCGCCCATGGCATACGAGAAAAGGATGCCCAGGAAAAGCGACAGCATTTCCTTTGTGGCTGAAAACGTGCCGCGTTTGTGATCGTCCACCAGCCCCATCAGCCAGTTGGTTTTTCGGGGCCCAGCCATATTCAGCACCAGATGCGCACTGAAAACCGTCAGGATCAGCGCCGCTGTTTTGACCTGCGGCCCCAGAGGGACAAGCGGGATGAAGTACATGAAAACAAACAGCAGCTGCGTAGCCATGCTGGTGAGGATCACAAACAGCTTGACGCGCCTGACTTTCACAAACACCGAAAGCAGCTGAAACAGGCAGCCCATGGTCATCAGCGAGGTCAGCACGCCTGTGAGGCTGTCGCTCATGCCCAAAGAAGCCGTCAGTTTTGCCAGAAAGGTTCCCGAGGCGGACAGCGCCACCAGATACTCCACCGCAGCCTGCACTACATACAGCGACTGACTGCGCCTGAGCTGCTTTTCCATTTGGAAAACTTCCTTACTTCGCTACGTTATTGATGGGCTCTCCCTTCAGGAAGGCAGCCACATTCTCTACTGCTACGTCCATCAGGCGCTGGCGCGCTTCTTTGGACGCCCATGCAATATGAGGGGTGATGAGGCAGTTTTCCAGCCCCAGCAGGGGGTTGTCCTCACGGATGGGCTCGGTGGATACCACGTCCACCGCAGCAGCGGCTACTTTACCGCTGAGCAGTGCTTCGCGCAGGTCGACTTCGTTGATCAGGCCGCCGCGCGCCGTGTTGATGAGGATCACGCCATCCTTCATCTTCGCGATGGTATCACGGTTGATCAGGCCGGCGTTTTCAGCCGTCAGCGGACAATGCAGTGAAATAACGTCGCTCTGGCTAAATACCTCGTCCAGCATTTCGCCGTCTTTACGGCTCGGGCTGTAGGAGAGTACCTTCATGCCGAATGCACGCGCCAGCGCCGCCGTGGCCTGACCGATGCGGCCATAGCCGATGATGCCCATGGTTTTTCCCGCCAGCTCGATGAGAGGATAATCCCAGAAGCAGAAATCACGGCCGCTGGTCCAGCGCCCCTGCTGCACAGCATTGTTGTGATGGCCCACGTGATGGCATACTTCCAGCAGCAGCGCAAACACATACTGCGCCACCGCCTGCGTACCGTAGGCAGGCACATTGGTCACCACAATGCCCCTCTCTTTGGCGGCCTTCACATCCACCACATTATAGCCAGTTGCCAACACGCCGATATAGCGCAGCTGCGGCTTTTGAGCAATGGTTTCAGCCGTGATGGGGGTTTTGTTGGTCAGCACGACCGGCGCGTCACCGATGCGCTCCAGAATGCAGTTTTCGGGCGTATGTTCATACACCGTCACATCACCAAGGGCTTCCAGCGCTTCCCAGCTCAGGTCACCCGGGTTTTCTGTATATCCGTCCAGAATCACAATTTTCATATCGGTCACCTCCGCAGTTCATTATACTATTGCCGCCCATTCTTCGCAATGATATAATCGACACAAAACAACGCGGAGGAATGCGTTATGCTGTACCTTTCATCCTTTTCCTTCCCGGACAGCGAGCGGGAGTTTGACTTTTTCCTGCAGCAGAAGCGCACCTGCCACGACAGCTATTATCCCTTTCAAATTCTTTCAAAGCGCGGGTTTGCGCGGCTGGATTTTGAGCCTATCACCATCCTGTACGGCGGCAACGGCAGCGGCAAGACCACAGCCATCAACGTGATCGCCGAAACGCTGGGCCTTGCGCGTGACACCCGTTACAACCGTTCAAACTTCTTTGAGGACTATACCGCCCTTTGCAGCTATGAGTTCAAAATGCCTCCGCCGCAGCCAAGCCGCATCATCACCAGCGACGACGTATTCGACTACATGCTCAATCTGCGCGCGCTGAACGAAGGCATCGATCTGCGCCGCGAAGAGCTGTTTGAGGAATACTTAAGCGACAAGTATTCCTCCTTCAAATACCGCACCCTGGAGGATTACGAGCAGCTCAAGCGCGTCAATCTGGCTCGCAGCAAAACCCAGTCGCGCTATGTGCGCAGCCGGCTGATGGACAATGCGCGCGAGCAGTCCAACGGCGAAAGCGCCTACTTTTATTTCACCAGCAAGCTGGAAGAAAACGGCCTGTACCTGCTGGACGAACCCGAAAACAGCCTGTCGCCACACAGGCAGCAGGAACTGGTCAGCTTTCTGGAGGACTCGGTCCGCTTTTTCGGCTGTCAGCTGATCATCGCCACGCACTCACCTTTCCTGTTGGCCATGAAGGGTGCCAGAATCTACGATCTGGACGCCGACCCGGTCTGCATGCGCCGCTGGACCGAACTGCCCGCTGTGCGTGCCTATTTTGACTTTTTTGAAAAGCACCGCCATGCCTTCAGCGATGTCGACTGACAAGTTTTTTCATTCCTCAGCCCTTGCCGCACCTGCGTTTTTCAGACTTTTTTGTTTTTTCTGACATGTTTTTCGAAATAAAGTTGACACTTTTTTGCCATTTCGGTATAATATGAATATCAAACCATGGTGAGGGATAACAATGATCGAAAACGGAGGGTGCCTGCTGAAAATCAGGGAAACCCTGCATACGCTGAGCCCCAAGGAGCGCACGCTGGCGCAGTTTATCATGGATCAGGCCCCCAAGGCCGTCGAAATGCAGATTGAAGAGATTGCCGCTGCCTGCGGCGTGAGTGTATCCACCGTTGTGCGCCTGTGCAAAAGTCTCAATTATACCGGCTACAAGGATCTGTGCCGTAACCTCTACAGCGATCTGGCAGCCAGCAATGATTCCAACAGCTTCGAGGATATCCACCCCGGCGATGATCCCGGTGTGGTGATGCGCAATATCTGCCTGAGCAACATCAAGGCCATTGAAAACACCATGTCCATGCTCGACGCCAAGGAGCTGGAAAAGGCCGTGCAGCTTTTGTGCGACGCTGACCGCGTCGACTTTTACGGCTTTGGCAATTCCGGTTTTGTTGCGCTGGACGCCGCCAACAAGTTCCTGCGCATTGACAAAACCGCCATCGCCCATACCGACATCCACAGTCAGGTGCTGTCTGCCCTTACGCTTAAGCCCAAGGACGTTGCGGTGCTCATTTCCTACTCCGGCACCACCGTCGACATTCCGGAGCTTGCCCGCTCCATCAAAAAGCAGGGAGTTCCGGTTGTCACCATTACGCGCTTCGGGCGCAATCCCCTGTCTGATCTGGGCGACGTACGCCTGTACTGCTCCTCCACCGAGACCATGCTTCGCAGTGGTGCTATGAGTTCTCGCATCGCGCAGCTGACCGTTGTCGACGTGCTGTACGCCGCCGTATGCAGCCGGATGTTTGGTCAGGTGAAGTCCCATCTGGAAAAATCGCGCACAGCTGTATCGCGCCTGCGTGTGGCTGATACAAAGAAATAAAAAATGTCTGCCGGTTCTGCAGCTGAACCGGCAGACGTTTTATCATGCAAAAAGACCATCAGGCATTTTCCTGATGGTTTGATGGCTAATCCAGTTGATTATGATACAAGGGACGCTTTGCACCCTTTTTAGGAAGGTGGGTGCATTTTGTACCTGTTATCCCTCGGCAAACGTTGCATTGATCCGGTCGATCAATTCCTTATGCAGCATCCAGTTCATCATTCATCACAACGTAATCATAGGCGTAAAACATTTGCACTTGCTCTTTGCCCTTCCCATCCGCTTTTCCCCTGCTCTGGCGTTTCAGATTTTCGATCAACCAAGCAACGACAAAGTTCCTGTGCGCTGGACGGCAAAATGACGATTAAAAATTCAAAATCTATTTGCTCTTCGATAGGCCGATGGTGTCAATCCAACGTTCTTTTTGAACACCTGCGTAAAATAAAACGCATCCTCATAACCGCATCTTTCGGCAATATCCTGTATTTTCAAGTCAGTCTCCTCTAACAAAGCACATGCATTTTCTACTCGCAGCCTCACAAAGTAGGCATAAGGGGCAACCCCTACATACTGCTTAAACAGATGATTGAATCGGCTGACACTGACTTGGAACATATCTGCATAGATTTTGGCCTCATAAGGAGCAGAAAAAGAATGGTTCATATTGTCTGTAACCCGCTTCATCATATTCGATCGATAGGAAGCGCTGTGCCTTGCAAGGAAAGAAATTAGATGCAGTGTATGATATTCCGCTCGCAACGCAGACAAAACGCTGTCATCCATCATGCTGTTTTGAATATCTTCAAGCACCATAGCAACGGTGTCGCCCCTTGTTGAGATAGGCGTGAAAAATTCAATTCCAAGAGATAACAAGAGATTTTGAACGTCGCTTCCTGTAAAGTGCAGGTAACGATATACCGTGCTGTCTTGACGGTATATGGTATATTTTTGCGGCACCTTTGGCGGATAGATCCAAATCTGTCCCGGTTTTAGAACTCCGTCGCTAAAATACATTCGACCTTTCTCACAATAAAAAAGCGACCAATCCTCTCTTCCGTTTTTCCGCAAGGTCATTTGATCTGTTTCGGTGCAAATGATTCTGCTTGCAGACACTACTGTTACCGTATGGTTTGTCAGCGGCGTCTTTTTATCGTTCGTGCCATCATAAATACGCATTTTATCAACTCCGGATCCATTATACCACGGATCAATGGTACCTCAATCAAAAACAGCAAAATATCTATGGTATTTGTGTTGATTAACAATATATATCATTCGCTTCAGCAATTTCTTTATGCATAATGACTGCATAAACGCCGAAAGGACTTGGGAATATGAAAAAAATTGTGTTTATCGGAGCAGGAAGTGTCCAATTTACCACTGCAGTTGTAAAGGATATCACCACCTATCCCGCTTTAGATTCCTCAGAAATCTGTCTGATGGATACGAATGAATATCGGCTTAAAGAAATAACAAAATGCGTAGAACGCATCAAAACAGAGATGGGGTCCGCAATAACCATCACATCCACCACATGTCGAAAAACCGCACTGATCGGGGCAGACGCAGTAATCGTTACCGTATTTAACGGAGATGTTGACATCTGGCGCCATGAAATCGAGATTCCCATGAAATACGGTGTCAATATGAACGTGGGTGATACCCGAAGTGTTTCGGGTATTTTCAGAGCCTTGCGAAACATTCCGCTTATGCTGGATATTTGCCACGATATGGAACGGATTTGCCCCAACGCTTTTCTGCTCAACTATACCAATCCCATGGCTATGCTCTGCAAGGCGATGCAGACCTATACCAAAACAGATGTTACTGGTCTGTGCCACAGTGTACAGGGAACAGCAAGAATGCTGTGCGAGTGGGCAGAGGTGGATTGTGCGGATGTCAGTTATACCTGTGTGGGTATCAACCATATGGCATTTTTTACGGAATTGACTGCCAATGGAACAGATTTGTATCCCATCCTTAAAGCGAAGATTGATCAGGAGGAATTTTATAACAAGGAAAAGGTTCGCAACGAAATATTTAAAACCTTCGGGTACTATGTGACAGAATCCAGTGGGCATAATTCCGAATACACCCCTTGGTTTCGTAAGCGCCCCGACCTGATTCGCAAATATTGTTCTCCTGCAGGAGCAAACTGGAATCCGGGCGAGTATGCTTTTTCTCTAAATGCGCGTAAAGATCCGAACCGTTTCGACAGCCTCGTGAAATCATTTATGGAAAAGCCCCTGGAAAAGGCGCGCGGTCACGAATATGCCGCCAGCATCATCAACGCCCGTATAGGTGACGGAACACTCTTTCATTTCAACGCCAACCTAATCAACAATGGCAGCGTCGAGAATTTGCCTTATGATGCTTGTGCGGAAATCCCTGTTACCGCCACAAAGGACGGATATATCCGCCAATTCAAAGGAAAAATGCCTTCTAATGTTGCACCTTTGGTTGCATACACAGCCAGCATTGAGAATCTGGTTGTGGAAGCCTGGGAGAAAAAATCAAAGCAAATGGTGTATCAGGCGGTCTCATTGGATCCCCTTTGCTCTGCGGTTCTTAGCCTGCAAGAAATTCGTGAGATGTGTGATGAACTCTTCGAAATTAACAAAGACTATTTAGGCGATTATCAATAACGAAAAAAAGGCTTGACCGATCCGGCCAAGCCTTTCGTATTACAACGATCTCCTGAAGAAAAAAACCGGCAGGGAAGATCCCAAACCGGCCATATCATCATATTTATCAGGCAAACTACGACTTTTCACCCAGAATTGTTGCTATTATCCGTTGTTTTCGGCTATTCATGTCCATAAGTATAAAAAACAATCACTCATGCTTTGTATCAAAACATGAGTGATTAGGTGGCTCCCCAGGTAGGACTCGAACCTACAACCCTTCGGTTAACAGCCGAATGCTCTGCCATTGAGCTACTGAGGAATATTGGAATGCGGCAGCGACCTACTCTCCCGGGCCGTCTCCAGCCAAGTACCATCGGCGTGCTGAGGCTTAACTTCTGTGTTCGGAATGGGAACAGGTGGAACCCTCAGGCCATTACCACCGCAAATTGTGAGCGATGTCAGTGTGTCACAGGCTCTTGCACCTGATGACCTTTTAATGATTCTACCTTTCCTCGCGTTTTCCTTCTTGTTTTTCAAAAAAATTTTTCTTTTTTCTGCCGCCGCCCACAAAAGCTGCAGGAATGGTCTTTTGCAGAAAACTATGGTATGATACAACCAGTCTTTGCCATTGGCAACAGGAGGTCTTTAGCGGATGACTTTCATCTCATGGGGATACTATGCGCTGCTGCTGGCTGCGCTTGTGTGTTATTATCTGCTGCCGCACAGGCTGCGTTGGAGCGCTCTTCTGGCATTCAGCCTGCTGTTCAGCGCACTGCTGGGCGTCGATACGCTTTTATGGATGGGCGCTGCATCCATCGTGAGCTATACAGCCGCGCTGCTTATCGACCGGGCTCGCGGCACCAAAAGTGCCCGTATATGGTTGTGGACGTCGCTGGCTCTCTGCTTTGCACTGCTCATCGCGTTTAAATATCTCAGTTTCGGTTTGCGTATCGCTACGCGTTTCTTTGCCTTGGTCGGTATTGATTACGCCGCCCCCGTTTTTTCGCTGGCCATGCCGGTGGGCATTTCCTTCTATGTGTTCCAGATCACCGGTTATCTGGCGGATGTCTATCGCGGCAGCTGCGCACCTGTACGCCATTTGGGCAAGTATGCGCTGACCGTGAGTTTCTTCCCCAAGATGATGCAGGGCCCGATTGAACCAGCAGCCGCTTTTGCCGCACAGCTGGATGAAAAGAAGCCTTTCAGCGAGCCGCAATTCCGCCTGGGACTGATCACCATTCTGCTGGGCATTGCCCAGAAAACACTGGTTGCTGACCGGCTGGCCAGTGTGGTGGATAGGGTTTATGCCCTTGCCGGCCAGGGAGCAACGCCTTCGGTATGGGCGTCGCTGATCGCCATTGTGTTCTATGCTTTCCAACTGTATGCAGATTTTGCCGGCTACACCTGCATTGCACTGGGCAGTGCACAGCTTTTCGGACTGAAGCTCAGTCCCAACTTCCGTCAGCCCTATCTGGCACATTCCATTGCTGATTTCTGGCGGCGCTGGCACCTGACCCTTTCAGCATGGCTCCGTCAAAACATTTACTTTCCGCTGGGCGGCAGCCGGGTAAAAACGGCGCGCTGGTGCGTCAACGTAATCATCGTGTTCTTCGTCAGTGGTCTTTGGCACGGAGCAGGGCTTAATTTCATCGTATGGGGACTGCTGCACGGCATTTATCAGGTCGTCGGCAAGCTGACGGCACCTGTGCGGCAGAAGCTGAAAAGCGGCCTTCCTTCGCAGCTGTCGCACATGATTTCCATCGCATGTACCTTTGTGCTTGTATGCTTTGCATGGGTATTTTTCCGTGCGCTGAATGTTGCAGAGGCTTCGGCCATTCTCCGAGGGCTGTTCACAGGCGGCACGGCATTTTCACTGACAGAGCTGGGTGTGGCAGCGCCGGAATTCATTATGTGTATGCTGACCATTCCAGCCATGATCATGCTGGATCTTGTCAACGAACGAAGCAGTGCTACCCAATGGATCGCCGATCGCCCCCTGGTCGTCCGCTGGCTGATCTGTCTTGCGCTGCTTGTACTGGTCATACTGTTTGGATGTTATGGTTCTCTGGCAGCTTCGTCGTTTATTTATGTTGGTTTTTAAGGAGGCGCACCTATGCCAAAATGTAATCTTCTGCGCATGCTGCTGCGCCTGATCAGTTTTGCCATCATTCTGACTGCACTGGTCTTTGCGCTGGATATCGCCCTGTTTGACAGCAGCACCGTAACGCCCGTATGGCAGGCTGTACGCGATGGCAGCACCGCCCCTGTTGACGTACTTTTTGTTGGCAATTCCCACACCTATGCCAGCCTGGATGACAGCATTATGCGTCAGGCCCTTGACAAAAATGTGCAGATCCTGCGCTGTTCCAGCGCTAACGGAGGCATTGTCGCCGCCATGCTGGAGGCTTATCTGCATTACGACGTTCCCAAGCTGGTCGTGCTGGAATGCAACCCCTTCATGGTGGACAACTACGCTACCATGCGGGGCGATCTGCGGGGCATCGTCTACCAGAGCTTTGACGGCATTCCGGGCTACTGGCAGAAGGCAAAAGCCCTTTCGGCTGTGATGGATGCAGAAAATGTGCCTGCAGGTTTGTTTCAGCTGTTCCGTCCGACCGGGATGTGGAGCCGCTGGCAGCAAACCGCCTCATCTGCACCTGGTTACGAGCCTTATCACAGCTTTACTTTCCAGTATGACTATCATGCTGCCGAGTTAGAGGACTACTACCGCATTCTGGCCGACTCATCTTCACAGAGCGATTTGCTTCCTGCCAACCAGCAGGCGCTGAACCGAATCATTGGTTTGTCTGAAGAGAAGCACTTCGAGCTGTGGCTGATCGTAGCCCCTATCGCCCATTACGCCGAAGAATATCAGCAGGCCATGCGTCAGCTGTATGCCATCAGCCAGAATTGTGACCGCATCACCCTGTTTGACAACAGCATGGAACAACTCGGAACAATTGGCCTTACTGCACGCGATTTCTATGATGCAGGGCACCTGTGCAGGCGTGGATCGGAGAAATATACACAGCATATGATTGGACTGCTGGCATCACATTACGGCATTCAGCCTGATTACAGCACTATCCTTGCATATCGCACAGAAGACACTGTGCTTTGCGAAGATGGCCTGCAGCTTCATATGGAATGCTATGGCGATGCACTGTATCAGTTCCTCTATACTGATGCCACTGGAAAAGATGCCGAAACCGATTGGAGCCCGGAAAACACAATCACGCTGCCCGCAGATACCCTTCCCGAAACTGTAACGGTTCGCATGAAGCTTGCTTCTGCTCCCGATGGTGAAATTCTTTCTTATGCCTTTATGGCAGAGGAAGAGTAATTCAAAAAGGCCGCCGATTCCGAAAAAGAAAACGGCGGCCTTTTTGTATCAGTATATCAATACTTGCCCTCGCAATAAATACGAACCGCCTCAGCTGTAAACTGTGCTGTTCCTTCCCCTGCATGGGCGTCGATATTTTCAGTCATGCTGCCTCCACCTGCGTACATATGCCCTAAAGCAGCAAAAACCTTATAGGAACACTGATAAAAATGCCTGGAAATAAAATCACGCAGCTGCGCGATCTTATCCTGTACCGCTTCGCTATCGGGCGATAATTGCTTCAGTTTGCCAAGCTGTACAAACAGCTCCATAAATTCATCCGTTATTTTCTGCTCGTCCTGCTCACTGCGCCCTTTTTGCTTTTCCAAAAATTCCTGATACTCAGGCGTTTTTCCCCAGGACTTTTTCGCCTGTTCAGCATATTCGTCGATTTTATGGGTATCAAAGGCTGACCAATCCATTTTATTTCCTCCAATCACATAATTCACGCCCAGCCCCCGAATCCCTCTTGCAAACAGGATCAGGTTTTCAAGGTGTTCTTTTTTCATGGTTAACAGCTCAATCTGCTGTTCCAGCGCCCGGTTACGGTCAAAGTTGCTGCTTTTGATAATCCGCTTGATTTCCTTCAGCGGAAATTCCAATTCCCGAAACAGCAAAATCTGCTGCAGCGTTTCCAATGATTTTTCGTCATACAGCCTGTATCCTGCTTCTGTATATCCGGCTGGCGGAAGAAGGCCAATACGATCATAATATTGCAGTGTACGCTTGCTCAGGCCTGTTTGAGCACATATTTCATGAACGGTCCACATGGCTTTGACCTCCCCTCGGGATTTATCATAGACTATGACGTAGGGGGAGTGTCAAGCCTGTTTGATAAAAACTTTAATACCAGACTTCATGATAAGGTTTTTTATCAAATATTTCTTTCCACCAGTAACGCATCACCGTCTTCCTGTCGCCTGTACGAGCATCCAATGTCACTTTGTATACCGGAACATTGACGATACCTTCAAATGACTCAGGAAAGAAGACAAACTTCCACACAGGTGAATCCGCGTCCGTTATATCATAGTATTCATAGGAATCAAAATAGAACTCCTGCTGCAGTTCAAGATCGTACTCTTGACAGACGTAGCTGTATGCCAATTCGTACGCCTCATTGCGTTGGATATCCTCAACTTTTGGAAGGCCATATACCAGCCGTGTGCTTGCAATAATCTCCCCGTGTGAGAAAGTGTTGGGATAATCTTTTTCCAGCAGCTTTTGTACCCGCTTACGAAGTGCCTTTGAATATTCCGCTTTTGCTTCCAGCGACCATGCGCGAATCAAATAACTGTCTTCGTAATCTGAAAAGTTTTGATAAACCTCCAAAATATCCGTATAACGCTGGTCCAGCTCCACAGCGTCCAAATAAGCTGCTTTTTCTTCCAACAATTTGGAACCATAATCAATATCCGCAATCTGATGTCCGTGACCGTCTATAAATACTTCATACGAGTGTTCAATATACTGGTTGCTTCCTTCTTGTAAGATATTAAAAGTAACCAGCCATCTTTTATACTGTGGCCTTTCATCGGTGATATACATATCTGCAACGATTTGGGCGTTCTCCAGTTCCGCCTCAGATACATTCATTGTTGAGATAAGTGCTTTTGTGGCGATGAGAATTGCTTCTTTTTCACTGATTTCATTGTCTTCAGGGTTGACCAATCGCATGTCATTGGCACTTGAGCCATCCGGGTTTGTTATGCTTTGCCACCATACCCTTTTCTCCGCCGTCCATTTTTCGCTTGGACCGTAGATCGCAAAATTCAACAAACCGGCAGTAACGGTATGTATATCATGATTAAAGGTGGTTTCATATTCTTTGATATAAGGATTGTTCTCCAAAAAGGCAAGAACAATTTCATCAGCCAGTTTTTCCTTTTCCTGTTCTTCGGTGGTTTGATCAAAAAGTTTTGAGAATGAGTCCTCCTGATTTACATAACCCATTTCATGTAATGTTTCTACTAAAGCAATTTTACTTGCACAATCCCATTGCCAGTATAATCCATTTTCTTTCTCCATTTCGATCATTCGTCCAACATAATCCTTCCATAAAAACACGGCTGCAATCGCGCTGGCTGACAGAACAAATATCAACAAAGGCACTAACACAAACCTAAAATTCATTCTTTTATTTATTCTCTTTTTTGTCTGCCTACACTTTGTTTCTTTTACAATATCATGCATGGGCTGCATGCCCGCCAAACGAAGATCAATTGCACGATGTATTTTTTCTCTCAAAATTTGTTCATTCATCCAAATTTCCACCCTTCAAAGAGGAATACAGCATTTTTACACCTTTTTGAATTCGCTTTGAAACAGCTGGTACTGATATGCCTATAATCTCTGAAACCTCTTTTAATCCTAAATCCTGATAAAAATACAGCAAAATGGCCTCTCGTTGTTTATCAGGCAGGTTCATAATCGCTACAAGCAATATTTCATCCTCCTTCTCAAAAGGATCATACGCAAGCGGAAGCATTTCAGGCGTTATATATCGATTGTTTTTTCGATTCCATGCGCATCGGTTTATATCTTTACAGGTATTTATGGCAATCTGAATCAACCATGTTTTTTTCGTGCTTTCCCCCCTGAAACGTGACATTGCCTTATAAGCCTTCAAAAATGTTTCCTGGGCAGCATCTTCAGCTAATGTTATATCTCTGAGATATATGTAGCAGATTCGCATGACAGATGCCTGGTGCTGCTCTACAAGCTTTGAAAAGTCATCTTTCTTTTCATCCGGCATTTCAAATCACCTCTACTTTTTTGACGATGCAGCCTGTATTTATTTAACTTCAAAAAAAGATATCCTTTGTAACGAAAAAAACTCACTAAGCATAAAGCTTAGTGAGTCGTTGGCTCCCCAGGTAGGACTCGAACCTACAACCCTTCGGTTAACAGCCGAATGCTCTGCCATTGAGCTACTGAGGAATATTTGAAATGCGGCAGCGACCTACTCTCCCGGGCCGTCTCCAGCCAAGTACCATCGGCGTGCTG
>JAFULL010000084.1 GCA_017473345.1 Clostridia bacterium | reverse complement strand
GTAGTTCTTCTTGCTCTTGTACTTGAAGATGATGATCTTCTCGCCCTTGACCTGAGCAACGACCTTGCCTTCGACCTTCGCACCAGCCAGGGTGGGAGTGCCGATTTCAACGCCTTCTTCGGAGCCCAGCATCAGCACATCAAAGCTGACCTTGCTGTCGACTTCCTGGTCGAGTTTTTCCACGTAGATAACGTCCCCCTGGGACACACGATACTGCTTGCCACCGGATACGATAACCGCGTACATGGCAAAGCACCTCCTGAATCAATCTCGCCAAGCGTTCGGGTGGCGTTTTTGCGCACTTGAAAACCCCGCTTGAGCGGCTTACCGAAATAAATTATCACAAACTTGCATGAATGTCAAGCGTTTTAAGGAATTTTGGCGTTTTTTTCACTGCTATTCAATGGGGATTTCCGCCGCCTGTGCAATGGCATAGATGTGGCCGCGCAGCGCCTTTGAAAAATCCTCTACCAGCTGGCGTTGAAAATCGCTGTTATCCTGCGAAAGATTCTGCAAAAGCTGCTTTTTCAGGTCTCGACGCGTCTTTTCGCTGGCGAGTGTTTTCTCCAGAGGGATCAGGCGCAGAAACTGGGGAATATCAGCTTTCATCAGCAGATCTGATGCCACGTTCCAGCCAAGAATTGAGGTAACGACGCCGATGATCAGGCCGGTGAGCAAACCAAGCGGACCAGCAGAAATCAGCGCAACGCCTCCTCCACCGCAAAGCGCTGCAGCTGTCAGACTGACAACGGCGGTGATCAGTGTGCCGGCGACAGGGAGACCAAGCCATTCACCTGTCTTGAAAGAAACGTTTCCGGCATGACCGGTGGTCAGGTGGAGCTGCATTTCCTTCCGCGGTACTTCATACTGATCACAAATCGGATCAATAATCCTTTGCAGCTTCTGTTCAAGCGTTAAAAGCCAGTTTTTCACTGCTGGTGCGAGCGCGTCCTGTGCGGCGGGAGACTGGAAAAGATAGCTTACACGTTTCGAAATCTGTTCGTTCATTTCTTTCAAAGAACGGATTTCACCGCGCTTCCACTGAGCACAGACAGGCAGTGCAGCATCGCTGATCACCAGATCCGTCAGCGTATTGACCACAGGTGGCAGCAACGCAGGAATCGCTTCATAGGCGATGGCACTGATCCGTGTATCCGTCAGTTCATCGTGAAGCGCCTGACGGAATGCACGCAGGTTTTCGTCGATCCATCCCGCATAGGAAAGACCTTTTGCAATGGAAAACTCTGGTTCGGGACAACTGATGACGACCGCACTTTCAAAAACTTCTGAACAAAGCTCCCGAAAAAACGGCATACGTGAAGCGCCGCCCGTCAGCAGAAGCAGGCAGGGAGAGCGGTCTGCTGTGATACGTGCTGCATTTTTGAGAGATTCTTCAATAGCGTGGGCGAAAGAACGACCATCAAGCTCAGGCAATGGGCTGTCAATAAGAGCAGCAACTTCTTCGTTGTTCAATTCAAGCGTAAGCTTTTGTACGCCATCATAACACAGGCGGATCTGTTTTTTTACAACGGGGGCATCTTCGCTGGAAAGTCTGGTAAAGTACTCCTCTTTCAGGCGGCGAGCCTCAATTTCACAATAGCTGTACCAGCTGCGGCTTTCATTAAAAACGGCTTCAATGGCCTTTCGGTCGCGGCTGCGTTCAACAGCACGACGCAGAAGGGCTGCATCCAGAATGCCTCCGCCCAGTGCTGTTTCGCCAAAGGTGCCAATGCCCGTTTCGCGTCCATCGACGATATAGGCAAAGTCAAGCGTCGAACTGCCGATGTCAGCCACAAGCGCACTCTCACCCATAATATCCACATCCATGGCGACGGTGCGGGCGTATTTGGCATACAGGAAGGCTGCTCTGGATTCTGAAATCACCTGTGGCAGGTGCATGCCTGCCCGGATGAGCAGGTCGCGGTAGCGTGCGCGGCATGCGGCGTTCCATCCGGCAGGACAGCCGACGACAAAGCGGTCGTCAGGACTGAGCTTTCCGCTTTCTGTCAGTTCGCGCAGAATCCCGCGGACGAATCGCACAATATCTTCATAACTGGCGGGATCAGTTGTAAAGCGGCTCTTGAAGCGAACGCTGAGATTGTCGGCAAGCGCATCAGTATAGGCGCGTTCACCGATAACAATTTCACCCATCAGTGTGCCGACGGCACTCAGCAGACTTTTGACTCCGCAAAGGGGGATGATCTGCGGCTCTATGACGCTTCCGGGTTCGAAAGCGGCGACGGCACTTTCGCCGTCGCCCATGTCAAATCCGATATACCTCATCGGAAAACTCCTTTCGCAGTTCAGGCTGCAGAAATTTTGTCGGCAGCGGTTCCGCGTTTGAGCAGGCGTTGTTCGGAAATGGACAGGATCGCAGGAACAATCGTCTGCGTGGTATTTTTGCTTGGCAGAACATTGAACAGTTTGCTTGTCTGAGGCGAATAATCCACTGCACGCAGTCCAAGACACTCCATCAAACGGCGCACTGCATCGTCTGCGGGAGCACGCTGGGTTTCATCGCATTCGTACAGTGCCTCCAGCAAATCAGCTGCGCGCAAAACGACGTCAGGATCGGTACATTCAGACGTTCCGCGAAGCTGGTCATTAAGGTAAGAATAATCGTTCAGATGACGATCAGCAGCGCGCATTTGACCATCGAGAATGGCGAACAGACGCTCAGGATCCGGCTTCAGTGTAATGCGTACCTGCTGGGTTGGTGAAGCGGCAGCCTGTTTTCGGGGAAACATGGCAATCAAACCGCTGATGAACGCACATACACCAAGAAGAGCGCAGAGCCACGAACGGCCAAGAATGCATATGACCAGCAAAAGCAGCATCAGTCCGGAAAAAATCAATACAAAAGGACTGTGCTTTCTGACGGGTTCGTCCTGTTTTTGTGCTGTCCACACTTCGGAAGTCATAGGAACTTCCATCAGGGCGATGCTGCTTTTAATGCAGCTCATCAAAACGCCGGCCTGCTGACGCAGTACATCATCTGACAGCTCGGCCAATGCATTCTGCTCGGTCTGCAAAACAGCATGACGCACCTGGTACATAACGCCTGCCAGATCCGACTGGGCGTCCAGAAGCGAACGCAGCGTTTCTTTCTGAGACTGCCAGTGCTCAAAAATACTCATATGATTGCCTCACGAAGTGATCTTCTTTTTGCTGGTGGAAGATTTGGTTTTGCTCTTGGCAGAAGCAGCTTTGGAGGTGGTTTTGGCAGTTGAAGCCTTCTTGACAGTTGCGGTAGCTTTTTGGGCTGCTGCGGTTGCAGTCTTTTTGGCTGCGGAGGTAGTTTTCTTGGCAGCTGTAGTTGCTTTGGTCGTTGAGGTCGTTTTTGTGGTCGCAGTCTTCTTAGTGGCTGCTGCGGTCTTGGCAGTAGTGGTTTTTTTGGCAGTTGTGGTTTTCTTTGCTGCGGGTTTCTTGACGGTTTTTTTCGCTGACGCGGACGACTTGGTCGCGCCGCTCTTTTTGGCAGTATCAGAGGCTTTGGTATTGGCAGCACCTATGCCGGTCAGGTCTTCAACGACATTGCCCAGATTTTCCAGAATATCGTCGCTGTTGCCAAGAATTTCATCAAGCAGACCGCCAGATTTGGATGAAGTCTGAGTGCCAAGCAGATCTTCCAGCACGTCGCTGATCACGTCGCTGCCGCTTTCGCCCAGCGCTCCGAGCAGTTCGTCCAGAATGCCTTTCTTTTTTGCCACGATGTTTTCCTCCCAAATGCTGTCGTCAAAGTTTGCGAAGCTCTTTGAGTTCTTCCTGTGTCAATTCACGCCACATTCCGCGGGGAAGTTCGCCCAGCTTCAGCGGACCAAAGCGGATGCGTCTGAGCATAACGACCTGATGCCCGACCTGCTCGACCATTTTGCGTACCTGACGGTTTCGCCCTTCGTGGATCGTGACAAGGATATCGGTATAAAGGCTCTTAAAGCCAAGAATTTTGACCTTTGCGCGGGCTGTTTTGCGTCCGTCTACCATAACGCCGTTTTCAAGCCTGCGCGCTTCATCCGGGGTCAGTTCGTTGCTCACGCGGGCAAGGTAGACCTTTTCCACTTCATGCGAGGGATGAAGAAGCTGCTCGGTAAGAGCGCCGTCATTGGTCAAAAGCAGCAGACCTTCGCTGTCATAGTCAAGTCGCCCCACGGGGTAAAGGCGCGCGGGAAAATCGCGAAACCTGTCCAAAACAGTTGTGCGTCCCTCAGGATCGCTGACAGTGGTGACTTCGCCGGCAGGCTTGTGATACATAATGTAGTATTTATCAGGTTCGGGAGTCACCAGCTTTCCATCTACACGGATATCCTGGCCAATCTCCACCTGAACGCCCATTTCAGTGATCGTCTGGCCGTCAACGCTGACACGGCCGTCGGAGATCATTTTTTCAGCTGCCCGGCGTGATGCAACGCCGCATTCAGCCAGATATTTCTGCAGACGCATACATATCCTCCTTGAAACTTGGTTTCTGGGTTAAGCATAGCAGAAACGCGGCTTCTTGGCAAGAAAATGCTTTGATAATGTATGCTCTCATCGAATTCTCATAAAACTTTTGGAATTTCCTCAAGCAGATTGCAACTGACTGTGGTATGATACGGGTACAGTCCTGAAAGAGACTGCGTATTTAGACTCTTGAACGGAGGGGACGCCTGTGGCAAAATATACGATTGAAGATGTTGAGATCCTGCGTCAGAAAAGTGGGATTTCCTACGAGGAAGCTGTAAATCTGCTGGAGTATCATAACGGCAGCCTTGCACGCGCACTGGTCGATCTGGAAAAAAACGGACGGATCAAGAATTCTGCTTCCGGGACTGAGACGCACAAAGGCTGGAAGGGCGTGTTTGATTTCCTGTACAGGCTTCGTCTGAAGGTCAAAAAGGAGCAGACGGTTGTTGTTAACCTCAGTTCGCTTTTTGTGCTGCTGGTTCTGGGAACTGCACCTCATATTTGCGTGATTGGCCTGGTGATCGCCCTGATTTTGGGATACAGAATCACAGTCGACCGCGACTGCCGTGATTTTGAAACTGACAATTTTGATGATATGGTCAAAAATGCAAAGACCAATGTGCAGCAAACGGTGTCCAGTTTCGCCAGACAGTTTTCCCAGACGGAAGAAAAGCCCAGTCAGGAAGAGAGCAATTCAGCTGCTCCCCGTACGGACAGCGCGCCCAGCGGCAGAAAACCGGTCAACGTTCCCTTTTCTGACGGCGGAAGCGTGGATGTACGCGACGACGGAGACGGTTATCACGAAGCAGATATTCGCTGATCATACAGGAGGCATAGTATGAGCAAAATCCTGATCGTGGAAGACGAGGTCAAAATTGCCCGCTTTGTTACGCTTGAACTTGAACATGAAGGCTATGAAGTGAAAGCGGCTCATGATGGACGGACGGGGCTTGAAATGTGTGAAAGCTGGCAGCCTGATCTGATGATTCTGGACCTGATGCTTCCGCAGCTCAGCGGCATTGAAGTGTGCCGCCGTATCCGCCATACCAGCGATCTTCCCATCATCATGCTTACTGCCAAGGATGACGTAAGCGATAAGGTGATGGGGCTTGATATGGGTGCCGACGACTATATGACCAAGCCGTTTGCCATTGAAGAATTGCTGGCCAGAATCCGCGTTAACCTCAAAAAGCACAGAATCGACCGTGTGCAGACAACGGGCGCGCGAAATGCGGGCATGCTGCATATTGAACCGGCCAGTTACAGTGTGGGTTACGGGGATGAACCTGTCATGCTGACCAAAAAGGAATTTGACCTGCTCAATTATCTGTGGCAGCACGAAGGAACGGCTGTGACCCGCGACGAGCTTCTGAATAATGTCTGGGGTTATGAATTCACGGGTGATACGAACATTGTGGACGTGTACATCCGTTACCTCAGACAGAAGATCGACGATCACTTTGGTATCAAAACGATTCACACTATCCGCGCAGTGGGGTATATGTTCCGTTATGAGTGAATTTGAGACCAATCAATCGGAAAGCCAGTGGCCACTTGGAAACGCCAAACGGGAGAAAGCGGACAGCATGCTCAACCGCTTTTCAGCCTGGCTTCATCAATGGCTGGTAAAAGGCGTCAGCAATCTCAGACTTTCGCTTACGCTGCGGATTGCTCTGCATTATGCAGGGCAGCTTCTTCGTACAACGCTGCCCATGATGCTCGTTTTGGTCATTGCCTTTGCAGTAGCACACGTTCCTGCGCTGGATCGTGCACTGGACGAACTGGCTGCACAGCCGCCTGCTGACGGACAAATATACACGCAGGAGCAACTGTCGGGCACGCCCTTCACTCAGGCCCGTCTTGAAGCAGAAACCATTGAAGATGGCCTTGCCGGGATTGGCCCGCGTGTTAAGCTTGCTGTGTCAACCCTTAAACAGGATGGACAGATCTGGCTGGCATCTAATACGGTATCAGGCTGTGTTGCAGCAGCGTGGAAAGCAGATCAGGTGATCTATACTGCTAAAATTTTGCTGTGGACATTTCTGTGCATTGATCTGTTCAGAATTCTGCAGTTTTTGCGCAGACGCAACAGGCTCAACCGCAAGGTGCTCAAGCCCATCACCGATATGGCAGAAAAGGCGGCAACACTCAGCGCCAATAATCTGAGCGACCGCATCAGTGTTGAAGGCGCCAAAAACGAATTGAAGGATCTTGCACTGGTCATCAACGGCATGCTGGACCGCATTGAGGTCAGCTACAACAGCCAGAAACAGTTCGTAAGCGATGCGTCGCATGAATTGCGAACGCCCATTGCTGTAATTCAGGGATACGTGGGTATGCTTGAACGTTGGGGCAAGACGGATAAGGAAGTGCTTGATGAGGGCATTGCAGCCATATCGCAGGAGGCTGCCAGCATGAAGGAACTTGTCGAACGTCTGCTGTTTCTGGCCAGACATGATAAAAAGACGCTGATGCTGGAAATGGAAGCCTTCGACCCGCTGGAAGTTATGAGCGAAATCCATCGTGAGGCAAAGATGCTTTCAGCCGATCATGCATTTTGTCTGGAACCTGCGCAGAACACCACCATTAATGGCGACAAGGACATGATCAAACAATTGATGCGTATCCTTCTGGACAATGCGATCAAGTATACGCCTGCTGGTGGATCCATCACACTGGGAGTTAAAAAGGAAGGCCGCAACTGCGTGCTGACGGTCAGCGACACAGGCGCGGGTATTTCCGCCGATGAACTGACAAAGGTCTTTGAACGTTTCTATCGCTGCGATGATGCCAGAAGATCGCAGACGAGCGGTCATGGACTGGGCCTGAGCATCGCAAGGATCATCGTTTCAGCTCATAAGGGCAAACTGAAAGTAAGAAGCAAAGTAGGCGTGGGCACAACTTTCTCGGTACTGCTTCCGCTGGCTGAATAAGAAAAAGCGCTCTGCAAACGCAATGTCACTTAGTTAAGAAAGCGATAGAGAAAAAGCAGTCCCAAGAGAAGATGATTTAACGAAAGGAGAATCATCTTCTCTTTTTTGTGTACGACAAAAAGACAGATAGAGATCTGCCAGAAAAAGGATTAAGATAAGAACGTTAAGCTACTCTGTAATGACATTGCTGCAACGAGCGCTTTTTCTTATGGGGCGATTGCAAAACCATAGTCAAACAGTTTCTTCAGGTCAAGCCATCCTCGGTTACGGCCGGGAACGCCCAGTATGACAGCGATGAAGGTGCGGCCGTCGCGCTGAACAGCACCCACGTAACAAAAACCTGCATGGGAGGTGTATCCGCTTTTGACGCCTGCAGCGCCATCAATATAATATTCTGAGAATGGATCAAAAATTTCGTTTGTATTTTGAAGTGTCAGAGGACCGCGTTTTTCAGTGGCGGGAAGCGTGTATTCAAGACAGGTGACAATGCGGCAGAACTGTGGATCTGTAAGACCATAACGTGTCAAAGTGGCAAGATCCCGTGCGGTTGAATAATGATTTTCATCATGATAGCCATGTGGGTTGACAAAATGAGTGTTCAGCATACCCAGTTCCCCGGCACGCTGATTCATTCGCTGCACAAAAGCTTCCTGACTGCCGCATGTCAGTTCAGCCACTGCATTGGCAGCATCGTTGCCAGAACGGATCATCAGCCCATGAAGCAGATCGTACATTTGCATTTGTTCTCCGGGATATACAGGAACAAGAGAACTGTCTGCTGCAACGTCGGCGGCGCTTTGGGGAATGATGATGGTTTCATCCAGATGACCAGCTTCCAGTGCAAGAAGAAGCGTCATGATTTTGGTGGTACTTGCCGGAAAAAGAATGGTATCGGCATCCTTTTCGAAAAGAACTTCGCCGGTTGGCGCGTCGATCAGAATGCAGCTTTTGGCATAGAGCATTTCAGGAATGAGCCATTCAGGCAAAGACGAATCATAGTCAACCGGCGCCAGATAACCATACTGGCTGAGATCGCTCATCAGAACCCGCCACACATCTGGCGTAACAATTCCGTCTGCTGCCAAGTCTTCAACGCCGAGCTCGGTCATGGTTTGCTGGAAGCGGACGACCGCTTCTTTTGTTTTGCTTCCATAAGCACCATCGGCAGTGTCTTTGGAAAAGTTCAGTTCAATCAACCGATTCTGCAGTTCACGGACCCTGGTGCCCTTGCTTCCGGGAGACAGGGTTTTCAGCGAGGCTTCTGCGGAGGAATCAAAAAGAAGTGCCAATGTATTGGGATCAGCAATGCCGGTCTGTTCAACAACATAACCAGCCCTGATCAGCAGCCGCTGCGCTTCCGTCACAGCTGCCGCAGTCTGTTTTCCATAAATCCCGTCGGCCTTGCCACTGAGCAGGGCAAGTTCACGCAGGCGTTGCTGCATTTGCCTGACCTGCTCGCCAGTATTGCCTGAAGTCAAGGTTTCGTATTCTGCCATAACAGATACCGGCAGAAAAATGAACAAAAGCAGCAAACAAAGCATTCGTTTTGCCATCAAACGACGATCTCCTTTCGTTGATCTGCTAATAGAACGAAACAAAAAGGCAAAATCTTCCCGTTCTTTGCAAAAAGAAATACGCATAAGATACGCGGGAGGGATTGACAATGAGAAAAGGCCGTTTGCATACATGGTTCTGTATACTGGTGCTGGTCCTTGCCATCGTATGGCGAATGATAGGGGCTCCCGTCAATGTAAAAGAATTTCAGGATCTGCAAACACCATTCTGGCAGGCACGAATTCTGTTGCCTTCAAGGCTGCAGCGCGTACTGCTGCAATGGATTCCCGTACACTTATCGGAGTTGTTCGAAAAAGAAAAGACGGAAGTTTCTCTTGTGAATGCTGACGATGGTAAGGAGCCTGTTTGGGTTAATGTTTTTCTGGCAGAGGAAAACCGGGTTGTAAAAATGACCATGGCAGGATATGTATGTGGCGTTGTCGCTGCAGAAATGCCGGCAGCCTATCACATGGAAGCGCTTAAGGCTCAGGCTGTAGCTGCGCGCACACGCGTTATGAAACAAATGATGCAGGATGGCTGCTCTGCCCATGAAGGGGCAGATATATGTACTGACAGCACACATTGTCAGGCGTATGCTTCACCTGCATCCTGTCGTGAACGGTGGGGTGACAGCTATACCGTCTATCGGGATCGTGTTTTGGCGGCGGAGGAACAAACAAGAAACTGCTGGCTCAGCTACCAGAAGCAACCCATTACGGTTGTTTATCATGCAATCAGTGGAGGGCGCACGGAAAATGCACAAACTGTTTTTTCACAGGCACTTCCTTATCTGGTAAGTGTTGAAAGCAGAGGTGAAGAACAGGCGGCGGGATTCCGTCAGGATGCGGCCTATACGTTTGAAGAAATGGCTGAAAAGCTGAGCGGGTTGCTGGGGACGGTAGAGCCTCAGGATATACGACGAACTTTTTCTGTGGGATCCTATACGGAAACAGGACGCGTGCATACTGTTCAGATTGCGGGCAGAGAAGTGGAGGCAACAGTGCTTCGCGCACTGCTGGGTCTGCGAAGCACTTGGTTCAGCCTATCATGCGATGAAAAAGGAATAACCTTTCATCAGCAGGGATATGGCCACGGAGTTGGGATGAGTCAGGCTGGCGCCAATGCGATGGCGGGTAATGGAAGATCTTTTGAGGATATATTGCTTCATTATTTCCCGGGTGTGACAATCGAAAATGAAATGAATGAAATTTTTCTGCAAAGGACAGGCTATTTGCGGAGGGATGACAATGCAGCAAAGCAGCCTGTTTTGGCAGAAACTCAAGAGGCTTTATGATCGATATGACAGGTTGATGGAAAAACAGGGCTTTTATGTGGTGCTGGCCGTATGTGTAACAGTCATTGCGGGCAGTGCAATATACACTTTCCACCAACCGGAAGGACATGTGCTCTATTCAACGGAGAGTAGTCTGACAGCTACAACCAAACATGATCAGACACTGCGCGAAGCACAGGCGCTGATTTCAAGCGTTGGTGCCCAAAGTACTGCTGTTCCAACGCAACAGCCCTACAGTTTCACACAACCTGTTGAAGGGACCATCATACGCGATTATTCAGCAGATGAACCGCAGCTTTTTTCACAGGCGAAATACTGGCGTATTCACCCGGGAATCGACTTTAAGGTGGAATATGGTACGCCTGTAAAAGCCTGTGCATCCGGCAGAGTACTGAATGTTTGGCAGGATGGTGAAAAGGGTTTGTGCATACGTCTGAAACACGAATACGGATTTGAAACGGTTTATGCAGGCCTAAGCGATGCAAGCTATGTTCGTGCTGGCGATTTGGTTGTTCAGGGGCAGACGCTTGGACATGCAGGCAACGGCGTGCTTGCTGAAACAGATGCACCGCCGCATCTGCATTTTGAAGTGTGGCGAAATGAAAGCTCTGTTGATCCGGTAAAAGTCTTTCTGGGAATTGTTCAGTAAGGGGGGGAAAGATACAATGTGCGGCATTGTAGGTTACATTGGCAGCAGGCAGGCTGGCCCGCTTCTTGTGGAAGGACTTGAGCGCCTGTCCTATCGGGGATATGACAGTGCCGGGATTGCTGTTATGGATCAGGCGCAAAAGATCGGGGTTTGCAAAACAAAAGGAAAAGTCGAACGCCTGAAAGAAATGGTTGACAAGCAGCCTCTGGCTGGAAAAATTGGCATAGGTCATACCAGGTGGGCAACGCATGGCGAACCCAGTGATCAAAACGCACATCCCCACACAGATGTCCAGGGGGAAATTGCAGTTGTTCACAATGGAATCATAGAGAATCACATACAGCTCAGACAATATCTGGAGCAGTATGGCGAGGTTTTTGTGAGTCAGACAGACACAGAGGTCATAGCTCATTTGCTGCACCATTTGTATGATGGCAATATGCTGCATACGCTTCAAAAAGCAATCGGAATGCTAGAAGGCAGTTATGCGCTTGTGGTGCTTTGCAGCCGCGAACCGGATGCGCTGTATTGCGTTCGCAATGACAACCCGTTGGTTATGGGCTTTTGCAACGGTGAAGGGTTTGCTGCTTCCGACGTTACGGCCATGCTCAGTCATACGCGCAATGTTCTTTTTCTGAAAGATAAGGAAATGGCTGTTCTGAGCAGAACAGGCGTCAAACTTTTCGATGTTTACGGCAATGAAATTGAACAGCATTTCGTTCGAGTTGACTGGAACCTTTCAGATGCGCAGAAGGGCGGATATCCGCACTATATGCTCAAGGAGATTTTTGAACAGCCTGAAGCGCTGCAAAAAACCATTGCTTCCAGAAACGTGCAGGGGGATTTTTCGTGGTTTCCATTTTCACAAGAGAATGCAGGAAAAATCAGCAAAATCACGATCGCTGCCTGCGGAACGGCTTACCATGCCGCTGTTATGGGTAAATATTTTATTGAAGAACTGGCTCATATTCCGGTAAATGCAGAAATAGCAAGCGAGTACAGATACCGTCATTTGATATTTGATGAGAACGAACTGTTTATTGCTGTGTCTCAAAGCGGTGAAACAGCCGATACGCTTGCGGCTCTGCGAAGGGCAAAGCAAAAGGGCATTTCGGTTTTGGCCATATGCAACGCAGTTGGTTCAAGCATTGCGCGGGAGGCGGGGAAAAGCAATACACTCTATACATATGCGGGGCCGGAAATTGCTGTTGCCAGTACGAAAGCCTATCTGACCCAGGCGGTATTGATGCTTATGATTGCTGTAACACTTGGACAGATGCGTGGGCGGCTGGATACACAAAGAGCGCACCAGTTGCGTGAGTCGCTTGAACAATTGCCCCAAAAGGCGGAGGAGACATTGGGAGCATTTGATCAGATCCAGCGCCTGTGCGACAAACTCTACCAGAAAAAACATGTTTTCTTTATCGGAAGAGAAAAAGACTGGGCGCTTTCCATGGAGGCCGCGCTGAAGCTGAAAGAGGTAAGCTACATTTTCAGCGAGGCATATGCGGCTGGCGAACTGAAACATGGCCCGCTGGCGCTTCTGGAAGACGGACAGCTTGTTGTTGCAGTGCTTACACAGAAAAGGCTGGCTGAAAAGACGATAAACAACCTGCAGGAAGCTTTGTCGCGCGGCGCAAAGGTTGTGGCCGTTTGCACCAAGTCTGTATTACAGCAATTGGCTGAGCTAAATACAGAAAGAATCGTTATTCCGGATATGGACGAGATATCAGCTGTGCTTTTGGCAGCTATTCCTTTGCAAATGTTTGCCTATTGCATGGCTGTGGCGCGGGGCTGCGATGTTGATCAGCCCCGCAACCTTGCTAAAAGCGTTACAGTTGAATAATGGAAAAGCGGCGTTTCTGCGGACGCTGCTTTGTTCTGAACAGAGAGTCCCTTGAACAAAAAAATACAGAATGGTATACTGTGTATATCCTGAACAGAAAAGAGGGATACACGATGAACAATGCGATGGAAGCCATGATTCAGAGGAGAAGCGTACGAAAGTATAAGCCTGATATGATTCCGAAGGCGATTCTTGAAAAAATTCTGCTGGCAGGTACCTATGCTGCCACGGGTATGAACAGACAGTCTCCCATCATGATTGCCGTAACAAACCGTGAACTGCGCGACAGACTTTCAGCGATGAATGCAGCGATCATGGGCAGCGACAGCGACCCGTTTTACGGGGCACCGGTGGTGGTGATCGTGCTGGCTGATCGTGACGTTCCCACATATGTTTATGACGGAAGCCTTGTAATGGGTAATCTGATGCTGGCGGCGCATGAACTGGGAATTGGCAGCTGCTGGATCCATCGGGCAAAGCAGGAATTTGAAACGGAAGAGGGAAAAGCAATCCTGCGTGATCTGGGAATCGAAGGAAATTACGAGGGTATAGGACATTGTATTCTGGGTTATGCAGACGGACCGCAGCCGCCTGCAAGGCCGCGAAAGAATAACTATATTTATTTGGCAGAATAATAGAGGCGTGAATGAAAAAGAAAAGGATTGAACGTATCTTCAGCTTCCTTTGCCTTGCCTTTACACTTGGCGTTGTTTTGGTCGTCGGGCTGCGCGGCAATGAACTGGAGGAAATGCTTGCAGCGCTTTCCAACTTAACCCTGGCATGGCTGCTGCTTTGTGTATTGAGCTGGGCATTGTATGTTGTTGCCAATGCGTTGGCTATGTATCATTTTGTCAGAATACAGGGACAAAAGATCGGCTTTTTGCAGGCGCTTCATGCAGCCATTGTTGGAATCTATTACTGCAACGTCACACCGGGAGCTTCCGGCGGACAGCCGATGGAAATGTATTACCTGAGCAAGTATGGAATATCCATTGGCGTCAGCGGGTCAGGAATGGCAGTCAAATTTGTAGTGTTTCAGGTGATGCTGCTGATCGCGGGCGCTGTGATGTGGATAAGCCATGCCGGGTTCGTGCAGGAATATGCCCCTGGATGTACATGGTTCTTTCTGCTTGGTTATGTTGTCAATTTCTTTTCTATCGGTATGGTTATAATGATGGCTGTCAGCCAGCGGGCGGTAAGATGGGTTATCGAACGTGTAATCCGTATTGGTGTGCGTTTTCATATATGCAAAACGCCGGACGAGTCCCGCTTGAAATGGGAGAATCATTGCCGCAATTTTCTGGAAAGTGTGCAGCAGGTCATTCGCAAACCTCGTGATCTGGTGATTCAGTGTCTGATTGCATTGCTGCAGTTGTTTTCTTTAATGGCTGTCATTGTTGCTGTCTATTTTGCGCTGGGGCTACAGGGCTTGAATATAAGCAGCCTGGTTACGATGGGAATTCTTCTTTATATCGGGGCAAGCTATACGCCGCTTCCGGGTGCAAGCGGTGCGCAGGAAGGCGGCTTCGCCATGCTGTTTCGTGGTATCTTTCCTGAGGCCAACTGCTTCGTTGCGCTTTTGCTGTGGCGTTTCTTCACCTATTATCTCAGCCTCATCGCCGGTGCAGCGGTTACCGTGGGTGAAAGCCTGATCGCGGTACGCAAAGGTCGCAAGGCACTGGAGATGCACAAACAGTCAAACTGATACAAATTGGTCGTTTGCAAGCTTGCGGGCATATGATATAATAATGTCTGGCTGCAGTCTGACGAATACATTTGCAGCTTTGGATTGATTTACGCAGGAAAGGAGGGAGTATATGCACTACAACACTCCGCCGCAACGCACTACGAGAAGCGATGCGTCCACACCGGTGTCGCGCAGAACCCGTAAGGATTACAAGCCCCAAAAGCGTAAAAACAAAGCACTGGGCGTTTTGCCGCTGATGCTTTTGTTCATTGCGCTGCTGGCGGTCATGTATGTCATATTTCCCAAACAGGCAGGGCGGCATGTGGGGCCCAGTCACTATGACGGCCTTGTAATCAGCGAAGTAATGGCTGCAAACAATTCAGCTGTTCCTGATGAAAATGGCGAATTCAGCGACTGGCTGGAGCTTTACAATGGGACAGGACACGATCTGGAGATGGAAGGCGTTATGCTTACCAACCGCACAGACCGTATCACCTTTCCTTTCCCCAGATATACGCTTAAGGCGGGAGACAGGGTTGTTATCTTTGCTTCCGACAGCTATCAGCTGGATCCGGCGCTTCCCTTCCACGGAAAGTTTAAAATTTCTTCAGCCGGCGATCATATCTATCTGTATGATCCGGATATGTATCTGATCGATGAATTGGCTACGCCGACGCTGACGGCCGATTCCACTTATATTCTCAGCGGAATCGATGAGGATGGCGTACGGCATTATGAAACGTCTTCCTATTACAGCCCCGGATATGACAATACGGAAGATGGTTTCGTTGCTTACCGCACTGCCAATGCCATTGAAAGCGGCGATCTTGTCATCAATGAAGTCTGCCCCGATCCCAAACTGAGCATTCCTGATGAAGATGGGGAGATTGTCGACTGGATCGAACTGAAGAACAATACCAATCAGACGATTTCGCTGACTGGCTATTACCTGAGCGATAAAGAGAACAAGCCTATGAAATGGTGCTTCCCTGAAGGGGCTTCCATTCCTGCGGGCGGGTATTATCTTGTGTACTGCTCGGGCAAGGATCGCATGCAGCAAAACGGCGTGCCGCATACCAGTTTCTCTCTTTCGGCTGAGCGTGAAAGCGTTGTGCTGAGTGACAACCACGGACGTTTGATCGACCGTGTCAGCGTCGAAAATGTGCCGGAGGATTATTCCTATGGACGCAGCGACGTGGGGGATTGGCGTCTGTTTGATCAGACAAGCCCTGGTCAGCCCAACAATGCTGCCGGTCAGGCGCGTGCTGAAGAAATCTACCGTGCATATAACCCCACGGGTGTTATCATCAGCGAAGTCGCTGCCAGTAATGATACTGTGGCTCTTGGTCCTACTGCTGCCACCACTGACTTTGTTGAACTGTATAATTCTTCTGCTGAGACCGTAGACCTTTCCGGCTACGGTCTCAGCGACAGCCTGAAGCGCCCGAGACGCTGGCAGTTCCCCGAGGGAACATTCATTGCGCCGGGTGAATATAAAATGATCTATCTTGATGCCCAGCCGGAGCTGTCTACCGTTACCGATTATCATACCAATTTCAAACTGACCCGTGCAGGCGGGGAAACCATTTCTTTTTGCGATCCCACAGGCCGCGTGCTGGATCGTATGCATTTGAGTCTGATTCCGACAGATCACAGCTTTGGCCGCACCCTTGGGCAGAGCGGATCGTTTTACTATGATGTTCCCACGCCTGGACAAGCTAACGGAACGGGTTACTATGGCTACACCCGAAATCCGGCTTTTTCGCTGCCCGGCGGCGAATATAAAGACACCATTCAGGTGGAAATCTCCGTACCCGAAAACAGTGTTGTTTATTACACGACAGATGCTTCCATTCCTACAAAGGAAAACGCTACGGTTTATGAAGCAGGTACTGTACTGGAACTTAACCGTGTAACGGTTCTGCGCGCACGCGCATTTGACACAAGCGGTATGCTGCAGCCCAGCGAAACGGTTACGCAAACGTATCTGCTGAATTTGTACCACGCATTCCCGATCGTCAGTCTGGTTACAGACCCTGAGGAACTGTGGAACGAAGAAGACGGCATGTTGTCCATCGGCGGCGAGATCCCCGCTGACGCAAAGATTCGTTTCAAGCTGACGACAGGCGAATATCCCAACTATCGTCAATACGGCAAGCAGGCCCGTGCAGGTCATGTGGAATATTATGGTCAGGATGGCACAACCATTCTGAATCAGGATTGCGAGTTTGGTCTGCAGGGCCAGTACAGTCTCGATATTCCGC
Organism: Clostridia bacterium; assembly: GCA_017473345.1. GTDB lineage: Bacteria > Bacillota > Clostridia > Christensenellales > Aristaeellaceae > Limiplasma. The sequence goes on along the minus strand of JAFULL010000084.1, from coordinate 32,636 downwards.
AGAAAACATTCAAGGTACGCGCCAAGGCAAAGTATGGCGAAAAGTACTTTAATGCCCAGCTGTTTGAAGACCTGGAGTTCACGGAATATAAGGGCTTCGTACTGCGCATGGGCGGCAATGACGGCGTATGGACGCGCATGGCAGATGCTTTCCAGAGCCAGCTGATCAAACGCTTCAATACGATTACCGCTACGCCTTCCACAGTGATCTATCAGGATTGGAGACCGGTTGTCGTTTATCTTAACGGCGTTTACTGGGGCCACTACAACATGCGCGAGCGCGTGGACCGTTTCTTTGTTGCACAGCATGAAGGGCTGTCGCTGGAAGAGGCGGATGATATGGACCTGCTGGAAGCCAGCGGCACGATTAACCATGGCAGCAACAAGGAGTACAACGCCATGATCAAGCGTGTAAAGGCGTCTTCTCCGGGCGAAAACGAGGAGGATCTGCAGTACATTCTGGACAATGTCGATGTGGACAACTACTTCGATTATATGGCCTTTGAAATGTTCTTCGGAAACTCTGACCCGGGTAACATCCGCTTTTACAGACTGAAACAGGAAAGCGCAAAGTGGCGCTGGATCTTCTACGATGTTGACTATGGTATGTTCAACTCGTCCTTCAACAGTCCCAAAAGTTATCTGAAGGAATCTGGCGCCGGCGACCAGAAGATCAACAATACTTTGATTCGAAAACTGCTCGAAAATGATGAAATGAAGCACAAGTTCCTTGCAAGGCTTGGCGAAATTTTTCAGGTGTTTACCACTGAGTTCATGACCGAGCTGTTCAATGAAATGGCGGCTACGCTTGAACCGGAAATGCAGCTTCATTTCGCACGTTGGGCTGAAGAAAATGACAGGCGTATCAACTTTGACTCGCCTCTTACGCCGGAAGGTGCGCTTACCTACTGGCATAAGCGTCTGGACTTCACCCGAAACGTAATCAAAAAGCGTCCTACCTACTTTTATGAAATGGTGCAGGAACAGTTTGGACTGACGGATGGCCAGATGATCATTTACTTTGGCGAAAAACCTGAGATGCCGGCTGATGCCATTCTGTAACCGAGCTGCACATTTCCCTGTGATTTATTGACAAACCATGCACTTTCATGTACCATTCAATTATTCCACAAAGGAGGAACCTAACTTATGTCTACTCTGATGGCTTCTACAAGTTCCCTTGTGCAAACCACTTCTCTGGCTGCCCAGTTCAAATCCATTGTGCCTGGAGATCTGTTCCTGGCCTTGGGCCTTGCTTTCCTGATCGGCATCATCATTGCCGTCGTTTACCGTAAAACGTATCGCGGTGTTCTGTACAGCCCCTCTTTTACCCTGACCCTGATCATGCTGACCTTGATCACCACCCCTGTTACCATGGCCATCCGCAGCGACATCGCGCTGTCCATGGGCATGGTTGGCGCTCTGTCCATCGTGCGTTTCCGTACCGCTGTGAAGGATCCGCTGGACACCGCCTATATGTTCTGGGCCCTTACGATGGGCATTCTGCTTGGCGCGGGCTTGTACCTGATCGCACTTGTGGTCGTGCTGTGTATTTCCGTGCTCATGTTTGTGCTTACTTTTGTGAAGTTCACCCTTCCCAATGCCTATCTGCTGGTTCTGCACTATGATGAATACTGCGAGGCCGCCATTCAGAGCGAGCTTCGCCGAAGCGTGAAGAGCAGTAAGCTGCGTTCCAAGACCCTGACCCGTGCCGGTGCTGAAATGACTTATGAAGTTCGTTTGGATGAGCGTACTGAAGTTGTGACCCGTATGCTGGATATTGAGGGCGTGCATGATGCTACTCTGGTGGCCTGCCAGAGCGAAGTTGGCGCTTAATAGAAGGAGGATGTCATGGCGATTTCCGTGCCTCTGCGGCATGAATTGAAGTTTTTCATCAGCCCGCTGGAGTATGAAGTGCTGCATCGTGTGCTGGATCGTACACTGCATCGCGATCCCAACGGCGATGAGAACAACGAATATGCCATTCGTTCCCTGTATTTTGACACGCGTTTCAATGATGCACTGATCGATAAGATCGACGGCGTCAAGAACCGCGACAAGTATCGTATCCGCATCTATAACTTCTCTGATAAAGTCATCCGTATGGAATGCAAAACAAAGGTTGGTCAGCTGATCTCCAAGCGTTCCATCGGTATTCCGCGCCTGCTGGCTGAACAGCTGATTGCCGGAGATCCGACCGGTTTGGAACGCACCAGAAGCGGCTTGCTCAGGGATGTCTATCGCGAAATGGCCATCAATGGTCTGCGCCCCGCCGTTATTGTGGACTATGTGCGTGAAGCATACATTCATGATGCAGAAGAAGTGCGCATCACCTTTGACAAGCAGTTGCATTCCGGCCTGCAGTCTGCGGATATTTTCAACCCGCGTGTTCCTACTGTGCCTGTTTTTGACCACAACGAGATGATCCTTGAGGTCAAGTTCAACCGTTTTCTGCCGCCCTATATTCGGGATATTCTCTGCACACATGTACACAGTGCGCAAAACAGTGCAATATCCAAATATGTATGGTGCCGCAGATTTGAGAACTTTGAATAACCAAAAGAGAAGCCCGCTGGATGCGGACTTCTCTTTTGGTTATTTCTTCAGTGAAAGGGCTTTGTCCCAGATGCGCTCAGCCACTTCGCTCTTGCTCAGTTTTGGAAGTGCGTCGGCTCCTTCTTTTGTGATCAGCGTAACGATATTGGTGTCAACGCCAAAACCAGCGCCTTCGGCTGTTACGTCATTTGCGACGATCAAATCCAGATTCTTGGATGTAAGCTTCTTCTGTGCGTTTACAAGTACGTTTTGCGTTTCTGCAGCAAACCCTACAAGAATCTGGCCCTCTTTTTTGCACTGACCAACGGCCTTGGCAATATCCGGATTTTCAACAAGCTTCAAAACCAATGGTTCACCAGCCTGCTTTTTGATTTTTTGGTCGGCTGTTTTCTCTACACGGTAATCAGCAGGAGCGGCTGCCTGTACAATGATATCCTGCTTTCCGCACTGCTCCATCATGGTCTCATAAAGGCTCATGGTGGATGTGATGTTGATGACATGCACGCCGGCAGGAACAGGAATATGAACAGGACCAGTGACAAGCGTTACGTTTGCACCGCGCTGCTGTGCCGCCTGAGCCAGAGCATAACCCATCTTTCCAGAAGAATCATTGGTCAGGTAGCGGACGGGGTCGATCCTCTCGACGGTAGGTCCGGCAGTGACCAGAACATTCATTCCCTCCATATCCTTGCTGGGACACAGAATGGAAACAATGGCCTCAACAATCTCTGCAGGCTCGCTCATACGACCGGCACCGTTATCACCGCAGGCAAGAAGACCGCTTGCAGGTCCGACTGTTTTTACACCGCGAGCGAGAAGCGTCTGCAGATTTGCCTGAGTTACCTCGGCGGTCCACATGCCTGTGTTCATCGCAGGAGCCAACAGAATGGGTGCCTTCGTAGCCAGCAGGGTAGTGGAGAGCATATCGTCAGCAATACCATGGGCAAGCTTGGCCATGAGGTTGGCTGTCGCTGGGGCAACCACCATCACATCAGCCTTTTGAGCAAGGGAGATGTGCTTTACGTCCCACGATTCAGTCCTGGAGAAAGTGTCAATACAGACAGGACGACAGCTCAGGGTTTCAAAGGTAAGCGGAGCGACCAGCTTTGTAGCGTTTTCAGTCATGATGACGTCAACGCCTGCATGCAGCTTGCGCAGACGGGAAACTACCTCGCAGGCTTTATACGCCGCAATGCCGCCGGTCACGCCCAGTACCACATGCTTGCCGGTTAACATATCAGTCCTCCACGTCGGCATCGCGGTCGTAGGTAAGCAGGCCGCGATTGATTTCTTCAACGGCAATCTTCAGAGGCTTCATTTCTTTGGGGTCAATCAGAGGCTGAGCGCCGTCGACCAGCTGACGGGCACGCTTGCTGGCTTCCACGACGAGAGTATAACGGCAGTCAACTTTTTCACTCAGTTCAACGATGGTGGGCTGTACGATAGGCATGTGTTTGTCCTCCTTGAAATACTTTCTGTTTATTCGGTAATGACGGGTTTGTAACGGTTGGTGCGCTGCTTTTCGGCATTGACAATATGCTGCAGCTGTGAGAAGGCCAGTTCCAGATTGTCGTTGATCAGTGCATACTGATAACGTTCCACCTTTTTGACTTCTCCGCGGGCATTGTTGAGTCGACGTTCGATCTCGACAGGATCATCGGTGTTTCTGGTGTGCAGACGGACACGCAGATCCTCAAAGCTGGGCGGAAGAATGAAAACGCTCACATAGTCGTCCGCGTTTTCCATAACGCTGATGGCGCCCTGGGGGTCGATATCGAGCAGTACATTGTACCCCTGCTTCATCAGTTCCTCAACAGGTTTGCGCAGTGTTCCGTAGTGGTGACCGTGTACCGTAGCATGTTCCAGGAACTCGCCGTTGGCGACCATCTGCTCATACTCTTCGTCAGATACGAAATAGTAGTGGACGCCTTCAATTTCACCTACACGCGGCTTACGCGTTGTTACGCTGCAGGAAAAACGAAAACTGGGGTCGTTTTCCATCAGCATTTTCACCAGTGTTCCCTTGCCGGTGCCGGAAGGCCCGGAAATAATGAGCAGCATACCCGTGCGTTCTACCTGTACGGCCATGAGAAGGAACATCTCCTTTTGTTAAAGTAGCGATGGAATCATACGGCGTTTTGAACCTGTTCGCGCAGTTTTTCGATGATACATTTGGCATCAACCACATACTGGGCAATCTGGGTATCAGAAGCCTTGGAGCCCATTGTGTTGACCTCGCGGTTCATTTCTTGCAGAAGGAAATCCAGCTTTCGGCCGACTTCAGAACCATTTTGTACGCTGTCCGTGAACTGGGCAATGTGACTCTCCAGGCGGCTGAGTTCTTCGTCGATGGCGCAGCGGTCAGCCATAATGGCAACTTCCTGTGCAACCCGCTGAGGATCCACGCTGTTTACATTCCACTCTTCCAACTGAGCATTCAGCCTCTTGCGGAATTCTTCTGGAACGGAAGGCGCGCGAACGAGAATCTGCTCACGAAGCTTTGCAAGTTCGCTCAGATTGCCGAGAAGATCTTCGGCGAGATGCGCACCTTCACGGTTGCGCATGGCCACAAGAGCCTCAACAGCGCCATCAAAAGCCTCAAGTGCAAGGGCGGTAACAGCTTCTGCATCCTCATCAGCCTGCACAACGCTCAGAGCGCCGCTTATATTGAGCACTTCAGCAACTGTTGCGCGCTTGTAAGAACTGAGCTGCTTATCCGCTGCCTTCAAAGCATGATTAAAAGCTTTGAGAAGCGCTTCGTCAATCCGCACCTCGCGGGCGTCTGTGCGGGTATTCTGATAGGTGACAAACACATCCAGATGACCACGTCTCAAATTGCTTTGATTAATGCGGGTACGCAGGGCATCTTCCAAAAAAGCAAGATTTTTGGGAAGACGGAAGGAAAGATCCAGAAAACGATGGTTGACAGCCTTAAGCTCGATCGTCATTTCACGTCCATCCCGACACACACGGGACCGTCCGTAGCCTGTCATGCTCTGCATGGAACCGCTCGCCTCCTTCGTGACTTACGTACCTTTCATTATATCATCAGAAAGATGAAAAAACAAGATGCAGAAGGGTTTTGACTATTGCTGGAAAAGAGGATGATTTATCGGCAAAAATGTGATATACTTAAAGCCTGACGATCAATCTATTTCCCTGAAAAGGAGTTATGTATATGAGTCGTTTGGGTGATTTGCTGCGTACGGAACGTCTGCGCCGAAAGATGACGCTGAAACAGGTTGCAAAGCTTGGCGGTGTAAGCGAAGGGTACTTGAAGGATGTCGAAGAAGGCAAGCGTATCATTGCTGACGATCAGGCGCGCCGCATCCTGAAAAAAATGGGCCTTAAGGAACACAACGAGGCAGGTTTCTCGCTGGAAGATATTGCAGCAACAGTTGATCTTGAGACTGTCGCGCCCAAGCAGGCGCTGACAAAGCCGGTTGCTGCAAAGAAAAATGTCGAAAGTGAAGCGGTCTATCAAAGCAAAAATGATGACAAGGTTATGGGCAGCGTATGGCTGGATGCGCTTACCAGCGTATTGAAGCGCGTTCCCGTATATAACGCCGTGATGAAGGAAGTAGACCATCGGCTGCTGCCTGTGCTTGACGGACGTATTGAAGGCGCTGCGCCGGACAAGGTTTTCTTTTTTTCTGCTCCCGATGACAGCATGCGCGGATTCCGCATTCTTCGCGAGGACGTTTGCCTGATCGTTCCGTCAAACAGTCCGATCGACGGCGCTGTAATGCTTGTGGAATACAACCAGCACCGCTTTATCAGAAAGGTCAAAAAGCTGGATGCAATGACCGTTCTGCTGCAAAGCTACGACCGTGAGTATAACGCTGAAACGGTGGCTTTACCGGAAGTCAACTTCCTTGGCCGCGTGACACGCGTGGAATTTACCCTCTGACCGTTCCTGACTTGATGGAGGCATGAACATGCAGCTGCGAATTACCAAAGAAACCGTCAAAGACTATGTGCTGCTTACACTTGGCACATTGCTGATCGCGCTGGGCGTGTATTTCTTCAAGTTTCCCAACAACTTTTCAACGGGCGGAGTCAGTGGTATTTCCATTATCCTGAGTCATTACATGCCGTCTACGCCCGGTGCTTTAATGTTTGTCATCAATCAGGCGCTGCTGCTGGTTGGTTTTGCTGTTTTTGGAAAATCGTTTGGTATGCGTACAGCCTATGCCAGTCTGGTGCTGTCAGGAGCCACCTGGGCTCTTGAATACATTTGTCCCATGAGCAAGCCCATGACAACTCAGCCGTTGCTTGAGCTGATTTTTGCGGTGGGTCTTCCTGCGATTGGAAGTGCGATCCTGTTTAACATTCAGGGCTCAAGCGGCGGTACGGACATTGTTGCCATGATTTTGCGCAAATATACCAACCTGAACATCGGCAATGCATTGCTGTTTGTTGACTTCTCCATTACAGTTGCTGCATGTGCTGCTTTCGGTATGGAAACAGGGCTGTTCAGCGTTTTGGGTCTTGCACTCAAGTCGGTCATCGTTGACATGGTTCTTGAAAACATCAAGGTCCATAAGGCATTCCAGATCATTACTTCCAAGCCCGATGAGATTGTTGCCTTTATTACCGACGATTTGAAGAGAGGCGCAACCAAAATCGACGGTGAGGGTGCGTTTACTCATGAAGACAAAACGATTATCCTCACCGTTGTGAACCGTTTTCAGGCGATTCGTCTTCGTCAGTTTGCGCGCAGCGTAGACGCTCATTGCTTTATCCTGATCACCAATACTACGGAGATTATTGGCAAGGGCTTCCGCGGAGTGATGTGATGCAGATCCATGAAATAGATGGGGAGTTTACGGTATGCAAGGTAAAACAGTTATCCGACATTGATTTGTCGGTTTCGTTTACCTTCTGCGCAGTGACCGATGAAGAAATTTCGCTGGTTTGTCCGACGAAATATGTGCCTTCCCGCACAATGGCCCGGGAAGACGGCTGGAAGGCATTTCGTATTCAGGGCGAACTGGACTTCGGACTGGTAGGTATTCTGGCCTGTATTGCGGGCATTTTGGCTGAAAACGACATTCCCATCTATGCGTTGTCAACCTACAATACGGACTACGTACTTGTGAAATGTCACAACTTTAATCGGGCTTTGACACTGTTGCAGCAAAATGGATATGAAGTTGTGTAAACACAATAAAATCCCCGTTCTGAATTGAACGGGGATTTTATTGTGCATGTTATTTGGTGTTTTTGACTTCCATCCACATCGCTTCATATACGCTGAGGAAGGTGCTGTCAATATCGTTGAAGAACTCGCACTTGGCCAGTACTTCTTCAGGAGCGTTCTGAACAGGGTTGGAAGTATATTCTTCGCCCATCAGCTCCATTGCGCCAGCGTTAGGGCAGGCATAACGAACGTATTCGCAGTTTGCTTTGGCAATTTCAGGACGGCAGAGAAAGTTGATCAGCTTCTCAGCATTCTCTTTGTTTTTGGCAGTAGCAGGGATAACCATAGCATCTACCCAAACATTAGAACCCTCTTCAGGCACCGCATAAGCCAGATCAGGGTTCAGATCAATCGCATACTGCGCATCACCGGACCACATCAGAGCAAGAGCAGCTTCGTTATTGGCCATCTTATCTTTGGTCTCGTCAACCTGATAGGCCTTTACGATTCCATTCTGCTTCTGCTCGATCAGCTTGGTTTTGGCAGCCATGATAGCGGGAATATCATGCGTGTTCATGGAGTAGCCCAGATATTTCAGGGTGATGCCCATGGAATCACGGATGGAGTCGAGCATGAAAACATTCTTGCTGTACTTGGCATCCCAAAGGATGGACCAGGAGGTAACAGGCTCGTCAACCATCTTGGTGTTGTAGAGGATGCCTACAGTGCCCCAGAGATAGGGGATAGAGTACTTCTGCTGAGGATCGTACGCAGGATTCTGCAGGTAGGGAATGGTCTGCGCAGCGTTGGGGATATTGTCGTAGTTGATTTCGGCAAGCATGCCCTTGTTAATCATTCGTTCGATGATATAGTCGGATGGGAAGCAAAGATCATATGCGCCGGGGCTGGTTTCCACCTTAACGATCATATCCTCCACGGTGGTAAAGTTCATATAGTTGACTTTGATACCAGTCTCTTCGGTAAACTGTGCCAGCACAGCTTCGTCGATGTAATCTTCCCAGTTCAGAACATTAACCACTTGATCAGCGAAAGCCCAGGCAGGAAGCAGCAGAACCACGAGAAACAGAACGGAAAAGAACTTTTTCATCAGGATACATCCTCCTTTATCATTTTGACTCTGCGGTACGGTGGTTGACGATCAGCAGCAAGATCAGAAGCGCGATAAACATCAGGGCGCTCAGGGCGTTGAGGGAAGGCTCAATGCCCTTGCGTGCAGCGGAGTAGATAAGGGTCGACAGGTTCTGAATGAGGGGAGAGGTGGTGAAATAACTGATGGTGAAGTCGTCGATGGACAGGGTGAAGGCAAGCATTGCGCCGGTAATGATGCCCTGCTTGCACTCGGGAATGATCACATGCGTGATGGCATATGCGGGCGTTGCACCCAGATCCAGCGCAGCCTCGTAGGTATGCTTGTTCATCTGTTTCAGCTTGGGCAGAACGGAAAGAATCACATAGGGCGTATCAAATGCGATGTGCGCAAGCAGCATGGTTATGTAACCGCGTTCCACTTTCGTAAACAGGAACAGGAGCATGAGGGAAATACCTGTCACGATGTCGGGCATGGTGTTGGGCAGGTTGGTAAGGGTCATCATCAGCGCCTGGGGGCGCTTTTTCATACTGTAGATGCCGATGGCTGCAAGCGTGCCCAGAATGGTTGCGGCGATCATTGCCAGCAGGGCAATGGAAACCGTTACATACAGCGCGTTCATGATGCGCGCATCATGAAAAAGCTCCTCGTACCAGCGCAGAGAAAAGCCTTCCCACTTGACGCGGCTTTTGCCCGCATTGAAGGACTGTACGATCAGTACGCCAATAGGGACGTACAAGAACACAAGGATCAGGCCGAGGTAGAACCGCTTGAGAAACTTCATCATGCGATACCGCCTCCTTCGCCGTTGGGATCAGCCTTACGCAGAATAGAGAGACTGATCAGAATGAGAACCATCATAATCAGCGACAGTGCAGAGCCAACGTTCCAGTTGCCTTCAACCAGGAATTTTGATTCGATCAGGTCGCCAAACATCATGGTGTTGCCGCCGCCGAGCATACGGGGGATAAAGAAAGTGGTGACGGAAGGCATAAACACCATGGTAATACCGCTGATGACACCGGGGACAGACAGAGGCATTACGACCTTGTACAAAGTTTTCCAGCTGTTGCAGCCAAGATCTGCCGCCGCTTCGGAAAGACGGTAATCCATTTTATTGATAACCGTATAGATGGGGAATACCATGAACGGCAGGAAGTTGTAAATCATGCCAAGCAGTACGGCTTCGGAGTTGTACATCAGCTGTACGCCTTCAAAACCGAGCCAGCGCAGGAAATTGTTGATCAGACCATTGTCCTCAAGCAGACTCATCCATGCGATGGTACGCAGCAGGAAATTCATCCACATCGGAATAATGAAAAGAACAACCAGCGTAGAACCCAGCTTCATATTGCGGTCAGCCATAAACAATGCAGCCGGATAGCCAAGAAGCAGGCAGATAACGGTACACTTGAAAGCCATCCACAGACTGTAAACAAGCGTATCTACATTTACAGTGCCACGGCTGATGTAAGCTGCACCCAATTCGCCCATAGCTTCCATAATGACTTTGTTGGACTCATAGTTGCTGTCCCAGAAATTGCGGAAGTTGTTCAGGGTGAAAACACCATTTGCATCAGTAAAGGCATAATATGCGATCAGAATGACGGGAACGACCGTAAAAAGGATCATCCACAAAATGTAAGGTGATGCAAACAGGCTGCGCTTCACACCATGATTGCGGCGGATGGAAATGATCAGCATGCCGATAAAAGCAGCCAGTCCAACCAGCATCATTGCCCATCCCCACCAGGGGAGAGTCATGTTATACATTGGCGGAAGCCTCCTTGACCATGGGCTTCATGATATGAATGTTATAGGGAACGATGTTGATGCCAACGCGGGAACCCTGCGGCTGCATCACGGTAGAGTGTACCTTCAGAGTGGTTTCGCCGACATCGATCATCATCTCATAATGGACGCCTTTGAACAGTACGCTTTTTACAACGCCGCTGATCTGGCCAATGTCTTCGCCAACAAGCATGATGTCTTCGGGACGAACGACCACATCAACAGGAACGCCTTCGCCAAAGCCGGAGTCCACACAGGGGAAATCGTAACCACTGAAATGGACAAGCTCGTCACGAACCATTATGCCGCGCATAATATTGCTTTCGCCAATGAAATCAGCAACAAACGCGTTGGCGGGTTCGTCGTAGATACGTTTGGGATCGCCGATCTGCAGAATGTGACCGTCACGCATGACAACCACCGTATCGCTCATCGTAAGCGCTTCTTCCTGGTCATGCGTTACATAGATAAAGGTGATGCCCAGGCGTTGCTGCATGCTTTTCAGCTCAAGCTGCATTTCTTTACGAAGCTTGAGGTCAAGAGCACCCAACGGTTCATCCAACAAAAGAACTTCGGGCTCATTGACAAGGGCACGGGCAATAGCAATACGCTGCTGCTGACCACCGGAAAGCTGATCGACCTTGCGTTTGCCGTAACCGCTGAGATTAACAAGATCGAGCATGCGATCTACACGCTTGTTAATTTCGTCGCGGGGCACCTTGGCAATCTTCAGGCCGAAGGCAATATTATCGCGCACATTCAGATGCGGAAAAAGAGCATACTTCTGAAACACCGTGTTGACACGACGTTTGTAGGGAGGCAAATTTGTGATGTCTTTACCTTCAAAGTAAACGGTACCCTCACTGGGGTACTCAAAACCGCCAATAATACGCAGCGTGGTGGTTTTGCCGCAGCCGCTGGGGCCGAGAAGGGTGACAAACTCCTTCTTGCGAACATAAAGATTGATGTTTTTCAATACGGTGGTACCGTCAAAATCCTTGGAAATATTTTTCAGATCAATCAGATGTTCCTGCTCAATCATGGCAATGCGCTCCTTTGTTAAGCAAATCAAAAACTAGGCGGAGTGGAGACCCAAAGAACAACGGCAGGCTTGGCGCCAGTGTTTTCAATCGAGTGCGTTGCAGAAGGGTGAATGCAAAAACTGTCGCCTTTTCGAACTGTGTAACGGCGTTTTCCGACAAGCAGGCTAACTTGCCCCTTCAGAACGTAGCCAAATTCCTCACCTTCATGCGGAGGAAGCATCTGACTGATGCCACCGGGCTGAAGTTCCAGCAGGATTGGTTCCATGCTGTTTTTCTGTGCATCAGGAACCAGCCAGGTGATTTTGCAGCCTTCCTCAAGATCCTCTTTTTCAAACATGTCCTGTGGTGAGAAAACCACCTTTTCAGAACTGTTGTCACTAAAGAAACTTTGCAATGTAACACCAAGACATTCCAGCATGTCCTTCAACGTGGCAATCGATGGGGATGCCAGTTCGCGTTCTACCTGAGAAATGAAGCCTTTGCTTAATTCGCAGCGATCAGCCAGTTCCTCCTGCGTTAAGCCGCGCTGGATTCTAAGCTCGCGAAGTTTCTCGCCGATTTCCATGAAAAAAGCCTCCTTTTCCCCGGGATAACAGCTAAGGTATCGAACTTGAAGTTTAGAAATAGTAAACTTCAAAGCAGATGATATTAAACCATAAACAGGTCTGTGTGTCAATATTCTTTCAGAATAATTAGATTATTTATTTTGTATTTGTTTGATGCAAGAGAAAGTTTGAAAAAAAAGATAGAAAAAATATGAAAAAAGCTTGCAATTCAAAACACTATCTGATATTATAACTGATGGCACATCCTTGCGCTGCGCAGGGACGCAGCGCCATAAGTCCAAGAGGAGGTGAATGGAATGAATAGGTACGAACTGACCTACATCATCGACACCGCGCTGGAGGAGACCGCTCGCAAAGAGCTGATCGAAAAGTTCTCCAGCCTCATCACTGCCAACGGCGGTGAAATCGAGAAGGTGGATGAGACTTGGGGCAAGCGCCGTCTGGCGTATGCCATCAATGACAAGGTCGAGGGCTACTACGTGCTGGTGACCATGAAGGCCCCCGCCGAACTGCCCCGCGAGATCGAGCGCACCATGGGTATCAACGAAAACATCCTGCGCTGCCTGATCATCAAGCTGGAAGAGAAGAAGCACAGCGTAAAGCCGCGCCCCGTGCGCGTTGCCACTCCCGTGGCCGCTGAAGCCGAAGCTCCCGCCGCTGAAGCTGCCGAGACCACCGCTGAGTAAGGATGGTGTAATCAATGAATAAATTGACCATCATCGGCAACCTAACGCGTGATCCTGAACTGCGCACGACTTCCACCGGTCTGAACGTTTGTTCTTTTACTGTGGCTGTCAACCGTCGCCGTTCTGCCAACAGCAATCAGCCTGAAGCTGATTTCTTCCGCGTTACTGCCTGGCGTCAGCTGGGCGAGATTTGTCAGCGTTATCTTGCAAAGGGCCGCAAGGTTGCTGTTGTGGGTCCGGTATCTGTAAGTACTTATACCGGCAATGACGGCACAACCCGTGCTTCTTTGGAAGTAACTGCAGACGATGTTGAGTTCCTGTCCTCTCGCAACGACGATGCTGTCGGTGGTTATGCCCCTGCAGCTCCTGTGCAGGCCGCTCCTGTGATGGAGAAGGGCTTCCAGGAAGTCGACGATGAGGATCTACCCTTCTAAATAAGCAGTCATTTGCTGACTGTGTCTGAATAACCCAAAGGAGGTTAAGCCCATGTCTGAGGATCGTGGTGAAAGAAGGCCTCGTCCCCGTGGTCGCAAGCCCCGCCGCAAGGTGTGCAGCTTCTGCGTGGATAAGATCGAATACATCGACTACAAAGATGTGAATCGTCTTCGCCGTTTCGTGAACGAGCGCGGCAAGATCATGCCCCGTCGTATGAGCGGCAACTGCGCCAAGCATCAGCGCCAGCTCTCCGAAGCCATCAAGCGCGCCCGTGCCATCGCCTTGATGCCCTACTCCGTTGAGTAAGAAAACGATGTGATACAGAGCATCCGGTTTTACGGATGCTCTTTTTGTGTCTTAATACTAAAATACCGCCGCCCTGCAATATGCAAGACGGCGGTATTTTGATTATGAAACGCTGGGTTCTTCCTTGGGCGTCTCTTTTTTTGCCGTTTTACTGCGAAGCTTCTTCGGTTGTACTGCATCGACAAGAATCAACTGCGGCTGTTCCTTGCCAAGAACACAAGCTTCAGTAATGAGGCACTGCTTTACGTCGGTACGGGAGGGCAGATCGAACATTACGTCCATCAGAATCCCCTCTACAATCGCACGCAGACCGCGTGCGCCGCTCTTGCGTTCGATAGCAAGTTTGGCAATATGCTTCAGAGCTTCAGGTTCAAACTTCAGCTCTACTCCATCCAGATCCATCAGATAGCTGTACTGCTTGACAAGAGCATTCTTCGGTTCGGTCAGGATGCGTACCAGCTGTGCATCATCAAGCTGATCCAGCATAACAACGATCGGCAGACGGCCAACAAACTCAGGAATCAAACCAAATTTGATCAGATCCTCCGGACGAAGCTGCTTAAGCGTTGTATTCAGGCTATCTTCCTGCTTGCTCTTAAGTTCAGCACCGAAGCCAAGGGTTTTTTTGCCGATGCGGCTCTGAATGATGGGAGCAAGCCCATCAAATGCACCGCCGCAGATAAAGAGGATATTGGTGGTATCGATCTGAATAAACTCCTGATGGGGATGCTTGCGACCACCCTGAGGCGGAACGCTGGCGATAGTGCCTTCAAGAATCTTCAGCAAAGTCTGCTGTACGCCTTCACCGCTCACATCGCGGGTAATAGACGGGTTTTCGCTCTTGCGGGCAATCTTATCGATTTCGTCGATATAAATAATGCCGCGCTGCGCAAGCGGAATATCGTAATCGGCATTTTGAATCAGTCGAAGAAGAATATTTTCAACATCTTCACCCACATAACCCGCTTCTGTCAGACTGGTCGCGTCTGCAATGGCAAACGGTACTTTTAGAAGCTTGGCGAGGGTCTGAGCAAGGAAGGTTTTGCCGCAGCCGGTAGGACCAACCATCAGAATGTTGCTCTTCTGCAGTTCAACTTCTCCTTCGGCAGGAGCAGCTTCAATACGCTTATAATGATTGTAAACAGCAACAGCCAGAGCACGTTTGGCATCGTCCTGACCAATTACATACTGGTCAAGCACGTCTTTGATTTCACGGGGACGCGGAATCTCGGAAGGGCTGGTGATGCTGACGCCAGAACCGAAATCATCACTGATAATTTCCTGACACAGTAAAATGCACTCGTTGCAGATCTGCACGTTAGGACCGGCGACCATACGGCGCACCTGTTCGCTGGATTTACCGCAGAAGCTGCAGCGCTTCAGCTTTGGAATGTGGGAATTGAAATCATCACCCGGCATGTAGTCACCTCATTCACTTTAACTTACTTTGCATTGCGCGGCTGATAGATTTCATCGATGATGCCATAGGCGAGTCCTTCTTCAGCGCTCATAAAGTAGTCGCGTTCGACGTCTTGCTTCACCTTTTCGATCGGCTGGCCGGACATCTCGCTCATCAGGCGGGTCATTTTTTCCTTGGTTTTCAGCAGCCATTCAGCACGAATCGCTACATCAGTCGCCTGACCGCTGGCGCCGCCAAGGGGCTGATGGATCATGATTTCGCTGTTAGGCAGTGCCAGACGCTTGCCTTTCTGACCAGCCATCAGCAGGAAAGCGCCCATGCTGGCGGCCATGCCAATGCACACAGTGCGTACGTCACACTTAATATAGTTCATTGTGTCGTAGATGGCCATACCCGCCGTTACGCTGCCGCCAGGACTGTTGATGTAAAGGGAAATATCAGAATCGGGATTTTCCATCTCCAGGAACAGAAGCTGAGCAACGACAAGGTTTGCAACATCATCATTAATCTCTCCGCCAAGGAAGACGATACGGTCTTTCAAAAGACGGGAGTAAATGTCAAACGAACGCTCTCCGCGATTCGTCTGTTCGATCACCATAGGTACAAGATTCATATCGATCACTCCTTGGTTTGAAAGTGAAAATAGGGGAGTCATGCCCTTTTTGAAAAGCGCGCATCGCTGGCCATACCTTTTAAGCATATGCCCGCGATGCGCGCTTTATTCATGGGTTATCAGGCCTCGGCTTCCTCGTCGGTCACCTTGGCGTTATCCCAAAGCATGTCCAGAGCCTTGCTCACCTGAGCGCGATGCTTGAAGTATTCCATCTGCTCGGGACCAAACTGCTCCTTGAGCTTGTCGATGGTCTGGTTCATAGCGCTGGCATAGCTGCCCAGCAGTTTATCCACATCGGCTTCTTCGGCTTCGATGTTCTCGGCCTTGACGATCTCGTCCAGAACCAACTCACCCTTAAGGTCGATTTCGGCCTGAGAGCGATACATGTCGCGCATCTGAGCTTCGGTCTGACCCAGCATCTGCAGGTACTGCTCCATGCTGAAGCCCTGCTGCTGCATACGCCAGCCCATTTCCTGCATCATGTCGTTGAGCTTGTCTTCGACCATGGGAGCGGGAATTTCCACTTCGGCATTGCTGATCACGGTGTCGACCAGAGCCTGACGGGCGCTTTCATCGGCCTGAGCCTTGGCGGCCTCTTCCAGCTTCTTTTCAACATCAGCGCGGTACTCGGCCAGAGTGTCGAAATCGCTGACTTCAGCAGCAAACTCGTCGTCCAGCTCGGGCAGTTCTTCGCGGGTGATGGCATGCAGCTTCACATGGAAAACGGCGTCCTTGCCCTTGAGATCCTCAGCGTGATACTGCTCGGGGAACTTCACATTCAGGTCGCGCTCTTCGCCGATGGTCATGCCGATCATCTGCTCTTCAAAACCGGGAATGAAGCTGCCGGAGCCGATCACCAGATGCTGGTGCTCAGCAGTGCCGCCTTCAAACTTTACGCCGTCAACGCTGCCGGAATAGTCCAGCTCGGCATTGTCGCCGTTCTCCAGAGCGCGGTCAGTCACTTCCACACTGCGGGCAACGCGCTTGCGCTCCTGCTCGATGCGGGCATCGATAGCTTCGGCGGTAACCTTATTGGTCTTGCGGGTCACTTCAACACCCTTGTACTCGCCCAGCTTCACTTCGGGCATCACAAAAACCTCGCAGGAAAATTCGAGGTCCTTGCCGGCTTCCATCGTATCGATGGAGGACAGGGTGGGAGCGCTGACGGGATGGAGATCATTCTCCTTCACAGCGGCCATGTAAGCATCCGGGAATACAACGTCCAGGGCATCTTCATAGAAGATGGCAGCGCCGTACATCTTTTCGATCAGCTTGCGGGGGGCTTTGCCCTTGCGGAAGCCGGGCACGACGATCTGGCCACGGGCCTTCAGATAAGCCTTTTCGATGGCCTGCTCAAAGTCGGCAGCGGGCACCTTGAAAGCAATCTTGACTTTGTTACCGGACAGTTTTTCGATGGTATGTTCCATGTGTGTTTCCTCCTGAGGCAGGCTGTCAGCCTGAATCGTTGTTTATCACAGAGCACCAAATACTAGTATACCATCTTTTTATTGTCCATGCAAGCAAAATACATACATTTTCGTGAATTATCAAGGCTTTCCCGCGATATGACTTGAAGAAACTTTCAATACGAAGAAAAACAAAAACTGGACTGATGCGCAGACATCAGTCCAGTTTGAAAGCTGTTGAATTAGCCTTCAACGGGGGCACCGACGGGGCAAGTGCCAGCGCAAGCGCCGCACTCGATGCACTTGTCAGCATCGATAACGTACTTGCCGTCGCCTTCAGAGATAGCGTCCACGGGGCACTCAGCCTGGCAAGCGCCGCAGCTGATGCATTCGTCAGTAATAATGTAAGCCATAGTAGCACCTCCAACAATTTTTAACCAAACGTTACCGCTTGATTATGGACTTCAAATATATTATCACAAAAGATGTATGAATGCAAGCCTTCTTCTGTATCTGGTATGCTCTTAATCTTTCTGCTGAGCAGCATTAAGCGCTTCTTCCACTGCACGCAGCCAGTCATTGGACTGGTCAACAGGCTTCATTTCGTCCTCGAGGGAAGCTTGCTCATCCTCGTGCTTTATAGACTTTGAGCGGCGGGACTGCCGTTTTTCAGTCTTCTGTTCAGAGGGGCGATTTTCAGCGGGAGACTGCTGAGCAGCAGGTTTCTGCCACTTTACCTCTTCCAGGGCAAAGGTCTTGAATTCGGAAGTGTCACCCTTGTGGATCCGGACGGTGAGGGTTTCCTTCAGAACATTGATATCCATCACTACGCCAGTGCCTTCAGGTGTTTCCACTTCCTTGCCAACCTTGGGCATGCGCTTACGCGTGCTTTCGTAATGATCCTGTTCAAATTTCAGGCAGCACATCAGTCGGCCGCAAACACCGCTGATCTTGGTGGGGTTAAGCGAGAGGTTTTGTTCTTTGGCCATTTTGATGCTGACAGGCTGAAAATCACCCAAAAAGCTTCCGCAGCAGATCGGACGTCCGCACGGGCCAAGACCGCCAAGCATTTTTGCTTCGTCGCGAACACCAATCTGCCTCAATTCGATACGGGTATGGAAGACAGAAGCAAGATCTTTCACCAGCGAACGGAAATCAACACGGCCGTTGGCAGTAAAATAGAACAGGATCTTTGCATTATCGAAAGTCTGTTCAACGCCGACCAGCTTCATGTCAAGCTTATGCTCGTCAATTTTGTGCTGACAAATTTTATAAGCCTCTTTCTCAAAGGCCTCATTTTCAGCGGCATGCCTGGAATCTTCTTCTGTAGCAATGCGGATCACCTGCTTGAGGGGAGAGGCGATCATCTCGTCATTGACCTCACGCACGCCGGTGATCACCTGACCATATTCCACGCCGCGTGCTGTTTCAACCACAACAAAAGCGCCGGCGGCAGGCCAGAGTTTACCGGGATCAAAATAATAAAGTTTTCCGGCGTTTTTAAATCTTACGCCAACAACTGTTGCCATTTGATATGTTCCTCCAATAGTGTCATCATCAGATGATCAATGTTTGATTGCCAGTTTACCTGACCGGCTTTACGCCTTCTGGTTTCAAAAACAGCCGTCAACAGTGCATTCAGGTCAGCAACATCTGCCTTTTGGGCAGCCTGCTGCCACAGGGACGGGAAGCCGGAGAGCGAAGAAGGATCCAGCCGTCCGGTTCTGACGAGCAATGCCTGATAGATGGCCTGTTCCAGCGCTGCCAGGGAACCATCAGCTGTTTCGCGACTTTCTTTCATGCGTGTACTCAGACTGACGGCAGCTGCATCGTTTGTTACAGAAAGCGCAGCCTGTACAAATTCCTGTGTTTCGGAATCCTGCTTGGATTCATCAAGCATATCAAGCGCCATGCCGATGTTGCCTCCGCAACGCGGCAGGACTGAGGCAACGCTTGCTTCAGAATGTCCCATGTTTAAGAGGGTTTCTTTTAGCAGCTCATCTGGCCATGGCGTCATTTTTACGCGTACGCAACGTGAAGCGATTGTACCCAGCGTAGCGGTCATCTCGTGAGTCATCAAAAGGAAAACGACGTTTGCAATGGGCTCCTCCAGCGATTTCAGAAGACAGTTTTGCGCAGCAACTGTCATTTTTTCAACTGGCTCGATCAGTACAATGCGTGATCCTTCACCAAATGCATGCTGCGAGATTTTCTCAATGACCTCGCGCACACGGTCAACGCCGATTTGTTTTCCATCATCAGCAAAAAGTGTGATCAAATCAGGTTCATTACCATCAAAAACCCTTCGGCAGGCCTCGCAATGTCCGCAGGGCTTGTTTTCGGACGTACAAAACAAAGCGCTTGCCAACACCTGGGCAAAAGTACGTTTGCCCAAGCCGCGCGCGCCCGCTAACAGATAAGCATGTACAGGCTGCTGCCGTTGAAATTGATGAAAAATAATGCCGGTGCCCGCGTTCAGACGTTCATACTGCATGAACGCGGGCAGCCTTGATGCGTGGGTTTGTGTCAATGCTTTTCCCTTTCTGGGTTACAGCTTCACAAATTGATCAACCGACAGAACAAAGATGGTTGCGCCGCCCACAACGACCTCGATGGGATAGGGGGTATAAGAACCCGGTACGCCCACCATGGAAGAAGGAGAAGGAGCAATCTGCTTGCGGGACTTGCAGATTTTTTCGATGATGCCCATGGCGGTGTCAAAACGGTCGTCCTCAACACCCACAAGCAGCGTCGTATTACCAGCGCGAAGGAAGCCGCCGGTGGTGGCGAGCTTCGTTACGCCGAAGCCATCATTCATCAGTTGGCCGATCAGGCGGGAAGCGTCCTCGTCCTGTACGATTGCGACGATCAGTTTCATTCGTCAATCCCTCCTATTATGGTCTTTTAAACCGTATTTAGTATACAACAAACAATGCTTTTTCGCAACTGTCCGGATAAGATGAAAAGCCTTGAAAAGAAAAATGTGCTGGCTTATGATATAATAAAACAAAACTTTATGAGGAGAGAATAAATATGGTACGGGAAATTGTCAAAGATAAGCTTTTTTTGCAGATCAAATCCTCGCCCGCTGTTACTGGTGATGAAATCCTGCTTGACGACCTGATGGATACCTTGCGCGCCAACAGTGAACGCTGTGTTGGCATGGCAGGAAATATGATCGGCGTTTCCAAAAGGATCATTGCATTTTACGCCGGTCCTTTTGTCATTGGAATGTTGAATCCAAAACTGATCAGCAAAAGCGGGCCTTACGAAACAGAGGAAGGATGTCTTTCGCTTGATGGAACACGCAAAACCATACGTTACGAGACGATTGAAGTGGAGTATGAAGACCGGCAGTTCCAGCGTAAAAAAATGAAATACAGCGGATGGACAGCACAGATTATCCAGCATGAAATCGATCATCTGGAAGGGATTCTCATCTGACAAGCCAGCCTTTACCACCAGCCTTCCATACATGGAACGTGCCGTTTTCTCACAAGATAGCACAGACAGGGGAGAAAACAGATAATCGCCCCATGAATGGAGGGTATTTGTTGGTCAGTGCAGTTTTGTTTGTTATTCAGTTGATTGTAACGGTCGTCGTCGGCCTTTACTTTTATTCACAGCTTCGTCAACAGAAAAAAACCCAGCCTGCGCACCGTAAGGACAGCGGACACGAATATGACAAGCTGCAGAAAATGCGCGCGCTAAAACTGAGCGAGCCATTGGCTGAACGCGTGCGGCCTGCAACATTTAAGGATATTATTGGGCAGGAAGATGGTATCAAGTCGCTCAAAGCTATTTTGTGCGGCAAAAATCCTCAGCATGTGTTGATTTATGGACCTCCCGGTATCGGCAAGACATGCGCTGCCCGTCTTGTGCTGGAAGCAGCCAAACAAAGCAAGGATTCACCCTTCGCAGCAAATGCTCCTTTTATCGAAATGGATGCAACCTGTGTGCGGTTTGATGAGCGATCGATCGCGGATCCTTTGATTGGCAGTGTTCATGATCCCATCTATCAGGGTGCAGGTCCGCTGGGCGTGCAGGGGATTCCGCAGCCAAAACCCGGGGCAGTGAGCAAGGCGCACGGAGGAGTTCTTTTTCTGGATGAGATCGGCGAATTGCATCCCATTCAGATGAACAAGCTGCTCAAGGTTCTGGAAGATCGCAAGGTCATGCTGGATTCAGCCTATTACAGCCCGGATGACATGAATGTGCCCAGATATATTCATGATATCTTCAAAAATGGGTTGCCGGCAGATTTCAGGCTTGTAGGTGCAACAACCCGAAGCCCTCAGGATATTCCGCCAGCCCTTCGCAGCCGCTGCATGGAGGTCTTTTTCAGGGCGCTTGAACCTGATGAGGTGGCTGATATTGCTTTCAATGCTGCACAGCGGGCAGGGTTCAGCATGTCGCAGGAAGATGCACAAATGGTTGGTCGTTTTGCAACCTGCGGACGCGAAGCAGTTAACATTGTGCAGATGTGCGCAGGACTGGCGCAGCTTGAAGACCGAAAGGAAATCCATACCCGGGATGTGGAATGGGTCGTGTATTCGGGTCACTATGCAGCCAGACCGGATCAGAGGGCTGATACGGAAAACCGCATTGGCGTTGTTCATGGTCTGGCGATTGTTGGCAGTCATCAGGGAGCGACAATGGAAATCGAGGCTGTTGCCAAACCAGGAACGGGAATTTTGACGATCACGGGTATTGTTGAGGAAGAGGAACTCGGCACAGAAGGACGAAAAATCAAACGGAAATCGACTGCCCGCGGATCGCTTGAAAACGTAATGACATTGCTCAATGCTATGGGTTATCATACAAAGGATTATGATCTGCATATCAACTTTCCGGGAGGTACGCCTGTTGACGGCCCTTCCGCAGGCGTGGCCATGGCCGTGGTTGCCGCAAGTGCAATGACAGGCAGACCTGTTGATGGTCATGTGGCTGTTACGGGTGAAGTATCCGTACGCGGACTGGTGAAACCTGTTGGAGGCGTGCCTGGTAAAGTGGAAGCAGCAGAGCACGCCGGACTTACGACCGTGCTGATTCCTGCTGAAAACAGAATGGAACGCCTTGAGCATACAACGATTGAGGTCGTTCCTATCAAAACGCTTTCGGAAGCGCTGGAACGTATGCTGCTGCCGGAAGAAGTGGTTTCTTCCGTGCAATCGGCAGTATTGCCTCAGGTGCCGGCAGCCATTCTTGCTGCTGAGGAACAGACTGCAGCGCCGCAGTCATAAGATAAGAAAAACCAAATGTGACAATCCCGCCCGGGCGCTTGCATTTGGCCGCAAATGTCGCTATAATCTATGCGCGGCCTTTGGGCCTTGCAAGTAAGCCCGCTTTTTTTTCGGGCATCGGGAGGAAAACTATGCAGGAAAAGAAACGCAGGGGGATTCAGGTCAGAATGCCCGTGCTTCCGTTGCGGGGACTGATGGTCTTTCCGCATATGGTACTTCATTTTGATGTGGGCCGCCCCAAAAGCGTTGCAGCTTTGGAAAAGGCCATGCTGGAAGATCAGCACATTTTTCTGGTCGCTCAGCGCGATGCTGAACTGGAAGATCCGCATCTGGAAGATCTGTGCCGCGTGGGTACGATCGCTCAGATCAAACAGGTTCTGAATCTGCCCGGAGACAGCATTCGCGTGCTTGTTGAGGGCAAAAACCGTGCTGTGCTGACAAGAATCGTTGAAGAAGATCCCTGTATGATTGCATCGGTACGTCCTGTGCGTGAGGAAATCGAAGAGCCTTCACCGGAAATGGATGCGCTGATGCGTACAGCCCGCGAGTATTTTGAGGCGTACTGTACGGCGAGCATGCGTGTGCCGCAGGAAACCATGCGCTCTGTAATGGAAGTGGACAAGCCGGATCACCTGACGGATGTGATCGCAGCCAATGTGCTTACGCGCATGGAGGATCGTCAGGCCATTCTCGAAAAGACAAAGGTTCAGGATCGTCTGGAAGCACTGTGTGCTATCCTTCTTCGTGAGACTGAGCTGGCGGATGTGGAAAAGCAGGTACAGGCGCGCATCAAGCGGCAGATTGAAAAGAATCAGAAGGATTATTACCTGCGCGAACAAATCAAAGCCATCCAGACAGAGCTTGGCGACAAGGAAGCCACGGATGTGGAAGACCTGCGTGAACGCCTTGCCAAAACGCCCCTGAACGACGAGGCGCGTGAAAAGGCTGAAAAAGAACTGGAACGTCTCAGCCGCATGGCTCCTGGTACGCCGGAAGTAGGCGTGAGCCGTACCTATATCGAATGGATTCTGGATCTGCCCTGGGGTAAAATGACTCAGGACAATCTGGATCTGAAGCGGGCCCGCCGTATTCTCGAGGAAGACCATTACGGTCTTGAAAAGGTCAAGGAACGCATCATCGAATACCTGGCTGTCCTTCGCATGAAGCAGGATATGAAAGGCCCCATCCTTTGCTTTGCAGGCCCTCCCGGCGTTGGCAAGACCTCCATTGTTCGTGGAATTGCAAAAGCCGTAGGCCGTGAGTTTGTCCAGATGTCGCTGGGCGGAGTGAGGGATGAAGCGGAGATCCGCGGACACCGCCGTACATATGTCGGCGCCATTCCCGGCCGTATTATTGCCGGACTCAAACAGGCCAAAACCATGAATCCTGTTTTCCTGTTTGACGAGATCGACAAAATGAGTTCCGACTTCCGCGGCGACCCTGCCTCTGCTATGCTGGAAGTGCTGGACGCGGAACAGAACTATGCTTTCCGTGATCATTATATGGAACTCCCATTTGATCTGAGCCATGTCATGTTTATCACGACGGCCAACAATATTGAGACCATTCCTCCGGCATTGCTGGATCGCCTTGAGATCATTGAGGTACCCAGCTATACAGATGAGGAAAAGCTAAAGATCAGCCGGAAGCATCTGCTTCCCAAACAGATCACAGCGCATGGCCTGAAACCGCGCAGCGTCAAAATGAGCGACAAGGTTATGAAAACTGTGATCGAGGGTTATACCCGCGAGGCGGGTGTACGCACGCTGGAGCGTACGCTGGCGCAGGTGGTGCGCAAGGCCACGGTCGAAATGCTGGATGATAAGGTGGATACCGTAACGGTAACGCCCGAAAAGCTGAACTGCTATCTCGGAGCCGTAAAATATGTGCGTGAATCACTGGAACACGAGAACCGCATCGGCGTTGTGAATGGTCTGGCATATACCACGGTAGGCGGAGAAATGCTGCAGGTGGAGTGCTCCGTTATGCAGGGCAGCGGCCAGCTTCAGCTGACCGGCAAGCTGGGTGAGGTCATGCAGGAGAGCGCCAAAGCGGCGCTCAGCTGGGTACGTGCCCACTGCGATCCCTGGGGAATCCCGGCTGAGTTCTTTAAGCAGCACGATATCCACATCCACGTTCCTGAAGGAGCGGTGCCCAAGGATGGCCCCAGCGCTGGTGTGACACTGATCACGGCTCTGGTCAGCGCGCTTACTTCTATTCCGGTAAGACAGAGCGTTGCCATGACTGGCGAAATCACGCTTCGCGGACGTGTGCTGCCGATTGGCGGCCTGAAGGAAAAGCTGATGGCTGCTTACCGTGCGGGCATCAAAACGGTACTGATTCCGCGTGAAAACGTGAAGGATCTCGAAGATGTGGATGCTGTGATCCTTGAGAAATTCGCGGTAAAACCCGTCGATAATGCAAATGAGGTGATTCGTATGGCTTTGGTATGCGAACCGCCTATGATTGCAGAAACACAAATGGAGACAGCGCTTCCTGTTCATAACGGCGGGAAGCCCGGTGCATACAGAGGTTTATAAAATGGAAATCAAAAATGCGTCCTTTGTGACGAGCCTGGCAGACTATCGCGAGCAGGCTCCCATTACGCTTCCGCAGCTGGCGGTTGTGGGCAAGAGCAATGTTGGCAAAAGTTCGCTTATCAACGCGCTGTGTAACCGCAAGAAGCTGTGCAAAACAAGCGCAACGCCCGGAAAAACCCG
The DNA here is from genome assembly GCA_017473345.1 of Clostridia bacterium. Lineage (GTDB taxonomy): Bacteria > Bacillota > Clostridia > Christensenellales > Aristaeellaceae > Limiplasma. The sequence goes on along the minus strand of JAFULL010000084.1, from coordinate 7,601 downwards.
CCTGATCAATGTCTTTTTGATCAACGACGCATTCCATCTTGTTGATCTGCCTGGCTATGGCTTTGCAAAGGTTGACAAGAAGGAAAAAGAGCGCTGGGGCGCGATGATGGATCATTATTTTCAGGACAGCACGCTGCTGTTTCATGTGCTGCTGCTTGTGGATATCCGTCATGATCCGACTCAGGACGATATCGCGATGGCCCAGTATTTCCGTCAGATGGACATTCCCTTCACAGTCGTGGCGACCAAAGCAGACAAGATCAGCAGGGGAGCGAGAATGAAGCAGCTGGCTCCCATCTGCCGTCAGATGCTGGTGCAGCCCTGGGAAGTGATCGTGTCGTCGAGCGAAGACAATACCGGGCGCGATAAACTGCTTGAGCTTATCGAGAGTGTTTTGACCGAAGAAGAAGAGGCAGAAGCTTCTGAAGAATAATCTGAAAAGGCATTCCGGAGGCTTTTGCTTCAGGAATGCCTTTTGCTGTTTGGGAGGTCACAATGGAAATCATGCAATGCGAAAAACAGGCCTTTGCCGTTATTGGAAAAGAAGGTTCAACAGATGACGGTGCGGGGTTTATTGAAAGACTGTGGAACGAAGCAAATGGTCATTTTACAGAAGTGGAAGCACTTGCAAAGAAAGATTCCACTGGATGCTTAGCTGGCATCTGGGGTGCGATGAGCGACATGGCCCGATCCAACCAACCGTGGGAGGAAAATTTTACGAAAGGCTTGTATCTGGCCGGTGTTGAGTGCGAACTGGAACAGGAAGCTCCGGAAGGATGGACAAAGTGGGTGATACCAGCCTATAAATATTTGTATGTAAAATGCAGTGAGAATGATGTTTTTCAACAGATGCTGGACTACCTGTATCAGCATAATATTCTATTGGCTGGAGCTGTGCATGATTTTGTCTGTCCGAAGACAGGCGAGAACTATATGTTTTTTCCTGTGAATAGACTTTGAATAAAAAACCTGCGTTTCATATTGAGAAACGCAGGTTTTTTCAAATTGGTCAGCCAACAACTTCGTATCCCTGATCTTCTACAGTCTTCTTAAGAATCTCATCGCTGATGTCGGCATTCAGCGTAAGGACGGCAGTGCCGGTTTCGTGGCTGACGACGGCTTCGTCTACTTCAGGCAGAGCTTCCAGCACCTTCTTGACACGGCCGGAGCAGTGACCGCACATCATACCATTGATCTTCATGGTTTTTTCCATGGGTTTCGTCTCCTTTGCAGGTTTGATTTTTTTATCCTTTTTCGTGCTGTGAAGATCAAAAAGATTCAACCGCAGCGCGTTGGATACAACACAAAAGCTGGAAAGACTCATTGCGGCAGCGCCGAACATAGGGTTAAGCTGCCAGCCAAGAAGAGAAATGAACAAACCGGCTGCAAGAGGAATACCGATGACATTATAAATGAACGCCCAGAACAGGTTTTCATGGATATTCTTCAGTGTCGCCCTGCTGAGACGGATAGCAGCGGGAACGTCGCTGAGTTTGCTGTTCATGAGAACGACATCTGCTGCGTCGATGGCGATATCAGTGCCTGCACCAATCGCAATACCGATATCTGCTCGTGTAAGCGCAGGGGCATCGTTGATGCCATCACCGACCATCGCAACTTTTCCTTTGCGCTTTAACCGACGGATCACAGCTTCCTTGCCATCAGGCAGTACGCCTGCGATCACTTCGTCTACGCCGGCTTGGTTGCCAACGGCTCTGGCGGTGCGTTCGTTGTCGCCGGTGAGCATGACAACGTGGATTCCCATGTTCTGCAGTTGACGCACGGCAGCAGGACTTTCGGGCTTGATCGAATCTGCAACGGCAATGATGCCCATCAGATTGCGGTCTCTGACAAAAAACAACGGTGTTTTTCCTGCTTCTGCAAGCGTTTCGGCCTGAGCCTTTGCGTCGTCAGAAATAGAGGCGTATTGACTTGCAAAAGCCATATTTCCACCATAAAGCATGTTGCCACGTAGTGCAGCAGACAGTCCGTTACCAGGAAGCGCTTTAAAATCATCGACTTCCTCAGGCGTCAGTTCGCGTTTGCTGCCTTCGTATACGATCGCTTTGGCCAAGGGATGCTCACTCTTGTTTTCAAGAGAGTATGCCATTGTAAGAAGCTCGTTTGCAGTGACTCCGTCGGCAGGCAAAATGTCTGTTACTTTTGGTTCGCCGCTTGTGATGGTTCCGGTTTTGTCCAAAGCGACAACATGTACTTTTCCGGCTTCTTCAAGGGAGACAGCATTTTTGAAAAGGATGCCGTTTTTAGCGCCCTTTCCGTTTCCGACCATGATTGCAACAGGTGTAGCCAGACCAAGCGCACACGGACAGCTGATGACCAGCACAGAAATACCACGTGCAAGGGCAAAACTCTGACCGGCAAGCAACCAAATAACAGTCGTTACCAGAGCGATTGTAATGACAATAGGAACAAAAACACCGGATACTTTATCGGCAACTTTTGCGATAGGCGCTTTAGTTGCGGCCGCATCGCTCACCATTTTAATGATTTGAGAAAGCGTGGTATCTTCGCCTACGCGGGTGGCTTCGCAGCGCAGAAAACCGGATTGATTCAGCGTCGCAGCGGAAACCGAATCGCCTACGGTCTTATCTACGGGAAGGCTTTCGCCAGTGAGGGAGGCTTCATTAACGGCGCTGCTGCCATCCTGCACAATGCCGTCTACAGGAATGCTTTCGCCGGGACGCACGACAAAAATATCGCCTTTTTTGACCTGCTCGATGGACACAACAACTTCATTGTCATCTTTCAGCAACGTTGCCGTCTTCGGAGCGAGATTCATCAGGCTTTTCAGGGCGTCTGTGGTTTTTCCTTTGGAACGGGCCTCCAGCATCTTGCCGACTGTGATCAATGTCAGAATCATCGCGGCTGATTCAAAATAGAACTCATGCATATAGCCCATCACAGCGGAGGCATCCTGACGCGCCTGAGCGCCAGTCATGGCAAACAGGGCATAGGTGCTGTATACAAAGGATGCTGCTGAGCCCATGGCAACCAGCGTGTCCATGTTAGGCGCTTTGTTCCAAAGACTTTTAAAACCGCTGATGAAAAATTTCTGGTTGATCACCATCACAATCGCGGCCAGAAGAAGCTGCAGCAGGCCAACGGCTATATGATTGTTTTCAAAGAAAGCAGGAAGCGGCCAGCTCCACATGGTATGCCCCATGGAAACATACATCAAAACCAGCAGGAAACCGAGAGAAGTGAACAGTCTGCGTTTCAAAACAGGTGTTTCATGATCGGCGAGGGAATCAGCCTGGTTGGCGCGCTGCTGCGCTGTAACGTCGTTCCCTTTCAAACTGGCTAAATAACCGGCAGCCTCAACGGCTGCAATGACCTGCTTCTCATCAGCATGTCCTTCAACGCCCATAGAGTTTGTAAGCAAACTGACAGAGCACGAGGTAACGCCGTCTACTTTGCTTACAGCTTTTTCAACCCGTGCTACACATGCGGCGCAGCTCATGCCGGTGACTGTATATTGTTTCATTTCAAACACTCCTTTATTTCATAAGCTTTTGCAGGGTTGCAACAAGCTCGTCAATCACATCATCCTTGCCCTGCTGCAGATCCTGTACAACACAACTGCGAATATGATCAGCAAGAAGCTCGCGGCTGAAAGCGTTTAATGCTGCATTCGCAGCCGCTACCTGAACCAGAACATCAGTGCAGTAGGCATCTTTTTCAACCATTCCGCGTATGCCGCGAATTTGTCCTTCAATGCGGTTGAGCCGATGAATCAATTTTTTGATATCGTCCTGAGAACGCACTTTTGTTTTATGACATTCACACTGCATGCTGGTCAGCTCCTCAAAGATATACCCTGTAGGGGTACTTGAATCATATACCTGTATGGGGTATTTGTCAAGCTGAATAAAAGGACGCTGAAGCGTCCTTTTATTGGTTATTTTTATTTGATGAGCAAGGCGCGCATTGCGTTGAGAATGGCCAGTACCGAAACACCGACATCCGCGAAAACGGCAAGCCACATCCCGGACAGCCCCAGCGCAACAAGCAGCAAGACGATCAACTTTACCCCAAGAGCAAAGAGGATGTTTTGGCGAACGATGCCAAGCGTGCGACGGCTGATTTTTACGGCAAGGGAAAGCTTGCGAGGATCGTCATCCATTAGGACGATATCAGCTGCCTCTACAGCTGCGTCGCTTCCCATAGCACCCATTGCCACGCCAAGGTCAGCACGTGCAAGGACCGGAGCATCGTTAATGCCATCGCCGACAAAGACAAGCATATCGTTTGTCTCTTTCTGGGCAAGCAGGCGTTCTACATGGTCCACCTTTTCGCCGGGAAGCAGCTGTGCATGAAATTCATCCAGGCAAAGCTGATCTCCAATGGAACGTGCAGCGGTTTCGTTGTCGCCTGTAAGCATGACGAGTTTTGTAACGCCCTCGTTTCTCAGCGAATGCACTGCGGCTGCTGCTCCGGGCTTTAATTCGTCAGAGATCAACAAATAGCCCATATATTCCTGATTATACGCAACATGTACGACAGTTCCTGAACAGTCTGGAACAGAAATACTCAACGATTCCATCATTTTTTGATTTCCGGCATCAATCTGCATGCCATTCCAGACGACCGAAACGCCATAACCGGGCTTTTCCTGCGCAGCAGTCAGTTCCGATATGTCTGTCTTGGCGCTGCTTGCTTCGCAGATGCAGCGGCTGATTGGATGAGATGAAATACTTTCCGCACGGGAGGCAATGGTCAGCAATTCATCTTTTGTGCAGGAGACTGGACGTATGTCGGTCACACTGAATTGTCCACGGGTTAAAGTGCCAGTTTTATCAAAAACAACAGTTTTTGCTTTTGACAAGATTTCCAGATAGTTGCTGCCCTTAACCAAAATGCCGTGCTTGCTGGCAGCGCCAATTCCGCCAAAGAAGCTGAGAGGAACGGAGATAACCAGTGCACACGGACAACTGACGACCAAAAAACTTAATGCCCGGTAGCCCCAGACAGACCAACCGCTTCCAGTGAACAGGGGAGGAAGGACAAACAGCAAAAGTGCTGCCAAACAAACGACTGGCGTGTAAAAACGCGCAAAACGTGTGATAAAGTTTTCAACTTCTGCTTTTTTGTCGCTCGCATTCTCAACCAGGTCAAGAATTTTGGCGACGGTAGAATCGGTATACAGTTTTTCTGCTTTAATACGAAGCAAGCCATTTTCATTAATGCAGCCGCTTAGGACACTCGAACCAACTCCAACTTCACGGGGCAGGCTTTCGCCGGTAAGAGCAGCGGTATTCAGACTGGATGAACCCTCAACAACAGTTCCATCAAGCGGGATTCTTTCTCCGGCTTTGACAATGAAGATTTCACCGATCTCCACTTCATCGGGATCAACGCTGATCAGTTCACCATCGCGTTCAACTTCTGCTGTTTCAGGACAAATATCCATCAGTTCAGCAATGGAAGCGCGGGATTTTCCAACAGCATACTGCTGAAACCATTCGCCGACCTGGTAAAACAGCATGACGGCGGCGGCCTCGTGATATTCACCGATGATAATTGCGCCAATCGTTGCAATTGCCATTAAAAAGTTTTCATCAAAGATTTGTCCATGCAGGATGCCTGTGAAAGCTTCTTTCAGGACATCATAACCTATAAGCAGGTATGATGATGCAAGAAAAGCCAACGACAGATTTTTCGTGGGTATAAGGAGGCCACACAGGAATAACACCGCGCTGATACCTATACGCAGGAGTGTTTTTTTCTGCTTACGGGACATACTATGACCTTCCTTCTGTAGATTTACTTAATAACCGTGCAGTCGGGCTCGATTTTGCGGATAATAGCGGATGCTTTTTCCAGCAATGTATCGAACTGAGCAGCATCGGCTTCGAGAGTCAGCTTCTGCGTTAAAAAATTGACACGTACGCTGGCAACACCGGGCAGTTCAGAAATGGCTTTTTCCATTTTTGCGGCACAGTTTGCACAATCCAGATCCTTGAGCTTAAAAACCTTCTTCATGTTACATTCTCCTTTACTCAGTAACGTGTTCAACACCCTGGTCAAGCATGGTACGTACATGGCTGTCAGCCAAAGAATAAAATACTGTTTTACCACTGCGTCTGGATTTGACCAGTTTGCTTTTTTTCAAAACGCTCAACTGATGGGAAATGGCGCTTTGTGTCATATTCAGCAATGCCGCAATGTCACACACGCACATTTCACTGGCAAACAGGCAATAGAGAATTTTAATGCGCGTTGAGTCACCAAAAACCTTGAACAATTCACTCAGATCAAAAAGCACATCTTCTCCAGGCATGACCTTCATGACGTTTTTGACAATTTCCTCATGAACATGAAGCAATTCGCATACAAGGGGAGAGGACGAATGGCTCATAAATTCACCTCCAATATATGAACAACTGTTCATATGAATGATAAATCATATAATTTCAAATGTCAACAGTGAATTGAATTGACCTTGTTTTTTGTTTGTGCTATGATTGTTTCGTTTTTATGTAAAGGAGATACAGCAGTGATTCGATTGATTGCTTCTGACCTTGATGGAACATTGCTTGAGGCAGATGGTTCGCTTCCGAATGGTATTTTTGATGTCATCAGTGAACTGCGGCAGTTGGGTATTCATTTTGCAGCATCCAGCGGAAGACAGCCAGGCAACCTGATGCGATTGTTTTCAGATGCTTCAGAGCATATGGCGTTTGTTTGCGAAAATGGCGCTGTTAATATTGTGGATGGGAAGGATGCAGGCATTGTTACCTTTGAGCGAAAGGTTGCATTTGAAGTCATTCATGATCTTGAAGCGCTTGGGATGGATGTGCTGATCAGCGGGCGCCAAACCTGCTACATGGTGGATGCAAATCGAAAATTTACAGATGATATTGTTTATCGACTGAAAAATACATCAACCATCATATCATCCTGGGAACAGATCCAGGAACCCATCCTGAAGGTTTCTGGCCATGCTGAAACGGGTGTAGCAGACCTTGCGCCATTCCTTCTGCAAAAGTGGGGCGGCAGACTTACGGCGACCATCTCCGGGAAGGACTGGTTTGATCTGACTGTTGCAAATAAGGGCACAGGCATGCGTATACTGATGGAATATTTGCATGTTTCACTGCAGGAAACAGTTGCCTTCGGTGATAACTTTAATGATGTGAGTATGTTTGATGCGGTTGGTCATCCTTTCCTGATGGAGAGCGCTGATGCAAAACTTCGCAAAACAGGCATAAGGCTTTGCGATAAAGTGCTTCCTGTGCTTGAAAAAATTGTGAACGCCAGAGGAGATGCAGACATTGCCTTTGCAAAGTATCCTCAAATTTAACATAAAAAGAGGACTGCAATCAGCCAATGTCACTTAGTTAAGAAATCGATAGAGAAAAAGCAGTCCCAAGAGAAGATGATTTAACAAAAGGAGAATCATCTTCTCTTTTTTGTGTACGACAAAAAGACAGATGGAGATCTGCCAGAAAAAGGATTAAGATAAGGACGTTAAGCTACTCTGTAGGTGAAACTGACGAATGAACGAGGCTTGACTTTGCGAGGGTCGTGTCGCCCATTGCGAACAGGCAGCACATACTTAAGGAGCAGAGCTTCAACAT
>JAFULL010000083.1 GCA_017473345.1 Clostridia bacterium | reverse complement strand
GGCCAGCCGCCGCGCTGTTGTCCGCGAAGAAGCTGCTGCCAAGAAGGCTGAAGCCTGGGGCCGTCTGGCCGAGGGCGAAGTGGTGCACGGCGTTGTTCGCCGCCTGACCGATTTCGGCGCTTTCGTCGACCTGGGCGGCGTGGACGGCCTGATCCACGTGACCGACCTGAGCTGGGCTCATGTCAAGCATCCCTCTGAGATCGTCGCTCCCGATCAGGAAGTGGACGTGAAGATCCTCAGCCTCGACACCGAGCGCGAGCGCATTCAGCTGGGTCTGAAGCAGCTCATGCCCAAGCCTTGGGATCTGGCCCCCGAAAAGTACCCCGCTGGCGCTGTGGTCACCGGTCAGGTTGTCCGCATCACCACCTTCGGTGCTTTCGTTGAGCTGGAGCCCGGCATCGACGGCCTGGTTCACATCAGCCAGTGCGCTGCCACCCGCATCCAGAAGGTCGAAGACGCTGTGAACGTCGGCGACATCGTGGATGTGAAGGTCCTCAACATCGACCCCGAAGCCAAGCGCATCAGCCTGAGCATCCGCGCTCTGCTGGAGCCCGAAGTGGTGGAAGAAGTTGTGGAAGAGCCTGTGTATGACAACGGCGAGGAAGTCGTTGCTGTGGACATCGAAGCTTACGCTGCTGCGATGGAAGCTGAAGAGCAGGAGTAATTTTTAACTGCAATCCAACCCCGGTCAGTTCTGCTGACCGGGGTTTCTTTTTGTGCGTAAATATGCTATAATCTTACCTTGGTAAACTGTGTGATTCTTTTTGCCTGTTCGTGTTGCTTTCTGAGGGTTTTGGACGTCTGAACACTGCCGGCAAAACGTATTTTGAAGTAAAGGAGGCAGGGCCTGATGGAAAAATATCGCCGCATTTTTGCGTGGCTGTGTGTAGTGGTACTGGCGCTGAGCACCCTGCCGCTGTATGTGATTTCGGTATACAACCATCCGTATTATGATGATTACGGCTTTTCTGCTGATGTGCATAAGGCCTGGAAGGCAACCGGCAGCCTGAACGAGGTATTTCGCGCTGCCATGGAAAGCGCCCGCGACACCCGGCAGACCTGGCAGGGAACATATACGGGTACGATCCTGAGCAATCTTCAGCCCGGTTTGTTTGATGAAGGTCTGTACTGGGTGGCCAATATGTTTCTCATTACGGCGCTGATCATTTGTTTTGGCTTTTTCTTCTGTACGGTGTTTAAGGTTTTCGGACTGGAGCGTTGGGATCGCATTACCCTTTCCAGCCTTGCGCTGACGGTAATCATCCAGTTCATGCCGGACGTGGGCGAGGCCTTCTACTGGTTCAACGGCGGCGTGGGCAATGTGTTCATCTATTCGCTGCTGGTACTGGCAGCGGCATTGGGTGTGCGGCTTGCTCAGACGAAGGGCCCTTCTGTGCTGCTAACGATCGTGCTTGCGGTGCTGATGGTGCTGCTGGGCGGCGGAAGCTACGGCGGCGGACTGTTCGGACTGTGCATGGCTGCCTGCCTGCTTGTGTGGCTGTTTGTGAAAAAGCACGGCAAACGCTGGCATTTTGTCGGACTGACGGCGCTGTTTGCGGCGTGCTTCGTGTACAGCATGGTCGCGCCCGGAAATGCCGTTCGCGCTGAAATGATCAACTATCATACTTCACCGGTCAAAACGGTGATTCTGTCCATGTATTATGGTGTGGGGCAGATTGGTCAGTATATCCGCCTGCCCATCATTGCAGTCACGCTGGTGCTGCTGCCGGCTTTCTATGCTGCTGCGCGCAGGAGCCCTTTCCACTTTGATCATCCGTGGATGGTGCTCGTATTGATGGTATGCCTTTACTGTGTGCAGCTGGCGCCGCCGCTGCAAAGCATTGCATCCATCGGTGCCGGGCGTATCGTCAACACCTATTTTCTCAGTTTTGTGGTTTTCTGGTTTTTGTATGTGTACTATCTGTGCGGCTGGGCAGCAAGGCATCTGCCTGTGCTTGAGCAGCCCACGCCCCGTCAGGCGGGCGCGCTGCTGCTGACGGCATTGTGCCTGCTGGTTGCTGGCTGCCTCAGCTTCAAGCGTCCCGGCGACGTGCTCTACGGCGTGCAGAATATGTCCGGCCCCAGCGCGGCACTGTCTATCATCACGGGTGAGGCGGCGCAGTACGACGCAGAGATGGCCGCCCGGGAAACGCTGCTCAACGATGAAACGCAGCCCGTCATTCAGCTCAGTCCGCTTACAGCCAATCCGGCTGTGTTCATGGACGACCTGCTGGAGCCTGGCGCGGTGTATGACGTACGTCCGTCCCTGTGTGAATACTACGGCAAGGACGCCATCCTGCTGGAAGGGGAGCGTGATGTGCAATGAAACTGCCTGTTCTTCAGCGGAATATCTCCAATCGTGCGCTGGCATGGCTGTGCGTAGCAGTGCTGCTGGTCAGCCTGATGCCTCTGTATGCACTGTCTTTTTACAACCATGCCTGCTATGACGACTTTGGCTTTTCACTGCTGACGCGCGCCGCTTGGCAGGAAACCGGCAGTGTGCTGGCAACCGTCGGCGCTGCGGTGGACAACACGAAGGGTATCCGCAACACATGGGAAGGTACTTATGCTACTTCCTTCATCAGCGCTCTGCAGCCGGCTCTGTTCGGTGAGAATCTGTACTGGGTATCGACGCTGGTGCTGCTGACGTTCTTCCTGTTTGCACTGTGGTTTTTCCTGCGGCAGGTGCTGGTGGTGGTGCTGCATGTCGACAAGCCCACCTTCCGCATGGCGCTTTGCGCACTGGCCTTTGTGATGATCCAGTTCGTGCCGGAAATGAGCGAGGCGTTCTTCTGGTTCAACGGCGGTGTGGCGTACACGCTGCTGTGGTCGGCAACGCTGCTCCGGCTTGGCGCGTGGATCGCCTATCTGCATGCGCAAAGGGCTGTGAAAAAGGTCATTCTGGGCATTCTGCTGATTTTGCTGACCCTGACGGCCGGCGGCGCCAAGTATTCCACTGTGCTGTTTGCAGTGCTGGTAGATGCGCTCATCGTACTGTACGGCCTGATCAAAAAGCGCCGCGGCAGGTTCTTTGAACTGGCAGTCTTTGTGCTGCTGCTGAGCTGCTTTGTATTCAGCATGGTCGCCCCGGGAAACACCGTGCGTGCAGCCACGCTGCATGGCGGCGTGAACGCCCCCAAGGCCATTCTTCAGGCATTCTACTTTGGCCTTGCACTGGTGGGCAGCTGGTTCTCGCTGCCGCTGCTGGTGGTGTGGGCTATGGTCGCATGGCAGCTGGCTGAGTCGCTGCGCGGAAGTCCGTACCGTTTCAACCATCCGGTTTGGGTGACGCTTCTGAGCGTGTGCCTGTTCTGCGCGCAGCTTGCGCCGACGCTGTATACGGGCAACTACATCGGCGACGGACGCACCATTAACACGTACTTTTATACCTTTGTACTCATGAGCTGCGCGCTGGTGCTGTACTGGATGGGTTGGTACATCCGCCGTGCCGAGACGCGTGCCACAGGCTTTGCAGCCATTGGCACTGCGAAAAAGGACGGACTGCGCATTGGCATTTTTGCTGTGGCGGTCGTTCTGCTGATCATCGGCTGTTTGAGCTATCAGCCGGAGGACAGAGAGGTTTCCGGCATTCAGAATATGTCCAGCGGCAGCGCGCTCAGGTCGCTGCTCAACGGTGAGGCACAGGCCTACGATGAGGCTATGGATGCGCGCGATGCAGCGCTCAACGATCCTGATCAGCCCGAGGTTGTGCTCAAACCGGTTGAGGATATTCCTGACGCTTTCATGGGCGACGCGCTGGAAAGCGACAACCTGAACTATGTGCTCGACCTGTATGCCGACTATTACAACAAGCAGCGCGTGAGCGTTGCGGAGGAGGAGTAACGTGCTTCTGAAGGGAAAAAATGCGCTGATCACCGGGGCGGCGCGCGGTATTGGCGCTGCGATGGTGGAAGTATTTGCCCACGAGGGCGCGAATGTGTGGGCTTTTGCCCGTAAGCCGGATGAGGCCTTTGAAGTGCGCTGTGCGCAGACGGCTGAAAAATATGGCGTATGGGTTAAGCCTGTGTACTGTGAACTCAGCGATACGGCGGCCATCAAGGACGCGTTTAAGCAGGTCATGGCGGACAAGCAGCCCCTGCATGTGCTGGTGAATAATGCCGGCATCATGGGGGAGGACCGCATGTTCCAGATGACCAGTGAGCAGGACATGCGCACGATCTTCGACGTGAACTTCTTTGCCATGATCGAGGTCAGCCGTCTGGCCACAAGGCTGATGGCGCGCAACAAGCAGGGGGCTGTTGTCAACATCGCCTCCATCGCCGGTATTGACGGCGACAGCAGGCTGGATTACTCCGCCTCCAAGGCGGCGGTGATCGCAGCCACCAAAAAGATGGCGCGCGAGCTCATCAGTGTTGGCATCCGCGTAAATGCTCTGGCTCCCGGCTTTACCGATACCGATCTGGTAAAGGATCTGAGCGAAAAGGTCGTGGCCGAACAGACCGAAAAGATCCTGATGAAGCGCAAGGGCCGTCCCGAAGAGATCGCAAACGTGGCGGCATTCTTGGCCAGCGACATGGCCAGCTACGTCACCGGCCAGACCTGGCGCGCCGACGGCGGTATTTTGTGATCAAAACCATTGACTTATATACATGAATGATGAAAGGATGATTTCCCATGACCAATCTGGAAAAATACATCAACGCTTTTGCCGAGTCTCTCGAAGTTGCCCCCGAAGCTGTTCCTGCCCTCAAGTACGGCGAGAGCGAGCAGTGGGACAGCGTGGGCCACATGACCCTCATTGCTGCTCTTGAAGACGCTTTTGATATCATGGTGGACATGGACGATATTATTGACCTGAGCTCTTTTGAAAAGGGAAAGGAGATCCTTCGCAAGTATGATGTGGAGATTTGACCGTTTCGGCGACGAAGCCGCCCTGAAGGATGAGTTTGGCAGCGAGCTGACCTATGCCCAGCTTGCACAGGAAGGAAAAATCCTTTCTGAAGCCGCAG
>JAFULL010000082.1 GCA_017473345.1 Clostridia bacterium | reverse complement strand
CTTGTTGTACTGCGGCTCGTTGGCGGGATCTTCCAGGTCGAGGCCCTCGTGGCTGAGGTGCCACAGGTTCTTGTCCTTGGAATAGTTGGTTTCGCGGTTGATCTTGAGGGGAATGTTGTGGGCCTCGGCGTAGTCGATCTCTTCGTCGCGGCTCTTGATGTCCCACTCGCGCCAGGGAGCGATGATGGCCATTTCAGGGGCGAAGGCCTTGATGGTCAGCTCGAAGCGGACCTGGTCGTTGCCCTTGCCGGTGCAGCCGTGGCAGATGGCGTCGGCGCCTTCGGCCTTGGCGATCTCGACGATGCGCTTGGCAATGATGGGACGGGCAAAGCTGGTGCCCAGCAGATATTCGCCTTCATACACCGCGCCCGCCTGCATGGTGGGGTAGATAAAATCGGTGATGAACTCTTCCTTCAGGTCTTCGATGTAGAGCTTGCTGGCGCCGGTCTTGAGAGCCTTCTCCTCCAGACCGTCCAGTTCGGTGCCCTGGCCCACGTCGCCGGAAACGGCGATGACTTCGCAGTTATTATAGTTTTCCTTCAGCCACGGAATGATGATGGACGTATCCAGGCCGCCGGAGTAAGCAAGTACAACTTTCTTGATTTCCTTCTTGGATGCCATGGGTAAATGCCTCCTGTGAATGTTTATGCATGCATTATGCATAATATTCGGGTGTTTGTCAAGGGGTGGAAACGTTTTTCTGCAAACAATATGGTTTGATGGACAAAAGCCGACCATTTCGGGCAGGTGTTTGCTTTTTGCCCCAACAGGCGTATAATAGCAGGCGGCATTTTGCACTATCCGAAAAAGGAGCCTGAAAGCATGACCTTAAGCGACCTCACCCTCCGCAAGCTCACCTTCGACGACAAACCGCAGATGATGCGCCTGCAGGACGAAGTATTGGCCGCGCTGCCCGACCCGCGCTGGTTTTTCCCCTCCGAAGAATGGGAATTTGATTTCTGGCTGCAGGGTGATGAAGCCATCGGCTACTTTGACGGCGACCGTCTGGCCGGTTATGCAGCCATCACCGCCGGCGTCCGGCGCGGCGAACACAGCTATGCGCGTGTGCTGGGCCTGCCGCCCGAAGGCACCTACGACTTCCACGACGTGCTGGTACGCCCGGACTACCGCGGCCTTGGCATACACACCCAATTTCTGCAGCTATTCACCGAAATGGTACGTGCGGAAGGCGGCCACGCCATCTACGCCACCGTCGACCCTGGAAACGGCTCTTCCTGGCGCAACTTTGAGCGCGCCGGATACGAGTGCATTCTGGTGCAGCCCGCCTATGACGGCCGGATGAGGCGGTATTATCGGTTGAGTTTGTAACGAAAAAGGAGAGGCTTGTATGCCTCTCCTTTTTCAATTCACTTTTCACCCAACAGCTTCGTCCACAGCGAATCGGGATCGTTGCGGTAATCCGTCAGTTCATAATGTTCCTTGAGAAATGCACCCAGATAATCCGCCACCTTTTTGGCACCGCTGGTGTTCAGGTGACCCCCGTCCGAAAAATCCGTCTGGCTGTCAAGTCCAATTTCTTCCATGCTATCAAACAAATTCAGGTACGGATAGCCATTGGCCGAAGCGTATTCTTCCATTGCCTGTGCATAAGGGTATTCCCAAATGTATGGCGTAGTGAAAAACACAATCTCTGAGTTGTTTTCACGGCACAGCGCCACCATCTGATCAAGACATTCTTTCGCCTCTGCGCAGATCTCTTTTTGCTGAAACAGTGTATGATCAGGCATTGTCTGCGGTTGTGCCTCTTTTATATCCATAAATCCAAAGTTATGAAATCCGTTTTCCGGTTCATTTTTCAAAGCCGTAAAGTCGCCTTTTGTAAGAGACGTCCACTGATCATGAAATGCCAAAACCGGAAAAGTATATGTCAAATAGCGCTCCAGACGGTTCCCAAAGCACTGTTTCAGGTATTCCCATTTACCGCGGGACATAGGAATGGCCCTTGTGTAATAAACTTCGCCGATCAGATCAACATCCTGCAAAAGCTCGCCTGCGGCCATCGTTTCAATCAGGGCAACTTTGGGACGCTGTGTCCGGAACGAATCCTGCAAAAAAAGAGCCGTAGTATTCATGTGCTGCCAGTTGCAGCCGTAATTATATGCTGCAATTCCATGTTTGGTGTACATTTCGCGCGAATCGCAGCCGCGCCATGCATGGCTGGAACCATAGATCATTACCTCGGCTGATCTTTCAGGCAACGCATGAAAGGTTTTGATATAATTCATGCAGACCTCATTGCCTTCCGGTATGAACAGTTCGTTCATACCATGCAGTCCCATGACCACAAGCAATATTACAACCGTAACGCTCAGGAGGATCTTCATTTTTCGTTTCATAAAACATCCTCCTTCATCAGAACTGGAAATAGATGAAATTGGCCGCTTCGTAACCAGGGCCATATTTACCAAACAGCAAAATAGCAAGTGTTGCACCTGCAAACACCAGCCAGCGCACCCATGCGTCCTGATCAGTAATCACCTTGCGAATCTTAATGCCTTTTCGCTTACACAGATCCGCAAACAGCAATACCGCCAGGCAAATCAGCATCAGCATGAAATTGGCGCGGTCAAGGCCGCAGCCATACAGCGATCCGTCAACAAGTACCCATGGATTATCGGCTTTTACAATGCTTTTTAGAATAATCAGCGCCTCGCCGATCCCCTCGGCTCTGAAAAAGATCCACGAAAGATCAATCAGGGCAAAGGTCACCAATCCACACAGCAGCTTGTGTCCAAGCGAGTTCCTGTTAAGGCCGAACAGCCTGACCAGCCGGTCGCGCAAAGGCTTAAGCAGCTCTCCCGCCACCTGATACAGACCGTTGAGCAGTCCCCATGCCACATAGGAATACTGTGCTCCGTGCCACAAACCGCTTACCAAAAAAACGATCATCTTGTTCAGCTGCTTGCGCAGTTTTCCCTTGCGGCTTCCGCCCAGCGGGATGTACAGATAGTCGCGGAACCAGCTGGTGAGCGAAATGTGCCAGTCGCGCCAGAAGGATGCCACCGACGTATTCAGATACGGCGCACGAAAATTTTCCATCAATTGAATGCCCAAAATCTGCGATGCACCCATGGCAATCACAGAATACCCCATAAAATCGCAGTAGATCTGGAAAGCAAACAAGACGGTCGCCACAGTCAGATACCAGCCGGTGAACTGGGTATACTGACCATAGACAGTATCCACAAAAATGGCAATGCGGTCAGCCAACACGATTTTAAGAAAGAATCCCCACAGCATCAGCAGCAAGCCATCACGGGCTCTTTCAAACTGAAATTTCTTCGGCTCTTCCAGCTGCTCCAGCAGGTTTTTGGATCTTTCGATCGGCCCGGCCACCAACTGCGGAAAGAACGATACAAACAGCGCATATTGGAAAAAATTCTTTTCTGCTTTGATTTCTCCGCGGTACACGTCCATGGTATAGCTCAAAGCCTGAAAGGAGTAGAACGAAATACCCACCGGCAAAAGCACGTCAAAAGTCGGCATATGCAGCGCAATGCCCGCTGCGCCAAGCACCTTCTGCAGACCGTCCATTGCAAAATTGAAATACTTGTAGAAAAACAGAATGGCCAGATTCAGCACAAAGCTTGCCGCCACCACCCACTTTTTGCGGTTTTGCTTCTGTTTGGGCTGCATACTGCCCGCCTCTGCGCGCGCCATAAGCAAGCCGCTAGCATATGTGACTACGGTAGAAAATAGAATCAACAGCGCATATTTAGCATTCCAGCACATGTAAAAATAATAGCTTGCTGCCAGCAGCCAGTAGTTCTTCAGCTTTTTGGGCAAAGTGAAGTACAGCATGACCACGACCGGAAAGAAAATCAAAAAGCTCAGCGAGTTGAAAAGCATTCGTATGCCATCCTCTCTGCAGAATCGTTGTCATGTATTATAACAAATGCTTTTTTCCATTGCAATCAATCCACATGGACGGTCATTTTTCCACTCAATACATTTGATAATGTCTGCCTTGACAGCGCTTTTGTACCCGTAGTAAAATAAGCTGTTGTACTATGTGTTATTTCGGATTTTGAGGAAGCGAGGAAGCAATCCCCATGAGCGATGCCACTTTGAACGCAGCGCAGCTTGAGCAGATCGAGAAGCGCCGCACCTTTGCCATCATCAGCCACCCTGACGCCGGCAAAACCACCATGACTGAAAAACTGCTGCTTTACGGCGGCGCCATCCGCCAGGCCGGCAGCGTCAAGGCCAGAAAGGCCGAGCGCCACGCCACCTCCGACTGGATGGAGATCGAAAAGCAGCGCGGCATTTCCGTTACGTCCTCTGCCATGCAGTTTGAATACGACGGCTGCCGCATCAACATTCTGGACACCCCGGGCCATCAGGACTTCTCTGAGGACACCTATCGCGTGCTGGTCGCGGCCGACGCAGCCGTCATGCTCATCGACGCCGCCAAGGGCGTTGAGGCCCAGACCATCAAGCTGTTCAAGGTCTGCCGCATGCGCAATATTCCCATCTTCACGTTCGTTAACAAGATGGACCGCGCCGCCAAGGACCCCTTTGAATTGATGGAAGAGCTGGAAAACGTGCTGGGCATCCGCTCCTGCCCCATGAACTGGCCCATCGGCGTCGATGGCGATTTTCAGGGCGTATACCAGCGCGACATCGGCAAGGTGCTGCTGTATTCCGGCGGCAACCACGGCATGAGCAAGGCCGACACGCTCGTCATCGACCCCAACTCCCCCGAGGCCAAAGGCGTGCTGGAGCAGCACTACATCGACCGTCTCAACGACGAGATCGAGCTTTTGGACGAAGCGGGCGATCCCTTCGACAAGGAAGCCGTGCTCACCGGCAAGCTGACCCCCCTTTTCTTTGGCTCCGCCGTTACCAACTTTGGCGTGGAGCCCTTCCTGGAGGCCTTCCTTTCCATCACGCCTCCTCCGCTTTCCCGCAAGGCCGACATCGGCGAGATCAAGCCCACCGATCCCTATTTCAGCGGCTTCATCTTCAAAATCCAGGCCAATATGAACCCTGCTCACCGCGACCGTCTGGCCTTTGTGCGCATCGTCAGCGGCGAGTTTACCAAGGGCATGACGGTGTACCATTCCGGCACCGACAAGCAGATTCAATTGAAGCAGCCCCAGCAGTTCATGGCTGACGAGCGCGAGGCCGTCGAAACCGCCTATGCCGGCGACATCATCGGTCTGTTCGACCCCGGCTGCTTCCATCTGGGCGACGCCCTGTCCGCCGGCCCGAAGCTGCGCTTCTCCTCCATCCCCGTCTTCGCGCCCGAGCACTTTGCCCGCGTGCGCCCCGAGGACAGCATGAAGCGCAAGCAGTTCCTCAAAGGCATTCTGCAGCTGGCCGAGGAAGGCGCCATTCAGACCTTCCGCCGCACCGAGACCGGCCGCGAGGAATTCATCGTGGGCGTGGTCGGCGTACTTCAGTTTGAAGTACTGGAGCACCGCCTCAAGACCGAATACGGCGTCAACATGCTCATGGACCGCCTGCCCTTCCGCTTTGTGCGCTGGGTCACCAAGTCGCCCAAGCCCGTCGAAGAGCTCAAGCTCACCTCCACCTCCGGCCGCGGCTGGGACAGCGAAGAGCGCGAAGTGCTCCTGTTTGAAAACGACTGGTCCATCCGTCTTGCGCAGGAAAACAACCCCGGCCTCGAGCTGGCCGAGACGGCCATCCGCACGGTATACGAGTAAGCAGGGGTTCCACCCCTGCACCCACTCCGCTTCGCGGGGTTGACTTATAAATTTCGGGCTGCGTCCTTTGACCGCCGCTCCCCGGAAGGGGTCGCGGCTCGCTTGACGGCGTCGGCTG
>JAFULL010000018.1 GCA_017473345.1 Clostridia bacterium | reverse complement strand
TGACGGCATGAAAAAATGCCGCAAACCTTTGAGTTTACGGCATTTTGGCACGCCCGGCGGGGGTCGAACCCACGGCCTGTCGCTTAGGAGGCGACCGCTCTATCCTACTGAGCTACGGGCGCAAATACGTTATAACCCTCGTCAGGGGCGGCCGAACACCTTCCGCTTAGGAGGCGGTCGCTCTATCCTGCTGAGCTACGGGCGCACGGCTTTGATTATTATACCAAAACACGCGCCCGTTTGTAAAGCCCTTGCGTACGACAAAAAACGACGCTTCGTTTTTCACGAAGCGTCGTTTGCAATCAAAGCTTCTGCAGCTTTTCAAACACGGGGTCGTTATCCAGCGTAGCAAAGTAATCCATGGGCTTTTCAGCACGGCGGATCTGCTGAAAGCTGCCGTCGGCGCAGTGCAGCACCTCGGCACAGCGCAGCTTGCCGTTGTAGTTGTAGCCCATGCTCAGGCCGTGAGCACCGGTGTCGTGAATGATCAGCACGTCGCCGATCTCACACTTGGGCAGCATACGGTCGATGGCAAACTTGTCGTTATTCTCGCACAGGCTGCCGGTCACGTCCACCTTTTCATCGTGAGGCAGATGTTCCTTGCCCGGCACAGTGATGTGATGGTATGCGCCGTACATGGCGGGGCGCATCAGATCGCAGGCGGAGGCGTCCAGACCCAGATAGCGCTTGTAGATGTTCTTTTCATTGGTGATATGCGTCACCAGCCAGCCGTTGGGGCCGGTCATGTAGCGGCCAAGCTCGGTCTTGATGGCCACGCCTTCAATGCCGTTCTTCGTAAAGATGTCATGATAGGCCTCGGCCACGCCCGCGCCGATGGCGTCGATATCCGCCTTGGGTGCATCGGGCAGATAGGGAATGCCGATGCCGCCGGACAGGTCGATGAACGCCAGCTGCATGCCGGTCTCGTCCATCAGTTCACGGCCGGTCTGGAAAAGCAGGCGGGCCAGCGTGGGATAATAGGCGGAGTCGGTAGTATTGCTGCTGAGGAAGGAATGCAGGCCAAAGCGCTTTGCACCGTAGCCCTTCAGTTTGAGCAGTGCCTCGGTCAGCTGGGCGCGGGTCATGCCGTACTTGGCTTCGCCGGGGTTGCCCATGATCTGCGTGCCGATGCGGAAGTCCCCGCCGGGGTTGAAGCGCAGGCAGATTTCCTCAGGAATACCGCCATTTTTCGCCAGAATGTCCACATGGGTCAGGTCGTCCAGGTTGATATGCGCACCCAGTTTGCGCGCATAGGCAAACTCAGCGGGGGGCACGTCGTTGGCGCTGAAGAGGATGTCGTCGCCCTCAAAGCCCAGCGCTTCGGCCAGCATCAGCTCGGTCTGACTGGCGCAGTCCACGCCGCAGCCCTCTTCCTTCAGAATGCGCAGCACCGTGGGGTTGGGCAGCGCCTTTACCGCAAAATATTCACGAAATACCGGCACACCGGAAAATGCCTTGATCAGGCCGCGCGCCGTATTGCGGATGCCCTCCTCGGAATACAGATGAAACGGGGTGGGGAACTGCTTCACCGCATCAAAAAACACCTGATCGTTCAGCATAAAGTTAGGCATGCTGTTTTCCTCCTTTGCATGGTGCATAACAGGGTTATTTTATCACACCCGCCGTTGACAGGCAATGCAAAAAACAGGGAAGATGCACTCTCCCGATGGCGTATTTATATGAACTATGGTAAAATCATATCGTATATCATTTCTCCGCGAGGTACGCACATGAAAAGAATCCTCTTTGTCTGCCTCGGCAACATCTGCCGCAGCCCCATGGCGGAGTTCGTCATGAAGGACATGCTCAAAAAGGCGCGTCTGGATCGTGTGGTCGAGGTTGCCTCCGCCGCAACCTCCACCTATGAGATCGGCAATCCTGTTCACCGCGGCACACGGCAGAAGCTGGCTGAGCACGGCATCAGCTGCGCCGGAAAAACCGCGCGTTATCTCACCCGCGCGGACTATGCCCAGTATGATTACATCATCGGCATGGACGACGGCAACATGAACGACATGCACCGTATGCTGGGCGGCGACCCGGACGGTAAGCTCATCAAGCTGCTCACCCTGTGCGGCGATCCTTCCGACGTGGCCGACCCCTGGTATACCGGCGACTTTGAAGCCACCTGGCAGGACGTGAACCGCGGATGCGCGGCTCTTTTGGAAAAACTGAAACAGGAACTGTAACGAAAGGATGAAATCCACATGGAAGAACTGAAAAAAGAGATCCAGTCCATCATCAGCAGTCTGGCTGATGGCATAAGCTTTCCTGAACTGATGGAAAAGTTCTGCGATGCACTCAAGGCCCATCCCGAAGCGCTGGCCCAGCTTGCCGGCAGCTATCGTCTCACCACCACGGACAGCGGGCTGAACATGGGCTTTTCGCTTGGCAAAAACGGCTTTGCTCTGCTGGCGGACGACGAAAAGGCCGACGCCACCATTTCCGGCTCTGAGGCCAACCTGATGGCGCTCATCCGCCGCGAACTCAACCCCATGGTGGCCATGTTCACCGGCAAGCTCAACGTGCAGGGCAGCATGCAGGCGCTTTCGAAGTTTGCACAGATTCTGTAAAACAGGAGGGATCTCATG
Organism: Clostridia bacterium; assembly: GCA_017473345.1. GTDB lineage: Bacteria > Bacillota > Clostridia > Christensenellales > Aristaeellaceae > Limiplasma. Next base: position 12,379 of record JAFULL010000018.1, on the reverse strand, counting down.
CTCTGGCTTTGCGGTGCTCTGGCCCTGACCGTCACATGGTTTGGGATTATGCCCTCATACGTCAACCGCACGCCCGGCGTGGCGCAGGCTGCGTATCTTACCGCCAAGGTGCTGCCCACGGCGATGGCCGCGCTGTTTGGCTGCGTCGCCTTCATCTTAAGCGGCGGCACGGACCGCTACGCGCTGCTCATCTTTCTGGGCCTTGCCGTATGCGCTGCGGCGGATGTGCTGCTGGATGTGAAATTCGTCGTGGGCGGCGCACTGTTTTTCACAGGCCACCTGTTGTATATGGCGGCGCTGACCCGCTGCCGTAAGCCGGACGCATGGAGCCTGATCGTCTTTGTGCTGTCGGTAGCCGGGCTGTGGCTGTTCTGCCGTCGTTACTTCCACCTGTTCCCCAGCAGGCTGCTGTTTGCAGGTGTGCTTGTGTACTGTATGGCGCTGGGCATGCTGCTTGGCTTCAGCCTGCCGCTGCCATTTCATGCGCTGTCGCGGCGGTCAGTGCTGGCAGCGCTGGGCGCGGTGCTGTTTGTATTAAGCGACATGGGCACCTGCCACACCATTCTGACCCCCGTGAGCAAAACCTTCGACCGCTGCAGTCTGGGCGTTTACTACACCGCACAGTTTCTGCTGGCGATGAGCGCATTCTGAAAAAGCGCCTCCTGTCTTGAAAACAGGAGGCGCTTTTTGAATGCTTGTCAGATGCAGGGGCCCATGCGCAGGTTCATCAGCACCACGCACAGAATGCCGCACACCACGCTCAGCTGCTGACGGCGCGTGAGTTTGTCCTTGAACAGCACGATTCCCACCAGCGTCATACCCAGCGACTGCAGTCCCGCATAGGTGGGGAACTGGAAGGTGCCTTCCACAACGCTGAGAGCGTAAACGTTCAGGCGCTGATATACGCACAGCGACAATCCGATGCCCAGCGCATACAGGATGACCGGCTTTTTCAGGCCCAGCGGGCTCTTTTCACCGCTGCGGCGGCTGTTGATGAAGTAGATGATAAACCCTGCCACTGCCGCCAGCGCATAGCTGACCGCCAGCTCCGTCGCCTGAGCATTGGGCAGCTTGCTTTCAGGCGTGGCCAGGAAAAGCTTCTGACCGATGCCAAACGTCGCCGAGCACGACATGCACAAAAGCGTCAAAAGCAGCCAGCGGCGGGTAGCCTTCTTTTCGTCCGGCTTGCTCTGTGAGCCCAGGAACATGGACGTGACCAGCAGGGCGATACCCACCATCTGCGTCAGATACAGCTTTTCGCCCAGTACCACGCAGCTGAAGGTGGTGGTGATCAGCACATGGAAATTGCCGATAAGCACCGTCAGCGACACCGGTCCGGAGTTGAGCGCGATGGTGTAGCACACCTGAAACACCACCGTGGTCAGCGTCATCAGCGCGGCGTAGAACACCAGCGTGCCGTTGATCTCGCCCATCGGGAACAGAATGACCAGAAACACCGTGATCACCGTAAACAGCAGGGCGTTGAACCACACGCTGTCCAGCGTGGTGCGGATATGGTTGCGGCTGGCAAAGCCCTGAATGGTCACCTTGATGCATGCCAGCACCGCCAGCAATACCACCAGCAGGAACTGAAGAATGTAGGGCATAACGATCCATCCTTTCTTTTGTTACAGGGTAAACGAAGGCCCGATGCGCAGGTTCATCAGCGCCAGGCAGATGATGCCGCAAACGATGCTCAGCTTTTGGTTGCGGCTGAGTTTGTCATGGAACAGCACCACGCCCGCAAGCGTCACCAGCATCGTCTGCGTGCCGATGGCCGTGGGAAAGAAGAACGAACCGTCGATGTGCTCCAGCCCGTACATATTCAGCTTCTGGTAAATCGTCAGCGTAGCGCCGACCGCCAGCGCATACAAAACCACAGGCTTGCGGAAGCGCAGAGCGCTCTTTTCCTTTTTGCCCGTATGGCCGACCATCAGGTACGCCGCCAGCGCCGCAAGGCATGCCGAGGTGTACATCACGATCATCAGCGTGGTGGAGCTGTTGGGCAGCTTGCTGCTTTCGGTGATCCAAAACAGCTTCTGTGCGGTATTGCCAAAACCAAAGCTGACCATCACCACCAGCGTCAGGATCAGCCACTTGCGGTTGGCTTTTTTCTCATCCGGGCTCTTTGAGCGGTTGAGAAGCATCGACAGCGCCAGAAACACCAGTCCTCCAAGCTGGGGAAGATAGATGCTTTCGCCGAATGCAACGGCGCTGAAGAGCGCCGAAATAAACACGTTGAAACTTGCGATCAGCACTGTAAGCGACACCGGGCCCGCATTGAAGGCAAAGGCATAGCACGCCTGCGAGATCACATTGCTGATGCCCAGCAGCAGGCCATAGGCGAGAATCGTGCCGTCCACCCTTCCCATGGGAAACAGCAGGGCAAACATCAAAGCAATGGTGCCAAACAGCAATACATTAAACCACAGACTGTCCTGCAGCGTGCGAATATGCCCGCGGCTCACAAAACCCTGCAGCACGATTTTGAGCGCTGCAAACATAGCTACGCCAACAACCACCAAAAATTGTACCGGATAACTCATAACGCTTGCTCCTTTGGCAAGATGCTTGTACCATTATAGCCCTCGCTACCGTCATTTGGCAATGAGGACGAAAGAAATATTTTTTGCTCGCTCAGCGCTGTTTTTTAGCGGTTTTTCTAGTTTCTGTCCCATGGCCTATGGTATAATGAAAAATGCAGTTCTTACAGGCCCTGCGCCTTTTTACATAAGCAAGGAGGCAGATTTTCCATGGCTTCCATCACGTTTTCTCCCGCGCAGCTTTCGGGCAGCGCCATGGTCCCTCCCGCCAAGAGCGAGGCGCACCGCGCCCTTTTGCTGGCAGCCCTTGGTCAGGGCGAATGTCGCCTGAATGGCTTTCCTCCGCCGCTTTGCGACGATAACCGTGCTATGATCAACGGCATTACTGCTTTGGGCGCGGCGGTGCGCCATGAGGGCAGCACGCTCATTGTAACGCCCGCGCCTGCGCCCCGCAAGGATGCGCCTATGGTGGACTGTCACGTCCACGCCTGTGCAGCCGCGCTTCGTATGCTGATTCCGGCTTTTCTGGTACGCGGTCAGGCTGTACGCTTCCTGATGGAGCCTGCGCTGTTCCGCCGTCCGCTGGACGCTTTTGAGCCGCTGATAGAAAAGCTGGGCGCGACCATGGTGCGTACGCCTGCGCAGGATGGCGGGATGGCCACGGTAGAAATCAGCGGTTTTATGCCCGCCGGTCAGTACGAGATTGACGGCAGCCGCTCCAGCCAGTTTGCCAGCGGCATGCTGATCGCCCTGGCCCACGCAGTCGATGAAAACGACCTGCCCGCGCCGTCTGAACTGGCGGTCACCGGCCCCATCGTGAGCCGCCCGTATCTGGACATGACGCTCAAGCTCATGCAGCATTTCCACGCGCCGTATACCGAAGCCAGCGAGGGTCTTTTCCAACTGTCTCCCGTGTGTGAAGCATCACCCTCCGAAGCGTCGGTCACCAGCGACTGGTCGCAGGCTGCCGTACTTCTGTGCATCAACGCCATGGGCGGAAACATCGCTGTAGAAGGCCTCAGCCGCGATGAAAACTGCCTGCAGGGCGATTCGCGCATAGTGGATGAACTGGCCCGCATGGGCGCTTCTCCCCTGAAGGCTGTTGAAATCGACTGCACTGATATTCCCGACATCGCGCCCATTCTGGCGCTGACCTGCACGCAGGCGCAGGGCATGTCGACCCTACAGGGCGTAAGTCGTCTGCGTATCAAGGAGAGCGACCGTCTGAAGGCCACGCAGGAGCTGCTTTCGCAGCTGGGTGCCACAACTGAAGTCAGCGCCGACAGCGACACGCTTCGTGTCTGGGGCCCGGTCAAACTGCACGGCGGCTTTGATGCGGAAGCCCGCAGCGACCACCGGCTGGTGATGTTTCTTGCTGCCGCCGCGCTCATCAGCGACGCGCCCATCACCGTACACGGCGTGGAATGCCTGAACAAATCCTGGCCGGGCTTTCTGGCCACCTATCGCGCACTGGGAGGGAAAGCCGAATGAGCAGCCGCATCGGACGCATGCTTTCTGTACAGATTTTTGGCGAAAGTCATGGCAGAGCCGTAGGCGTTACGCTGGACGGCCTGCCCGCAGGACTGAAGCTGGACATGGATAAGCTCAACGCCTTTGTTCAGCGCCGTGCCGCGCGCAGCGCCATCGCCACCGGCCGCCGTGAGGCGGATATCCCCCACATTCTCAGCGGCGTATGGGAGGACATCACCACCGGCCAGCCGCTGACCGCCATTTTTGAAAACGGCGACACCCATTCCTCTTCCTATGATTTTCTACCTGACCGGCCCCGTCCCGGCCATGCCGATTATCCCGCCATCATGCGCAGCCTTGGCAACGACGACCTGCGCGGCAGCGGCCATCACTCCGGCCGTCTCACACTGCCCTATGTGTTTGCCGGCGGCGTGGCCATGCAGTTGCTGGAAACCGAGGGCATCCGCATTGCGGCGCATGTGGAGTCGCTGCACTGCGGCGAACACGATATCATCAACTGGGTCGATCCCGACATGGATGCGCTGTTTGAATGCCACAAGCGCGCCGTTCCTACGGTGGATCCTGCCATTGGCGAAGCGATGTATCAGCACATTCTGGATGCCAAGGCAAAGCAGGACTCTGTCGGCGGCGTGGTGGAATGCGTGGCCGTGGGCGTTCCGGCAGGGCTGGGCGCGCCCTTCTTTGAGGGCGTGGAAAGTGTGATGGCTAATTACCTGTTCAGCATTCCGGCGGTCAAGGGCGTCGAATTTGGCGCAGGCTTCACTGCCGCCGCCATGATGGGCCATGGCTACAACGACCCCTATGCCATGAAGGACGGCAAAGTCGTCACCACCCGCAACAACGCAGGCGGATTGCTTGGCGGCCTCACCACCGGCATGCCAATCATCGCGCGCGCCGCGTTCCGCCCCACGCCTTCCATCAGTCAGGAACAAAACACCGTATCCCTTTCCGGCAAGTGCGATACCACCCTTAAGGTGCATGGCCGTCACGACCCGTGCGTAGTCGTACGCGCTGTGCCTGTTGTTGAAAGCGCCGTGGCGCTGGCGCTGGCCGAGCTGTGGCTGGAGCGCCGGGCCACTTATCCCATTTCAAAACGTTTGGAGGACCTATGATTCAGAAAAACCAGCAGATCCCCCTGCACTGCGACCGTCTGGGCAGCGAGCTGGAGGGCGTATGCAGCCATGAGGGCATGGCCGTATTCGTACCCGGCGTGCTGCCGGGCGAGGACGCCGACGTGCTCATCGTGAAGGTGCAGCCGCGCTATGCCTTTGGCAAGCTGCTGAATGTAACGGCTGCTTCGGCTGACCGTGCCGAGCCCATCTGCCCCGTTTATGACAAATGCGGCGGCTGCAGCGGTCAGCACATGACCTATGCCGCCACGCTGCGCGCCAAGCGTGCACAGGTGGTGGACTGCCTTGCGCGCATCGGCGGTCTCGCCATCGCTGACAGCGACGTGCCGCCCGTCATCGGCGCGGACGACCCCTGGCACTGCCGCAATAAAACCGCCGTTCCCGTCGGGGGCACGGCGGATGACCCCCAGCTGGGCTTCTACCGCCGCCGCAGCCATGCTATCGTTCCCATTGACGACTGCCCGGTGTCCATGCCGGGACTGAGCGAAGTGCTTGCCGCCGTGCGCGAATGGATGCAGAAAAACCGCGTGCAGCCCTACAACGAACTCAGCGGCAAAGGCCTTCTGCGCCATGTGGTTATGCGCGTCAGCCGTGCGGGCCAGCTGATGGTCACCCTTGTGGCCACGCGCGACAAACTGCCGGACGTACCTGCGCTGGTCGCCCTGCTGCAAAAGGGCGTTCCCGGCTTCTGTTCGCTGCATCTGAGCGTCAACAACGAGCGCAACAACGTCATCCTTGGCCGCACCAGCCGCAAGCTCTTCGGCGAGGATGCGATCTACGAAACGCTGCTGGGGCTGACTTTTGAAATTCCCCCGCTATCGTTCTTCCAGGTCAACCCAGACCAGACGGAAAAGCTGTACCAGACCGCCATCGACTTTGCACAGCTCAATCCCGGCGACACCGTGGTGGACGCCTATGCAGGCGCGGGCACCATTTCGCTGTGCATGGCGCGCGCCTGCGGTCATGTGATCGGCATTGAGATTGTGCCGCAGGCCATCGAAGGCGCAAAGCGCAATGCAGCGCGCAACGGCATTGAAAATGCCGAATTCCACGTAGCTGCTGTGGAAGACCTGCTGCCCAAGCTGGTCAAAGAAGGCCTTCGTCCCGACGTGGTGGTGCTGGACCCGCCGCGCAAAGGCATCGAATCCGCCGTGGTGGACGCCGTGCTCAAAGCCCGGCCGCGCCGCGTGGTGTACGTCAGCTGTCATGTGCCCACGCAGGCACGCGACCTCAAGCTGCTGGCCGAAGGCGGTTACCGGCTGGAAAAATGTCAGCCGGTGGATATGTTCTGCTATGCAGGCGGCGTGGAAAACGTGGTCAGCATGGTGCTTGAATAACAAAACAACCGCAGGAGCTTTGAAACTCCTGCGGTTGTTTTGTTCAGTCTTTTTCGTAGATGATGCAGATGGGGATATCATAGCTGTCCAGCACGATCAGCTCATGATACCCCTTGGGCGGGGGCGTGCCGTAAATGCGCGCATAGGTGCTGTTGGCCAGCAGATAGGGCGCTTTGGCGGATTCTTTGATCTTCAGTTTCGCCAGCTGCTCCGGCGTGAGGGCATTGCAGCCGTCCATCACACTCAGCCAGCTCATCACGTCCTGCGCGCCCAGCACCAACGGCAGTTTTTCGTTGCGGTCAGCTTCCAGCAGCTGCTGCATGGCGTTGGCACTGCTCACATACCAGTAATCCAACTCCATTGTTTCGGCCTGTTCGTGACCCAGACGGTTGTAATAGGCATACTGGTAGGGGTGATTGCGAGCGATGTCCATGCCGGTCCATGCATAAAACAGTACCAGCGCCGCCACAAACACGCCGTGCATGCCGCAGTCGCCGCCGCAGTAGCGCGCGATGCGGATGCAGCTGCGAATGCCATGCGCACCCAGCACCGCCAGTCCGGCAAAGATGAAGTAGAAATGCCGCCAGCCGTTGTACAGCGTAGGCCGCATCAGCACCGCTGCCGCCAGCGGGATCAGCCAGCACAGGCTGGCCGCAGCCAAAGCCAGCGTAACCGGGTCCGCAAGGGCCTGTTTTTTTTGTTTCCAAATGCGCGCAAGGGTGTACAGCTGTCCCATGCCTGCAAGCGGCAGCACATACAGCGGCAGCGTGACCGCCATCATCCAGATGAGATAGTAGCGCGGCAGCGGCTGCACCTGTTGGTCGATCACCTGATCACGGAACAGAACCACGCCTGTCCAGCGTGTAAAGCCCGAGGCATTTTCAAGCAGATATTTCAGGTAATCCAGCGGGCCCGCCCACATGGCCGGGGTCAGCAGCGTATAGAACAGTGCAAACGCAAGAATCGTTGTAACAGCCGTCAGCACCATGCGGCGGTTCCAGCGGCGGCTGGCGGTGATCAACACCACTGCGCACAGGCCGAATACGCCCCATGCAAATGCACCGACGATCTTGGTGTTGGCCGCCATTGCACCCGCAAGTGAAAACAGGATGCCGCGAAGCACGCCCGGCTTTTTCATAAACCGCACGCCCAGCCACAGGGTGCACAGCACCAGCGACAACAGCACCATGTCCTTGTTGTTGTAATGACCCTCGGCAAAAAAGCGCGGGCACAGGTACAACAGCATTGCGCCCAGCGTGGCGGAAAATCGTCCCAGTCCCGTTTCGCGCGCAAAGGCATACAGCGCCCACACGCCCGCCATGAACCAAAGCCATGTGTAAACGTGCCATGCCAGCGTCAGTTTGTGTGGCTCCATCCGGTCCAGCAAAGGTGCAAAGGCGTAATAGGCGCTCTGGCCATGATCACGCTCGGTGCTTTGCGAAATGCGCTCGATGCCGCGCTTTTTGTACTGCTGGGCCTGTTCGCTGTCCTCGCCCCAAAGCTGCACAGCGTATTCATGCATGTTTTCGCGCAGGGTCTGCTGCTCCCAGTCCTCATCGCAGGGCACGCCGTAATCGGCACAGGTCGTCAGGCCGATTACCGTCAGCGCTACAAACAGCAGCGCTACAACGGCATTCGCCAGTTTTTTTCTGATCATTGTACGTCCTCCACAGGCAGCTTGAAAATGCGCATAATGGGCTGACCGTAAGAAGTGATTTCTACGATCTTCTCATATTCCTCTGCATCAAAGCCGCTGAAATGAGCATAGGTCGGGTTGCTGAGCACATAATCGCCCTCAGCCGTCAGCACAAAGCGCTGCACGGTTTCTTCATCCATGGTGAGAATGGCCTTTTGAATGGCGTTGTCGCTCCACAAGTCCGCCGCAGCCAGTCGAATCTCGCCTTCTGTCTGCTCAGCAAGTGCCTGCAGCGCATCCCGCGCAGAAATGTTCCAGTAATCCAGCTCGTTGAAATCCGTGCCGCGCAGCTGCACCACGGGCTGATAATACGCGTACTGGTACGGATGCTGCGTCGCCACGCCCACAGAGCCCAACGCCATGCACACAGCCATTGCAGCGGCAAATACCCGTTTGCTCCACAGCTTCGACACACCCCACGCGGCCAGCACCAGCATAGGCCCATACACAAAGTAGAAATGCCGCCAACCGTTGTACACATGCGTGCGCGAAAGCACCGCAAAGCCCAGCGGCAGCACCCACATCAGCACTGCCATCACAAGTGAAACCGCCTCGTCCCTGCGGGCTTTGAATACGCGCAGGGCGGCCTTCACCGTGCCAAAGGCAATCAGCGCCAGCACCCACAGCGGCGTGGTCGCAAGGATCATATACGGCAGATAGTACCACGGCAGGCTCTCACGCACCAGATGAAACACCGTGCCGCGGAACAGCACGTCGTTCTGCCAGCGCTGGAAGGACAGGGCGTTGGTGACCAGATAGTTCACAAACGCCGCCGGATCAGCCCAAAGTGCCGGGGTAATGAGAGCATAAAACGCAAAGAACGACACAGCCGTCACACCGGCTACCGCCCATACGCGGCCCGTCATGCGGCGGTTGATGATCTGTGCGGTCAGCACGATCAGCGCGCAGAGCCCCCACAGCGCCACGCCGGCCACCTTGGCATTGGCCGCCAGCGCGCCAAACAGCGAAAAGCACAAGCCCGTCAGAAAAGTCGGCTTCTTCAGCAGCTTCAGCCCCTGCCACAGCACGCACAGCGCCAGCGCCATCAGGGCGATATCCTTATTGTTAAAATGCCCCTGCGCAAAGAAGCGGGGCGACAGCAGCAAAAAGGCCGGAGCCATCAATGCAGCACGCTGGCTGAGCCCCAGCTGGCGGCAGCAGGCGTACAGCGCATAGGCGCCCAGCGTGAACACCGCCCAACAGCCCATGTGCCAGATGCGCGAACGCTGACCTTCGGTAAGGCTTTCGTCCATTACCACGCCCGCAAGCGGATAGAACATCGCAATGCCGTGATCCTGCTCAATTCCCTCGGAGATGGGCGTCAGCCGGCTGATGGTGAGCGTATTCTGCTGAGCAGCGCGTTTTTCGAAGGCGCTTTCATCCCCGCCGAACGTGCGCGTGTACTCCCACAGGTTCATGCGCAGGATGTCCATTTCATCCTGCTCGTCCCAGGTGGGGCCATAATCACCGGCTGTTACAAAGCCCAGCAGCAAAAAGGCGGCAAAAAAGACTGCGACCGCCCATTTAGGAAACACTTTTGTCACAATGAACACCTCATGGTGATGATACCACACAACAGTCTATTTCGCAAAATTTTTTCTTGTTACGCCATTTTTTACCCTTTTCATCCGTCTGAATGAATGAAGGAGGTGGATGCTGTGAATGCAGACCGCGAAAACGAGCTCGCGCGGATGATGCACACCTACGGCAGCATGCTCACAGGTTTGTGCGCAGGGTTGCTCGGCGACCGGTATCTGGCGCAGGACATCGTTCAGGAAACGTTTCTGAAGGCCTGGAAACATTTCGATACGCTGCGCGGCGGCCAGCCCAGTGAAAAGGCATGGCTGTGCCGCATCGCCGTCAACCTGTGCCGCGACCACCAGCGCACGCGGTGGTTCAGGCTGGTCATTCCTGATGAAACCCTGATGGAAACCATCGAAGCACCCCAGGAAGACCGCAGCATTCTGGAGGCTGTATACGCCCTTCCCGCACGGCTTCGCGAGGTAGTGGTGCTTCACTACTACCAAAACATGGATGCCACCGAAATGGCCCGTGTGCTGGGCATGACACCCTCCGCCGTATACCGCCGTTTAAGACAGGCGCGCGGCAAACTGGAACACCTGCTGAAAGGAGCGGACGACAATGAATGAAGACAGGCTTCGCAGCGCGCTGAAGAACAGCCTCTCCGGCATGGATTTTCCCGCCGCCCGCCAGCAGGAAGTATGGCGGATCATCAAAGGAGAGAAAACCATGAAACCAAAAAAACTTTCCATTATTCTTGCCTGTTTGCTGATTGTTTTGACCATTGGCACGGCGCTCGGCGCTGCGCTGGGCGTATTCGGACGGCTGAGCAGCCGGGAAATCACCGGTGATTCCGCCGGCCGCCTTGCCCTGCTGGAGCAGGAAGCCCCGAAGCTTGAAACCAGCGTATCGCTGTATGCCCCAGCCTCTTCTGCTCCGCCAGCCCAGCCGCAGACGGTGTATGACCAGCTGCTTGCCCGCCAGTATGAACGCAGTTTTGATCTTACCGTCAATCAGGCTTACTGTGACGGCAATAAGCTGTACTTCAGCTACACCCTCACCACTGACGGCCGAAAAGTATGGACTGGCGAAGGCATGCCCTCAGGCATCAGCGAATGGATGATGCAGCAGCCCGGCAGGCGCTACGCCGAGGTATGGTCGCACAGCGAACCCGAACGGGACAAAGCCATCATCCACTGGCTCGACAGCCACGAAAGCAGCTGGTATGCCTATGAAAACTGCGACCTGGGCGACGGTGTGGATCTGGCGGACGGGCGGTACTGCGACATTCTGGACGGCACTGCCCAATGGCTGGACGAAAATACGCTGTACGGTTTCCGCGAGGTGCAGCTGCCTGCCGATATGGCCGAAACCGACGCGATCAACATGGAACTCAGCCTTATGTACAGCGCCACGCTGTTCTATCAGGATGCGCAGGGCGTTTTCTGCGCCAACATCCGCCCGGCGGAAAACCGCGGCATTCTGCGCCTGCCGGTCAGCATTCCCCGTACCGGCATCACGCAGTCGCTGAGCGGCTCTGCCATTCATGAAACTTATACCGCACAGGCAGATGTGCGCGTTTCCCCCATCGACCTGTCCGGCACGGTAACGCTGACCTGTCCTGTGGAATGGACGGAGGCCGCTGATCATTTCAAAGGCGATGTCGACTATCTGGAATGTTACAAACTTGTGGCAGACGGTCATGTGCAGCGCAATCTGGATGTAAGTCTGCATGTGCTCGCCCCCGGCCAGCTGCAGTCCACCCTGCGGTTTGATCTGCCTGTGGATACACGCTCGCTTGTGCTGCGCCCGGTATACTTTCTCAGCGGCGAACATCCTGCAGAGGACATTCCCCTGCAATAAAACATCGCCCCTCCCCGGTCAGTTCCGGAGAGGGGCGATGATGATTTACTCTTCTTCCTCTTCTTCGGGCAGCTCGGCGTTATGCCACACGTTCTGCACGTCGTCGTTGTCCTCAAGCATTTCCAGCAGCTTGAGCACCTTGGCAAGGGTGTCTTCATCAGCAGGCACGACGGTATTCTGCGGCACCATCTGCACTTCGGCGCTCAGGAAGGTGATGCCCTGGCCTTCCAGATTCTCACGCACGGCGGAGAAATCGGCAGGAGAGGTGGTCACTTCGAAAGCGTCGTCCAGCACTTCCATGTCTTCAGCGCCGGCGTCCAGCACGGTCATCATCATTTCGTCCTCGTCCATATCGGCGCTACGCTCGATGACCAGCACGCCCTTCTTGTCGAACATGAAGCCCACGCTGCCGGTCACGCCCAGAGAACCGTCGTTCTTGGCGAAGCAGTGACGCACGTCGCTGGCGGTGCGGTTGCGGCTGTCGGTGATGGCCTCAACGATCACGGCGATACCGCCGGGAGCGTAGCCTTCGTAGGTGATTTCGTCGTAATCAACGCTGCCCAGTTCACCGGAAGCCTTCATGATGGAACGCTTGATGTTGTCGTTGGGCATGTTGTTGCTCTTGGCCTTGGCAATGATATCGCGCAGCTTGGAGTTGCTTTCGGGATTGGAGCCGCCTTCGCGCACGGCGATGGCGATCTCACGGCCGATCTTGGTAAAGATCTTGCCGCGGGCAGCGTCGGTCTTGCCCTTCTTGGCCTGAATGTTATGCCATTTGCTATGTCCGGACATTGATAT